>NZ_JBFAHK010000008.1:0-390602 GCF_040802095.1 Nonomuraea sp. NPDC050783
ACCTGCCTTTCCTGCTTCCTGATCGCCTGGCTGATCCGGGACGGGCTGACCCGCAGCCGCTCGGCGGTCCTGGCGAAGTGCAGCTCCTCGGCGAGCGTCAGGAAGATCTCCACATCACGCAGCTCCATCCCGCCCTCGGTCACGAACCGTGGTGTCAACCGCGTCGCTCCTTCCCACACGAACGCGTGTCGCCGCAGTTGAGGTCCCATCGCCATCCGGCGGCGGCCGCAGCGCCTCCTGCTCCATCGGCCGCCTGATCGACCGCAGGCGGCGGGTCTCGCCTCTGGGGCCGGCGTCACTGGAGGTCGAAGACTGCCTTCCCTCTCACGCGCCGGTCGCGCAACGTGGCGACTGCCTCGGCGAAGCGTTCCCAGGAGCCACGCCAGCCGATCTCGGGGACCAGAATCCGATCGGCCGTGAGCCGTACCAGCTCGGCCAGGTCCTCGGCGGCCCTGAAGTCATTGACGTACGAGGTGAGCGTCTTGGGCGGCCCGACGGTCGCATAGGGCGGGAAAACGGCCGGCTCGCCCGAGGTCCATCCGACGGACTGAAGGTTCCCGCCGGGGGCGAGCAACTCCCATGCCCGGACCAGATGAGGCCCGCCGACGGTCTCCACGACGATGTCGACGGGCTCTTTGACGTCGTTCAGCCCCACGACCACTTCATCGGCGCCAAGACCGGCCAGGCCGTCACCGCGTCCGGGGGAGCCGACCGAGACGATGACGTACGCCCCCGCGTGGGCAGCGAGCCGAACCGCGTATCGTCCCACGCCGCCCGAGGCGCCGGTCACCAGCACACGCCTGCCGGGCGCGATGCCGGCGCTGCGCAGGGAGCGAAGCGCGGCCAGGCCCGCCGTCGGCAGTGCGGCCGCCTCGGCCAGACCGACACCCTCCGGGACTTCGGCCACCGCCGACACGTCGACCGCCACTCGCTCGGCGAACGCGCCGTCCGCGAAGAGCACGACACGGGTGCCGGCGGCGGGGCCGGAACCGTCCGCGGCCCCTTGCAGGACGATCCCGGCCGCGTCGAGCCCCAGGGGCGCCCTGGCCGGGAGGCGTCCGGAGGTCGCGTTGTTGAGGTCGGCGTAGTTGAGCGAGGCATGCATCACGTCGACGAGCACCTGTCCAGGCCCGGCGACCGGATCGGCGACCTCGCCGAAGGCGATGCTCGCGGGGGTGGACGGGTCGGCTACCAGGGCGCGTGTGGGCATCGACATCTCCTGTGCGTATGAGGCGAGACAACAAGTAGGACACTAGCAGATATATTTGTAGAAGATTATCTGCTACGAAACATTTTGAAGATGAAGGGTTCGTCCGTCCCGCGCGGCTCGACCAGGCGATATGTCCGCGGCCGGGCGGGCCTGAGCGCGGCGAGGCTGGTCGATCGACCCAGATGGCCCTGCCCCCGCCGCGGTTCACCCGCATGAGACCTCAGCGCCGGCTGCCGCCCTCGCCGCGCCGACGCCTCCACCCCGTACGCAGGTCGGCCCGTACCGCAGCCCAGAAGATCGCGACCTCCAGGACAGGCCCGATTCCCGGTCCGCGGCAAGTCGCCGACCGTCACCGTCGACATCGAAGCCGAGCTCGCCGAACTCATCGAGGGATGACCACCCCCGCACCCGACCAGGGTCCATGACGCGCTCGCGTCCGCGCGGCAACCGGGGCGGTTGCTTTGGCCCAACTGGTCGAGGACGAACTCGGTGTCCGCGGCCCTGACCCGAACCACCTTTGCGCCTGTGTCCGGTGTCTGACCGGACTTTCCGGCCTCGAAGGTGACGGTGCGGCCGTCGGGGAAGGTGGTCGCCGCCGACTCGTAGGTGTGCTCGATCCCCGCCACCAGACAGCCGCGGCCGGCGAACTCCTCGGCCGGCGACGTCATCGTCGCCCGAGACAGGGTCATGCCGGAGGACAAGACCACCAAGGGCCATCCGCCTTTCCGCTTCAACGCGGGAGCGCCGACACGGGCATGCGTCGTGGTCTTGGCCAGCGTGTCCGCTGGCACGTCCTTGAGCTGCGGCACACTCCTGATGATCAATTCTGACTCCTGCGGAGTGACGTACGGCGCAGGCTTGCCCGCACCTTTCCGCGCCGGGTACCAGATCGAGACCATCAGCTCGCGTGCGTTCTGGCCCGCGACTCACAGGTCGGGGCGGCTGGAATCGATCAGATGCAGGTCCGCCCTGCCGACCGGATGGCCACCGGTCGGCGCAGGCAGGGCGGTCACCGGCACGGCGGCCTCAGCCGGGGTCGCGCCCAGGCTGGTCAGTGATGCAGAGAGCGCGGGAACACCCGCGGCCACGGTCTTCTTCATGCGCTCAACCCTGCCGCGCGGCTCCGCCACACTGTCCCTGACGAAAGTCACACCGCACCCACGACTTTCGTAGGGAGTGCTCATCTCGTCGCAGCTTGTACCCGCTGGCCATGCTTGACCAAGCGTCGAGGACCACCGAGCGGATCACGGTCCGGGCGTTACGTGGCAAGGCGTCGCAGGCGGTTCTCGCCCGTCACTCGATCGTGAGGATGCGCGCCTGGCTACAGGTGTCACGCTCGGGCTTCTACGAGTGGCATGAGCGACCGGCCTCGGCCACCGCACAACGCCGGGCCCTGCTGGCCGCCCTGGCCCGCCGCGGCGAGCACTGCTCGGCCGAACTGGTGCGCGCCCTGATGCGGGAGCAGGGCCTGGTCCCGGCTCAGGCGCGAGCGTTTCGGCCGGCCACCACCTGTACCACTTCAGAAGTCATCGCAGGGTGCTTGACCTGCAGGTCGGCCTGGTGCTGCTGGACCGAGGCGGGCGCCCGCACGGGCCCAGAAAGTCAAACCCCGGTGGCCTCTATGTGAACGGCCGGCTGGAGGAGGACGAGGAGAGGGTCTCGGTACGGTGGCACACCCTGGGCTTCGACGCCGGCGGTCCGCTGCAGCTCGGCCGTACCAAGGTGGGAGGCGCGTGGGGAGAGTACTGGGCCGGGGCGCTCGACGACGTCTGGGCCTTCTCGGGAACCCTCACGCAGGAGCAGATCCAGACCCTCGCCGGCTACACCGAGCTGCCCTCCGGCTCCCCCTTCTGGCCGGAAGTTCCGCCGTCACGCCGCCGTTCCTCCGGACGGCGATGACGAGACGGCGACCGGCCGGCGGTGCCGGGGCTCAGGCGGAGGTACATCCAGTTCCCGCCGTTCGGGCCGGGGCGTCCGGCCGGATCGCCGCGTCACCTGGCTCGGCTGGTCTCCGGTACCTGAGTCGTCCCGCTCCCGGTGGAGCCGGAATCCGTCGCGGGGGTGACGAGGCGGCAGCGCCGTACGGGCCATCATGGGCGAACGGGGACGGGCCACTCTTCGTCAGGAGGCAGGGTGCGGGACAGTGAAGCAGGGGCGTTGCTTCACGGGCGACCGGACGACGCGGGGGCCGTCGAGTTCCGCGTTCTGGGCCCTTTCGAGGTGCTGGCCGGCGGGGTTCCCGTCGGCCTGAGCGGTCCGCGGCAGCGTGCCCTGCTGGCGCGGCTGGTGGCCTCCGCGGGATCGGTGGTGTCCGCGGACGCGCTGATCGACGACCTGTACCAGGGTGCGCCGCCGGTGAACGCGCTGGCCTCGATCCATGTCCACGTCTCGAACGTGCGGCGGGCGATCGAACCCAACCGGCCTCCGCGTACGCCGCCGACGCTCCTGGTGGCCCGGCGGCCCGGTTACCTGCTGGCCACCTCAGACGTCGACGCGCTGCGCTTCGGCGACATGGTCGCCGAAGCCGAACGGCGCCCGCCGGCGGAGTCGCTGGCCCTGCTGGAGGAGGCGCTGCGGCTGTGGCGCGGCATGCCCTACGGCGAGTTCGCCGGTGAGCTGTGGGCGATCCCCGAGGTGAACCGCCTGTACGAGCTGCGCCTGACCGCTGTCGAACGCCGTGCCGAGGCGCTGCTGGAGCTCGGCCGCCCCCAGGGGGTGATCCACGAGCTGGAGTCGGAGCTGGGGGAGCATCCGCTGCGCGAACGGCTGTGGTGGCTGCTCGCGCTGGCCCGCTACCGCAGCGGCCGGCAGGCCGACGCGCTGGCCACCTTACGCAGGGCGCGTGACGTGCTGGCCGAGCAGCTCGGCCTCGATCCCGGGCCGGAGCTGCGGGCGCTGGAGAAGGACATCCTCCATCACGCTCCTTCGCTGGCGTTGCCGTCCGGGCCCTCGTCGTACGCGTACGAGGAGGTCCTTCCGCCCCGGCCGGGGCGCGGTCTGATCGGGCGCAACCGGCAGGTCGAGGCGCTGACCGCCCTGCCGATCCTGATGGAGCGCCACGGCGTGGTGACCGCCGCCGTCAGCGGTGAGCCCGGCATCGGCAAGACGCGGCTGTTGCAGGCGTTCCGCGACGACTGCGCCGACCTCGGCTACCTGGTGTTGTACGGGCGCTGCCATCAGGGCGACGGCGTGCCGCCGCTGTGGCCGTGGTCGCAGGTGCTGCGGGCGCTGGCCGAGGTCGCCCCGCCGCCCGACCGGCAGGCGCTGGCGGGGCTGCTGGACGACGAACGGCCCGCCGCCGCGCCGGGGACGACGGCCCGCCACCGCAATCAGCTCATCGCGCAGTGGCTCGTCGAGGCCGCGCGGGTCCGCCCCCTGGTGATCATCCTGGACGACCTGCATTGGGCGGACTCCGCCACGCTCGAACTCCTCAGGGACGTCACCGTGCTGTCGGGCGCACAGGCCAAGGACGTCTCGCTCACCCTGGTCACCGCGTTCCGCGAGGCGGCACACCGCGACCTGCGCGGCTCCCCCGCCGAGGCCTTCAGGCTCTCGGTCGACGAGGTGCTGCACCAGCTCGCCAGGTACGACCTGGTACGCATCAGGCTGGGCGGCCTGAGCACCGACGAAGTCCAGGAACTGGCCGAGGAGCTGGGCGCCAAGGTGACCGACTCGGCGGCCGAGCGCCTGGCCGAACGGACGGGCGGCAACCCGTTCTTCGTCTGTGAGAGCGCCCGGCTGCTGGCCCAGGGGCAGGGCCTGGACATCGTGCCCGACAGGGTGGCCGACCTGATCAGGCAGCGGCTGGTCATGCTGGGGCCGGAGACCGTGCCGGTGCTCGAGGTCGCCGCCGTGATCGGCAGGAACTTCGACCCCGGCCTGGTCACGGAGGTGAGCAGGTCGTGGGCGCCGGACCCCAAGTACGCCTACCGAGCGCTCGACCGGGCAGCGCAGGCCGGCCTCATCGTCACCGGGGACGCCGGCATGACGTTCGTGCACGATCTGGTCAGGGACACCCTGGCCGGCGACGTGCCGCCGCTGCGCAGGGCGCTGATCCACCGGGAGGTGATGGCCGCGCTGGCGGCCAGGCCGAACGCCGACGTGACGAGCATCGCCCACCACGCGGTGGAGGCGGGCCCGGCGGCGTACCGGGAGGCGGCGCGCTGGGCGCGGGCCGCGGCGGCGCAGGCGAGCCAGGTCGCCGCCTACGAGGAGGCCGCCGCCTGGTGGGGGCGGGCGGTCGCCGCGCACGGCGCCTGCGGCGGCGACTCCGCCGAGCACGTGGAGCTCCAGCTTCGCCAGGTACGCGCCCTGCTGGAGGCGGGCGACGCGATGGGCGCCCGTGAGGTACGCGCCCAGGCCCTGCGCATGGCCGACCGGGCCGAGGCCGGCCCCGAGCTGACCGCCCGCGTGCTCACGGCGCTGGACGCGCCGGCGATCTGGACGTTGCGCAACCCGTACGAGCCGGTGGAGCTGCGACTGGTGGAGCGGTTCGAACGCACCCTGCGGCGGCTGCCGGACAACGACAGCCCGGAGCGGGCCCTGCTGCTGGGCGGCCTGGCCCAGGAACTGTACGGCGACGGCGACGCCCGCTGCCTGTCGCTGTCGGCCGACGCGGTCGCGATGGCGCGCAGGATCGGCGACCCGCACCTGCTCATGCGGGCGCTCAACGCCCGCTCGCTGTCGGTGCCGCAGGCCACCTACCTCACCGAGCTGACGGGGATCGCGGCCGAGCTGCACGAGCTGGCGCAGCGGGCGCAGGCCCCGGCGTTCGAGCTGCTCGCCCACATGATGGACACCCACTACAAGCTGGAGCTGAACGACCTGGAGGGCGCCGACGCGGCAGCCGCCCGCTGCGCGTCCCTGCTGGACCACCTGCCACTGCCCTGGCCGATCTTCCAGCACACGATGTGGCGGGCCAACCGGCTCACCCTCGCCGGCCGGTACGACGAGGCGGGCTCGCTCTACGACGAGGCCGAGCACCAGGCCCAGCGGCTCGGCATGTGGTACGCCGGTGCCGTCGTCGCCAACGGCCGTCTCATGTTGTGCTACCAGCGTGGCGCCATCGCCGAGGCAGGGCCGCTGATCGACCAGATCACCGGCATCCATCCCAGCGTCGACCACGACGCCCGCGTCCTGGAGCTGTGCGCCCGGGGCCGCCTGGAGGAGGCCAGGTCGCTGACCCGCGGAGGGTGGCCCGCCCCGCCGAAGGACTGGTCGTGGCTGACGATGACCTGCCTTCAGGGAGCGGCCCAGGCCGCCGTCGGCGACCTGCCGGCCTGCCGGGCGACCAGGGAGAAGCTGCTGCCGTACGCGGGGCGGATCTCGGGCGGGTCAGCGGTGTCGTGCATCGGCCCCGTCGACCATTTCCTCGCCCTGCTCGCCGCCGCCCTCGGCGAGGACCCGCAGGCGTAGAGCGGTCCGCTCAGACCGGCAGTGCGGCGGTCCACGGGGGGCGGCGGTCGATGCGGGCGATCACCTCGGCGGAGCCGAACCGGCGGTCGATGCGCCGGGCCGCCTCGGCCCAGTCGGTCATGGAACGCACCGGCGACAGCGTCTCGACCACGAACGGGTGGCTCCACCGTTCGACGGCCCGCCGCCAGAGCACGTCCGGGTCCTCGGTCAGCAGGTTGCCCACGCAGCCTTCGTAGACGGGCATGGCGCGTACCTCGCCGTCGGGCTCGATCTGCATCAGCGGGAAGCCGTGGGCGGCCACGAAGCCGGGGTGCATCATGAGGATGAAGTTGTCGGAGGTGGTCACCTCCAGCGAGGCGGGCGCCAGCGAGCGCAGCCGCTCGGTGTGCTCCTGGCTGGTCAGGGCGGCGAGTTCGGCGTTGGTGAGCAGTTCGGTCTCGGCAAAGCCGGGCCGTCCCGCGAGACCGGCGGGCACCGCGGCGGCCAGGTTGAGGAAGCTCATGCGCGGGAACCTGGGCGCGATGCCGGTGCAGAAGTCCGGGAGCTGGTGGAGGTTGGCGCGCATGACCGAGCAGTCGATGCCGAACGTCATGTCGGCGCCCCGGGCGGCGAGGTCGTCGAGCAGGGCCAGGGCGTTCATGGCGCGTTCGAAGGAGCCGGACCTGCCGCGTACGCGGTCGTGCACGTCGGCGTCGGCGCCGTCGAGGCTGACGGTGACGCGGCGGAAGACCCTGGCGGCCTCCTCGGCGGTGGCGGGCGTGAGCGTCCAGCCGCCGGTGTAGACGTTGACCTCGATGCCCGCCCGGCCGATGTGCTCGGCGGCCTCGTAGACGCCCTTGACGATGAGGGGTTCGCCGCCCGCGAACTCGACCGCGTTCGGGCGCATGGCGATGATCGCGTCGGCCAGCCGCATCATGTCGTCGTGGCCGAGCTGCCTGGCCGGGCGTCGCCCCGACTCCGAGTAGCAGTGGACGCAGCGCAGGGGGCAGGCGTAGGTGACATCCCAGATGATGTCGGTGGGCCTGCTGGTCATGGAGATCTCCTTGTCGCGAGTGGATGATCGGGGCGGGTGGGCGTGTTCGTCCAGTGCCCGACCAGGTCGGCGTAGAGGGGGGAGCGGGCGAGCAGGTCGGCGTGGCTCCCGGTGAGGGCGGTGGCGCCGTCCATCAGCAGGACGCGCCTGGCCCGGATGGCGGAGCTGATCCGGTGGGCGATGACGACGAGGGTGCCGGGGCGGGCGGCGAACGCGCGCTCGGCCTTCTCCTCGGCGGCGGGGTCGAGGTGGCAGGTCGCCTCGTCCAGGACGACCAGGCGGGCCGGGCAGGCGTAGGTGCGGGCCAGGGCGACCAGCTGCCGCTCCCCCGCCGACAGCGCGCCGGGTTCACCGATCTCGGCGTCGAGGCCGCCGAGGCGTTCCAGCAGGGGCCACGCGCCGACCTGGTAGGCGGCCTGGGCCAGCCACTGGTCGGGGGTGCCCGGCGGTGACAGGTAGCCGAGGTTCTCCCTGACCGTTCCCGCGAACACGTACGCCTCCTGCGGCACCAGCGCCATCGCCGCGCGCAGGTGGCGTTCGCGTACGGCCTCCAGGGGGAACCCTCCCAGGAGGATCTCCCCCTGGGTGGGCCGCCGCAGCCCGGTGAGCAGCAGGGAGAGCGTGGACTTGCCGATGCCGCTGGGCCCGACGACGGCCAGGTGCTCGCCCTCGGGGATCACCAGGTCGAGGTCGCGTACCACGGGCGTGGCCTGCGGCGCGTAGGCGAAGGTCAGCCCTCTGGCCCTCAGCTCGAAACCGGCGGGCGGACCCGCCCAAGAGGGTTCGGCCGGGGCCGGGGGCGGCGTGATGGTCTCGGCGATGCGGCGCAGGGTGACGGCCAGGGACACGCCCCAGCTCGAAAGGATGCCGGTCATCGACTGCAGGGCGGGTTGCAGCCCCGTCGCCAGGTACGTCACCGCCCCGACGACCTCGCCCACGCTCAGCCTGCCCTGCTGGGTCAGCGGCGCGGCGGCGACGACCAGGCCGAGCAGCGGCACGTGCGCCCCCATCGTGACGACCAGCCGCCGGTACACACCCGCCCTGGCCAGGGCCCGCGCCGCCGCGGCCTGGGCGTCCACCGCCGCCCGTACGGTGGCGTACGCCTGCTCGCCGGCCCCGCAGGCGGCGACGTCGCGCATGCCCTCCAGGATCGGCGTCGCCTCGGCGGTGAGCGTCTCGTCGGCGAGGATGAGCCCGCGCTGCCGGACCAGCAACACCCGCAGCAGCCGGGCGAACACCACCAGGGCGATCAGCACGGGCACGGCGACGATGGCCGCGGCCAGGGGCGAGAGCACCAGCAGCCCGGCCATCGCGATGACGAGCGAGATGCCCATCCCGTTGGTGGTGCGCAGCAGCGCGGACACCAGATTGCGCAGGGTCTCGACCTGCCCGGTGAGCCGGCTGACCACGGCGGTGTCCGGCCGGTCGCCGCGGGCGGCGCGGGTCACCGCCGCGGTGACGACGGCGCGTACGAGATCGTCGCGCAGCGGCTCGACGACCGCCGCCAGATGGGGGAACATCAGCCGCGTCGCCGCGGTCCTGACCAGCATCGCGGCGGCGAGCAGCCCGAGCCAGGCCAGCCCCGCGCCCGGCCGCCCGGCCAGGAACCCGTCGTCCATGGCGGTGGCCACCAGCAGCCCCGACACCAGGCCGGGCACGGACTCCACCAGCGTCCACGCCAGGGCGTGCGCCAGGGGCCGGGCGCGGGGGCGCAACAACGCGGCGAGCAGCCGGAACCCGCCCGGCGTCATGCCTCACCTGCCGGGTGCGGAGCGGCGGCGAACAGGGCGCGGTAGGCCGGGTGACGCCACAACGTCTCGTGCCTGCCCTGCCCTCTGATCCGGCCGCCGTCCAGCCACACCACGTGGTCGGCGCGGGCGGCGGTGGCCGCGCGGTGGGCGACGACCAGGCGGGTGGTGCCGCGCATGCCCTCGACCAGCGCGCGGGTCACCTGGGCCTCGGTCGCGGTGTCCAGGCTGGAGGTGGCGTCGTCCAGGACGGTCAGGCGCGCCCGCCGCACCATCGCGCGGGCCAGGCCGAGCCGCTGGAACTCCCCGCCGGACAGCGGGGCGGTCGCGGCGGGGGTCTCGTAGCCCTGGGGCAGGCGGCGTACGACGTCGTCGACGTGCGCGGCCCACGCTGCGGCCCGCACCTGGTCGCGGCCGAGGCCAGGTCTGCCGTAGGCGATGGCGGAGGCGAGGTCGCCGCCCAGCAGGACGGGACGTTCGAAGGCGTAGGCGACCGCGCCGCTCAGCGCCTGCGGGGACAGCTCGGCGAGGTCGTGCCCATCGAGCAGGACCCGGCCGCTCTCGGGGTCGAGCAGCCGCCCGGCCAGCAGCGCCAGCGTGCTCTTGCCCGCGCCCGACGGGCCGACGAGCGCGGTCAGGGCGCCCGGGGCGAGGTCCAGGTCCACGGCATCGAGCAGGCGGGAGCCTTCGCGGGTCACGGTGACGCCGCGCAACTGCAGCAGGCCCGGCCCATACGGCAGGGAGCGGGTGCCCGGCACGAGCGGCGGCAGCGCGAGGACCTCCTGGAGCCTGCGGGCCGCGGCGCGGGCCTCGGCGACGCCGAGCAGGGCGTCGACCTGCTCGACGAAGCCCACGCCCATCGCCGCGTATCCGGCCACGGCCAGCAGTTCCCCGGGGTGCAGGCGGCCGTCGGTGACGCCGAGCCCGGCCACGACCAGCACGACCACCTCGATGATCGGCAGCAGCAGGCTGATCCGCCAGACGCCGCGCGCCTGGGCCCGCCACATGTCGTGCCCGGCCCGCGACAGGTCGCTCAGCGGGCCCAGCACCCGGGCGATCTCGCGCTCCTCGGTTCCGGAGGCCCGTACGGTGCGGATCCCGGCCAGCGTGTCGGTCAGGCGGGCGGCCAGGCGTCCCTGGGCGCCCTGGTAGTGCTCGTACACGCCCGACAGCTGGGTGACGAACAGCCGTACGATCACCAGGGCCACCGGCACCCCGGCCAGGAAGGCGAGGCCCGAGCGCCAGTCGGTCACCAGCAGCAGGACGATGCCGCCGCTCGTGCTGACGAGCTCGGCGGCCGCGTGCAGCACGGTGAGCGGGACGCGTCCGGCGGTGGCGGTGTTGCCGACCAGCCGGTTGGCCAGTTCGCCCGCCGGGAAGCGGCGGGCGCGTACGGCGTCGAGCCGCAGCAGGTGGGAGGTCAGACGCAGGCGGAGCGAGGCCGTCGCGGACGCGGTGGAGGCGGCGCCGGCCAGGCCGCTGACGACGTCGCCGCAGACGGCCGCGGCCAGCACGAGCGCGAGGAGCCAGGCTGCCCGCGCGCCCTCGCCCGAGATCACGCCGTCCACGGCGCCCGCCAGCGCGGCGGGCAGGGCCAGGGCGGCGGCGGTGGACAGGGCGACAGCCAGCCCGGTCACCAGCAGCGGCGCCCACACCGTGCGCGCCGTCGCGGCGAGAAGGCGGTCGGCCTCCCGCCGCGTCTCCTTCCCCGCGGGAGAATCGGTGGCTCTGTCCCGCATCAGAGGGTCACGACACCGGCTTCGACCCAGGTCGGGCAGACGCGGGTGCACGCGCAGGTGACCTGGCACGGGTACAGGCCGGTCCGCTGCGTGGCGGGAAGCAGGTCGAGGGCGACGACGTCGAGGTCCATGAGGGGTTCCTTTCACTGGGGCGGGTGGCGGAGGAAGGCGAGCACGCGCTCCCTGGTCGCCTGCCCGCCGAGGTCGGAGAGCGGGTCGTGGCCGGCGTCCGGGATCTCCGCGTACGTCACGGAGGGGTGGCCGGTCTCCCGCAACCGCCCGGTCAGGCGGCGGGAGTGCGTGACGGGGATGACCGGGTCGTGCTCACCGTGCACGACGAGCAGCGGCACGCGGATGCACCCGGCCAGCCTGAGCAGGTCGCGCGGCCCCAGGTCGTCGTGGATCTCCTCGCGCCCGCCCAGCCGGTCGATCAGGTTGCGTACGGGGACGGGCCCGTCCTGGTGCAACAGCGGCCCGGACAGGAAGGGCGCGACCACCACGGCCCGCTCCCACAGGTCCGGCTCCGCCGCCGCGGCCAGCAGCGCCAGGTACGCGCCGTAGCTGACGCCGTAGAGCATGGGCCTGGCGCGTCCCGGGCCGCGCTCGGCCGTGAGGTGGCGGCCCAGGTGCAGGATGTCGGCCAGGTCGGGGCCGCCCCACGCGCCCTGGACGGCCTCGCGGTGCGCCGTGCCGTAGCCGGTGCTGCCCCGCTGGTTGGGGGCCACGACCGCGATCCCCTCGGCGGCCAGGCGCTGGAACAGCGGGTCGAAGCCGAGCCGCCACCCGGCCTCGGGGCCCCCGTGCAAGGCCACCACCAGGCCGGGGGCGCTGCCGGGTTCGCCGTAGACGACGGCCTCGGTGCCGCCTTCCGGCGCGGGGTAGTCGTGTGTGCGGGGGGTGGCCCAGCCGGACCGCTCCCCGCCCGCGCGGGAAGCGGACGGGCCGACGATCGTGATGACGCCGGTCGGGCGGTCGCCACCGCTGTGCACCAGGCGCAAGCCGTCCTCGGCCCAGCAGGCCACCGGATGCAGGCTGCCCGGCGGCAGCTCGACCTCGCTCGACGTGTCGGCCGTCAGGTCGTGGAGCAGCAGGTGGGAGCGGGCGCGGCGGGTGACCGACAGGGCCAGGAGCCGCCCCGCGGGGTCCAGCGCCAGCGGGGCCACGCTGCCCTCGATCCGGTTCAGCCCTTCGAGGACGGCCGCGGGCGCGGGGTCACCGAGCGCGCGCAGGCCGAGCCGATGGCCGCTCCCGTGGGGTACGGCGGTCAGCAGGAGGCCGGAGGCGGCCAGGAGCAGGTGCTCATCGGCGGGCAGGCCGAGGGAGGTGACGGCGCCACTGGTCACGTCCAGGACCAGGGTGCCCGCCTCGCCCGCGCCCAGCGCGACGCTCTCGCCCCGCTCGTCGAGCCTGGCCGCCGCGCCGACCGGGTGCGGCAGGCGAGTGAGCCGTTCGGGGGGCGCGGCCCCGCCGGGCAGGCGCCACACCGTGGTGCCTCCGTCGCCGTCCATCTCCAGCACGAGGGCGGTGCCGGGGAGCAGCCGCAGGCCGCCCCTGCGCACAGCCATCAGCTCGGCCTCCTCGGGCCCGCCGCCGGGGGCGAAGGTGAGCCGGGAGCCGTACGGGCCGGACCTGCACAGCAGCAGGTCGCCGTCGTCGGTGGGCAGGGGCACGGTCGCCGCGTTCTCCCCGTCCCAGGTCCGCAGCGCCCTGGGACGGGGTTCATGGCCGGTCAGGTCCCACAGCTCGGGGTAGGCCGCCGGATCGTCGCCGGCGGTCAGGCACGCGGCGTACCGGCCGCCGGGCGAGAAGCGGAAGTTCACGCGGTGGACCGGCGTCCGCGGCCCGGCGGTGACCGGGCTCGTCGCAGGGGCGGTCATCGGGTCTCGGCCATCCACCGGCGCGGGCCGCCGTGGCGCAGGCGGTGCAGGAAGTCCAGCACCCCGGCCAGGCCGGTGTTCCAGGCGACGGAGACGTCCTCGCCGCCCAGTTCATCGGGCACCACCATGAGGCCGTCGCGCAGGACGGCACGCGTCCACAGGACCGCCGCCAGGTCCTCGGCCTGGTCGCGGTAGGCGGGCTCTCCGAGCAGGGCGGCCAGGTCCAGCAGGAACTGCCCGTCGCCGGCCAACCCGTGGCAGGCGGCCGTCCCCGAGCCGTTCCTGCCGGCGTGAACGGCCACGGCGGCGGCGTGCGCGGCGTCGCGGAAACGGCGGTCACCGGTCGCGGCGTACAGGCGGACCAGGAACGTGCCGACCCCGGATGAGCCGTTGCACCAGTGCGGAAGCTTCGTCCCGCCCTGCGGGCCCTCGGCCCACCAGGCGCCGCCGTCGTGGTACTCGGCCGCGGCCAGCAGGGTCTCCCCCGCCAGCAGGGCGATCTCCGCGCAGTCGTCGCGGCCGAGCGCGTTCCCCGCGGCCAGCAGGTACGCGCCCACCCCCGCGACTCCGTGCGCGAACCCGTACGACTCGGCGCCCGCCAGCTTGGAGTCGAAGTCGCCCGGGATGGGCCACGTCACCGCGCCGGCCGTCCGCCGGGCGGCCTTGAGCAGGCCGTCGGCGCACGTGCCCGCCAGGTCGTGGAAGCGCTCGTCGCCGGTGGCGTGCCACAGGTGCAGCAGGGCCATGCCGGTCCCGGCCGCGCCGTGGCAGATGTCGGGGTTGGGCCAGGTGACCGGCAGGCCGAGCCCCAGGTCCGTCCCGGCGGCGCGCAGGTCCTCGTCGTCCAGGACGCGGCCCGCGTCGTACAGGGCCACGGCGATGCCCGCCCGGCCGAAGTACAGGCCGGGTGACGGCCGCCGCTCCCGCGCCAGCCGCCGCACCGTCCACCCCGCCGCCTCCCGCAACGCGTCGGCCAGCCGGGCCCGGCCACCGTCCGGCGCCGCGCCCCCGGCGGCCTTCGTCGGGAAGCCGGTTTCCAGGAAGGTGCCGGTGTCCGGCGTGCGGGTTTCCAGCAGGGTGGTCCACAGGGCGATCACGCCGGCGGAGCCGTACTGGACCGCGCACGGGTCGGCCGTGAGGCCGAAGCCCCCGCTGGGCCACAGACGCGCGGCGGGCCGGCCGGCCGTGCCGGGCGACATGGTCCGCAGCGTGTAGGCGAGCCCGTCGCCGAGCAGGCGGTCCTGCTCGGCGACGCCCACCCCGTGGGCGGAGGCGGGGCCCAGGGCGGCGGGGTCGAGGTCGTCCAGGAACCTCCGTACGCGCGGCAGGTCCCAGCGGCTCGCGGGGTCCTCGCGCATCAGGCCCAGGATCAGCGGGGTCAGGGCGCCGGCCAGGGCGTCGCCGGCCGTCGCCACCCGTACGGTCGCCTCCACGCGCTCGTCCCAGGACCGCTCACCGGCGGGCCGGTCACGCAGGTGGGGCGGCTGGCAGGACGTGGCGGCGAACAACACGATCGCGCCGAACGCGTACAGGTCGGCCTCCACGCCGGGAGCGGGCGCGTACGCCGGCGCCGCCACCTGCTCCGGAGCCGCGTACCCGGGCGTGAACGCCCGCCCGGTCACCGCCCCGGGCACCGCGGCCATCTCCAGGTCGATCAGCCGGCACCCGCCGTCCTCGGTCACCATGACGTTGTTGGGCGTCAGGTCGCGCAGCACGTGACCGTGCTCGTGCACGACGGCGACCCGCGCGGCCAGGTCACGCAGCAGGCCCAGCACGGCGCCGGGCTCCTCCCGCCTGCCCTGCTCCCAGCCGGTCAGCGCGGTGCCCTCGATGTGCTCCTGCGCCAGGAACACGTTGTCGTTCTGCTCGAAGAGCAGCACCTTGCGCGCCGTGACGCCGAGCGGCCCGAAGATCTCCAGCATGCGCGCCTCGTGGCGCGTCCTGTCCCGCTCGTCGGTCCCGTCGAGTCCGGCGCCGAGGTGCGGGCGCGCCTGCTTGATCACCACCTGGCCGCCGCCCTCGCGGTCCTCGGCGAGGAACACCCCGCCCTTGGCGCCGTGCCTGATGGCCTCGCGCACCACGAACCTGCCCGCCAGCAGCACCGCCTGAGGCGCCTCGGTACGCACCGGCGCCCGCCCCGACTCGAACGGGCACTCGGCCCAGGCGGGCGGGGAGTACCAGGCGTGGCGCTCGTCGGGCACCCGCGTGCCGTCGGGGGCGGTCAGGCAGGAGGCGTAGGAGCCGTCGTTGTCCAGCTCGCTCGGCGCCGAGAACACCCCGAAGCGGTAGTACACGAGGCTGCCGGGCCGGTAGACGCGGTCGGAGAGCACCGGCGCACCCGGCAGGCCGAAGGTGGCCTCGTGCAGCTCCTCGGCGATCTCGGCCGCGTCGGCGTCGGCGTCGGCGGGCGGGTAGACCGTGACGAACTTGCCGACCGATCCCCGGTCCTGTCCGCGGGCGACGAGCCTGCCCAGCTCCTCGAAGTCGGTGGCGTACTTGAAGGGGCAGCCGCGGCGGCCCAGCACCCGCGCGACGCGGGCCAGGACCACGGGGGCCGACAGCGGCGTAGCCGCCACGTGCAGCTTCCAGCCCTGCGGGCGGGTCGGGGCATCGGCGGGGGTCACGTACGTCCAAGGCGAGCCGACCGTGAACCGCCAGTCCGCGTCGCCCGCCGACCGGCGTACCGCCGCGCGGGCGACGTCCTCCAGCACGTGCCGGTCCGCGCCGCCCTCCCCCGAGGAACCACGTTCATTCACGACGCCGAATCTCCGTTCGTCTTCTCCGAGTACGTCTTCTCCGAAGATGGATCCACGTGAGCGTGCCAGCGGCGGCTAATGAGCCCCTTAAGGTCCGCGCGGGACGGGCGTTTAGGGCGGCTAAGCGGCCCATAAGAGACCCGTGACTATCCTTCCGCGACCGGGTCTTCACCCAGCGAGAGGAAAACAGCCGATGGAACTCAACATCCAGGCACTGGACATGCTGCCCGCCCGGACGAGCAACGCGCCGCACGGCCGGGCCAGGTGCTGCCTGAGCTGCCTGACCGCCAGCCTGATCTACGTGTCGTCCACGGTCGAGTAGGGACGTCCCGGCGATGGAACTCGACGTCCAGGGGCTGGACCTGCTGCCCGCCCGATCGGAGACCCCGCTCTACCCGTGTGACATCACGTGCCAGAGCTACCGCTCCTGCGCCACGTTCACCTGCGGGTCCACCACCTACTGACACCCTCGGCCAGGTGCCGGGGATCCGCCGCGACCACGCCGGAGAAGCGCTCGGGTGCGAAGAACTCCTGGGCCGCCTCCGTCACGGACTCCGGGGTCGCGGCGGCCAGCCTGCGCGGGAAGTCGAGCAGCAGCAGCGGGTCCACGGCCTTGGCCGCGAGGTCGGCGAGCGCTCCGGCGAGCCTGTCCGCCGGGGCCAGCCGGGTCGCCATCGACCCGGTGGCGTAGGCACGCGCCGCCTCCACCTCCTCGCCGGTGGGCGGGCGCGTCCGCATGCCGGACAACTCGGCGGCCAGCGCCTCCAGGGCGGGGCCCGTGGTCTCGGCCGCGGTGTCGGCCTCGACCGCCAGGAAGCCCGCGCCGGGGTGGTGGTCGAAGAACGTCGTGACGCCGTACACGTAGCCCTTGTCCTCGCGCAGGGTGCGGACGAGCCGGGAGGACAGCGAGCCGCCCAGGATGTTGGCGGCCAGGAACAGCGCGGGGTAACGCTCGTCCGCCACGGTGACCGCAGGCCCGCGCAGCCGCACGCGTGACTGCGCGGCGCCGGGCCGGGGCAGCGGCAGCAGGCTCCCCTCCTCGACGGCGGGCGGCGGAGGCAGCGCGGGGACGTCCCGCGGCTGCCAGCCGGCCAGCGTACGTCCCGCCGCGTCGGCCAGCCTCTCCGGATCGTCCGGCGCGAGGATCACCAGGACCGCGCCGCGGGGACTCGACGGCCGCCGGCGGGGCTCGGCCAGCTCGGCCTCCTCCGGCATCGTGAACGCCACCGGGTGGCCGCCGAACAGGTGCCGGGCCAGCTCCGCGCGTACCGTGAAGTCGGGATGGGCCCTGGCCACCCTCAACCGCGCGATCAGCCGGTCGCGCGCGGCCCCGGCCCCGGCGGGCACGCCGAAGGCCACGTCGGCCAGTGCGCGGGTCAGGGCGTCCAGGTCCTCCAGCGGGCCGGTCACGGTGGCGGTGAGGTGGTGGACGTCGGCCGCCACGTCCAGCTCCATCCCCTCCTCGGCAGCCCTGCCCTGCGACAGGCAGGCGGCCAGCAGGACCGACTCCGCCAACGCCTCCCGGGTCGGGCAGGGGGCCGGGAGGATCAGGCGGGCCTCGGCCAGCGGGGTCCTGCCGTGGCGTACCGCGAGGACGCGCAGGCCGTTCGGCAGGATGCGGTCGGTTATCATCGGCTCTCCCCCGGGGTGATCGTCAGCAACGCGCGGGAGTCCGGGCGCAGGCCGCGGGCCGCCGCCGCCACGTCCCCCGCGTCCAGGTCCGCGTACAGGGCGGGCAGGCGTGCGGCCAGGCCGGGGTCGCCGAACAGCAGCTCGAAGCGGCCGAGCAGGCACGCCCGGCCGGCGGGCTCGTCCATCGAGCGGTAGTGGGTCAGCGACCAGGCGGCGGCGCAGCGGCGCAGCTCCTCGCGCGTGGGGCCGTCGGCGGCCAGCGCGGCCAGCTCGGCGTCCACGGCGGCCAGCACCCGTCCGGCCGGCAACCGCGCCGGGTGGAGGGCGGTGAGCAGCCACAGATCGGGGTCGCGGGCGTCGAGGAGGTCGAACAGGCCGGCGCGGGCGGCGACGGTGACATCCTGCCCGGTCTCGCGGCGCAGCCGTTCGCGCAGGCGGGGACGTACGCCGCCGGTCAGCACCCCGGCCAGGGCCGACAGCGCCAGATGGGCGCCCGGGCCGAGCGCCGGGTCGGGCACCCGGTAGCCGAGGGCGAGGGCGGGCAGCGGCGCCAGCGGATCGCGGCGCCCGGCGGTGACCTGCCCGGCCGGCTCCGGCTCCGCGTACGAGCGGCGCTCAGGGACCGGGCGCGGCGGGATGCCGCCGAAGGCGCGCTCGGCGACCGCCAGCACCGCCTCGGGTTCGACGTCGCCCGTGACGGTCACCACGGCGTTGCCCGGCGCGTAGTGCCGGTCGAAGAAGTCCACGCAGTCGGCGACGGTCACCCGCCGGAGCGCCTCGTGGTCGCCGTACCCGTCGTGGGCGTTGGCGAAGGAGCGGAACAGCACGGGAGACAGGTGAGGCCAGGGGAAACCGCCGTAGGGCCCGCGCGTCTTGCCCAGGATCTCCTCCCGGATCACCGAGACCTGGGTACGCAGGGCCCGTACGGTGATCTCCGGGGCGCGCATGCGGGCCGCCTCCAGCTCGATCACCGTGGCGACCGCGTCGGCGGGGACCACCGTGTGGAACTCGGTGTAGTCCTGGCGGGTGGAGGCGTTGCAGAACCCTCCGGCGCGTTCGACCCGCCGGAAGTGGCCGTCCTGGAACATCAGGTGCTCGAACAGGTGAGCAAGGCCGGAGGTGTCTTCGGACTCGGCGCGGAACCCGACGTCGTAGTGCACCGCGACGGCCGCTACGGGGGCGGAACGCTCGGCCTCGACGACCAGCCGCAGCCCGTTGCCCAGCCGCACGCGGACGATCCGGGACGTTCTCACGCCTTCACCAGCCTGCCGTCGCCGGCGGCGTCGATGACGTCGGCGACGAGCTTGAGGTAGTCCAGCAGGACGTCGTGCCACCGCAGGTAGGCGGCGAAGTCGTGCAGGTGGGTCAGGAAGCGCAGCGCGGCCGTCCTGCCGACGGCGGCCAGGTCGAGCGGGGCGGCGTAACCGTCGAGCACGCGGGCCACGAACAGGTCGAAGTCGAAGTCCCTGTTCGCGCCGAAGCGGCGGACCGACGCGCCCAGCTCCACCAGCTCGCCGACGATCCATCCCACGTCGGTCTCGGGCGCTCCGGCGGCCAGGTTCTCGCCGGTCAGCAGGGCGCCGTCCCCGGCGGGGGTCACGGGCAGCAGGATGCCCAGGCTGGGACCGCCGTGCAGCAGGACGCGCGGCTGCGCCCGCTGGAGGCACCACTCCTGTGCCGTGGTCATGCGCCCGGGGCCCAGGAGGCCGGCCGCGCGGCGGTGCAGGTCGGGCGCGGCGCCCGGCCCCTGCCCCTCGCGGAGCCAGGAGAGCAGGCGCAGCAGCCCGTCGGGGGGCGGCAGGTCGGCGGGCGGCAGCGGTACGGCGTGCAGCCGCGCGAGCGCCGCGCCGGTCCCGGCGAACGTCTCGGCCGCGACGCGCCCGGTCTCGGCGTCGCTCTCCCCCGCCCCCGGGCCCAGGAGCATCGCGGCGACCGAACGGGCCTGGCCGGCCCGGTAGGTCACGCCCGTGCTCCGCGCCCGCTCGGGCAGCACGAGCCCGACCCGGCCCGCCGCCACCGTACGGACGGCGTCCAGCACGACCGGATCCGGCGTACGCAGCTCACCGCCCCGGTGCGGGCCGGGACGCCGGGTCCACCGGTAGTCCCCCTCGCCCGACGGCGTGACGTCGGTCAGCACGTAGCCCGTCGCGTACCGGCTCACGGGTCCTCCTTCGCGCGTTGGGCGCACAGTCCGGCCAGCCGTTCGATCAGGAGGGACAGCGGGGCGGCGGCCGTGCCGTCCCGCTTCCCGGTGTGGGCGCTCGTCGCGGGCACGGGGTCGGCGACCACGACGTTGGGCCGCTCCGCGATCGCCGCGCGGTGCCGCCGGTAGGCGTAGGAGCCGGTCGCCCCGGGCGGCAGGGCGGGCGCGATCCCGATCGGCGCGGAGGTGCACTGCAGCGCCAGCAGCATGGGGCTGTCGGCCAGGCCGCCCGCGAACCGGCCGAGGAAGTGGTACGTCGCCGGGTAGACCAGGACCGCGTCGGGCCAGGTCGCGTAGTCCACGTGGGGCGAGTCCGGCCCGGCGGCCTCCGGCCAGGCGTCGAGGGGCACGTCCTTGCCGATGAGGGAGGCGATCGACTGCCGGGTGACGAACCGTTCGGCGCCCCTGCTGACCACCACCCGTACGTCGAGGGCGGGGTAGGAATGCCGCAGCCAGTTGATCCAGAACGGCAGGAACGCGGCCCCCAGCGAGCCGGTGACGAGGACGAGCAGGCGCTCCGCGGGGAAGGCCGGCGGCCCCTCGGGGTCAGCCATCGGCGTCCGCCATGGCGTGGAGCAGGAGTTCGGCGTCGGCGAGCGCGGCGGGGAACCCTTCGGTCCCCGCGACGCCCGCGAGGTTGAGCACGATCTCGTCGGCCCCGGCCTCGCGGTAGTCACGCAGCCGCCCGGCGACCTCCTCCGGCGTGCCGTACACGAAGATCCCGGCCTCGACCAGCGCGGCGGGGCTGGCGGCCACTCCGGCGCGGCGGAGCATGTCGGCGTAGTGCGGGGCGCGCAGGTGATCGGCGGCGGCGCTGCGGGCGAGCCTGCGCGGGTCGCGTCCTGGGGCGGCCGTGGCCACGTGCACGACGGTCGCGACCCTGGGCCGCCCGCCGCGCCCTTCGGCCCCGGCGGCCAGCGCCGGGACCAGCGTGTCGCGCAGGTAGGGGGGCGGCGTCATCCAGGTGACCGCCACGTCGGCCACCGCGCCCGCCGCCCGCGCCATGCCGGGGCGCAGGACGCCCAAACCCACCTCCACGGGCGGATGCCGCATCGGGGGCAGCGCCCCCGCCTCCGCGTCGATGAACGTGCGCACCGCGCGGGCGTACTCGGCCGCGGCCGAGGCCGGTCTCGCGTACGGGGCGCCGCGCAGCGCCCGGACCAGGTCCGGGGTGGCCGTGCCGTACCCGGCGACCAGGGGCCGCCCGGTGAGCAGCGCCAGGCTGCGCGCCTGCGCCGCCGCCTCCATCGGGTGCCGCAGCGGCATCAGCGTCACACCCAGCCCGCAGCGCACCCGGATCCCCCGCCCCGCGAGGTAGGCGACCGTCTGGTGGGTCTCGGCCAGTACGGACTGCCCGAGCCAGAGCCGGCCGGCCAGCCCGCTCCTCACCAGCTCGCCGAACGGCACGACCCTCTCCGGGTCGGTGTGCTGGAGCGGGAACATCAGTCCGGGAGCCATTCCTCTCCTCGATCGGTGAACTCGGCCGGTGAACTCGGCCGACGAAGGCGGCCGGTGAACTCGGCCGGTGCCGCGGGCCGCGGTCGCGCGGCCCGCGGCACCGTCGCCTTCGTGCGAATCCGTCAGCAGCCGGACTCGATGGTGTAAGCGATGGCGCACAGGTGCGCGGTGAGGTAGCTCGTGCGCGGCCAGGCGCCGGGAGCGTCGCCACCGGGCACGGCCGCGACCTCGGCGAGCGAGGTGTATGCCTCGGCGCCCTCCATCAGCAGCTCGGTCGACATGCGGGTCACCTCCTTTCTGGTTCTCGTCGGGGCCGGACCCGGGTTCGGGCCCGGAAGTCTCAGAAGGGCGAGGCCGGGGAGGCGAGGTTGCGGTGCGCCGCGCCGGGGTCGATCCCGGCGGCGCGCAGCGACTCGCGTACCGACTCCTCCCGGTCGCCGCCGTGCTCGGCGTGGGCGAGCAGCCCGGCGGCGACGGCGTGCGAGCGGTGCTCGCCGAAGCTCAGCCCGCGCATTCCCGGCCGCGGGTCGTCCGGCTCCCACGCCCAGCCCACGCCGGGGGCGAGGGCGGCGACGTAGGCGGACAGGTCCTCACGCAGCCCACCCGTCTCGGAGGCCGCCGCGGCGATCTCCGGTACGGCGTGCCAGGCGGCCCGCCCCAGGTAGACGACGATGCTGTCGCGCCGCGGATACAGGTCGCGGGCGGAGAGCACCTTGGCCCGGTAGGGCAGCCGCGCCTTCTCCAGCCGTTCGAGCACCGCGCCCCACAGGGCGGGGGCGGCCTCCGGCGTCGCGGCGCCGAGGTAGACGCGCAGGCAGGCGCCCTCCTCGAGTCCGTGTCCCGCCGAGCCGGTGACCAGCAGGAACCCGGGCGAGATCGACGGCTGGACGGCCGGCAGGCTCACCCGGCGCGCCGGCCCCGCCGGGGTGCCGACGTGGTCGCCCAGCCTGGAGCCGGGGAGCCGCACCCGCACGCCGTTCAGACGCACCACGCCCGGCATGCCGGGCTCGGCCGGGACCAGGGCCGCCGTGTCCCCGTGCGGGACCCGCCCGCGCAGCCCGGCCTCGAACTCCGGGTCACGCAGCGACCTGCTGCCCGGCTCCT
Source organism: Nonomuraea sp. NPDC050783 (assembly GCF_040802095.1). Taxonomy (NCBI): domain Bacteria; kingdom Bacillati; phylum Actinomycetota; class Actinomycetes; order Streptosporangiales; family Streptosporangiaceae; genus Nonomuraea; species Nonomuraea sp. NPDC050783. Next base: position 22,176 of record NZ_JBFAHK010000008.1, read on the forward strand.
CCGTGCGCCGGTGGCCGGTGTGGAAGGCGTCGTACAGGGCGTCGGCCAGTTCGCCGCGCAGCGCCTTCGGTCCCGCGGCGCTGATCTCGTGGTCGCCGACGCGGGCGAAGGTGCGGTCCGCGCTGACGTGTACCTGGTCGAGCAGGTGTTTCATCGTCCCTCCCCCAGGCCGAGCGTGGCGGTGAGGTCGGCCGGGCGCAGCAGCGCAGTACGCCCGACGCCCGCCACGGCGCGTTGCAGGGCCGACAACCGGCCGCGCTGGTGGGCGGTGACCATGATCCGGTCGATCAGGTGCCAGCCGGCGAAGGCCACCGCCCGCACCGGCAGCTCGTGGTCGTCGCGGGCAGCGGGACGCGCTTCGAGATAGCCCGTCCAGAACGCCTCCACATAGGGACGCAGCTCCTCGAACCGGCGCGCGCCGGCGGCGATCACCTCGCGGTCGTTCAGGCCGTCGTCGGGGCCGGCCATGCCGAGGACGCCCCGGTAGAGCCATTCACCGGCGAAGGCGCCCACGTCCCGCGCCGCGTCGGCGAGCCTGGCCTCCTCCCAGTCGGTCAGGTACAGGACGCCGTCGTGGTGGAGGAGCTGGTCGAGCCGGAGGTCGCCGTGCGCCAGGACGCGCGGGCCGCGCCGCTCCCGTTCGCACAGGTCGTCGATCGCCCGGGTGACGACGGGATCGTCGTGCAGGATCGCCCACGTCTCCAGCTCGGCGCCGCCCGCCGCGGTGTACTCCTCCAGCGTCAGGGCGGCCAAGCGGTCGCGGGGCGGCATCGGCGGCGCGGAGTCGTCCGCGGCGACGGCCTCCGGCGCGGGGAGGTCGTGGAGCGTTCCCACCTGGGTTCCCGCGGCGTGCGCCAGGTCCCAGGTGAAGTCGCCGTCCTCGGCGAGGTCGACGCCGCTGCGCGCCTCCTCCAGCAGCGTGAAGGCCAGCAGCCCCATGTCGTCGTCGCCGCCCAGGAAGCGCGGCGTGTGGATCACCGGGTGCCCGTCGAGCGCCACCCCCATCGCCCTGGTACGTCCCACCATCCGCCGTACCTGGCCCGCCTCCCCCAGGGTGCGCTTGACGAACACGGGCATGCCCGTGTCGGTCACGCCCGCCCACGTGTCGTTGCGGCCGAAGAACGCGGACACCGCGTCCTGGCGCAGAGCTCCCAGGCCGAGCCGCGTGAGGAGCGCGGCGACCTCGGGCACCTGGCCGAGCGGCACGGGTACCGGCTTGAGCGCCTCACCCACGACCGTCACCACCCCCCGGGCGCCGGCATTGCGTCAGCATGTGTGTTTCTCTTTCGAGTACCTGTGCACGGCCGGGGACGGGCCCGGCACGGCCTGCCCGTCCACCTGTCGTCAGCGGACGGTCTCGTTGCAGGTGTTGTTCGTCCTGCACGTGTGACCGCAGGTGATCTCACACGCGGCCAGGCTGCTCTCCGTACGGGCGGGCAGCAGGTCCAGAGCCTTGACGTCCAGTTCCATGGGTTCGTTCCTCTCTTCCGAGACCTACTGCTGGGTGACCTTGCAGGTGTAGGCGCAGGTGCCCTTCGGAGGGCAGGTGATCTCGCAGGCGGCCAGATGGGCGGCCGACTGGGCCGGAAGCAGGTCCAGAGCCTTGATGTCGAGTTCCATCACGCGCGTCCTTTCTCGGGGCGGGCACGGCGGGGCGCCGTACGGAAGAGAGCATCGCGATGAGCGCTTAGGGATCACTTTCGGCGGAGCTGACGAGACCGCGCCGACTCTTGTCGCGGCGACCTGTCAGAGGGCAAGCGGCGGACACCTTCCGCTGGTCACGGCGGTCCGCGACCTAAAGACCGTCTCGCATCGTGAGACCGGCTGTCGTCCGGACCGTTCCCCGGCGAGCACGAGGCGGACGAGATCGGCGTTGCCCTCGGCCCGTCCGCCGTCCGGGGGCACCAGCGTGTCCTCCAGCCCGATCCGGGTGACGAGGCCGAGCCAGGACGCGGCGAGCCTCGCGTCAGTTCAGCTCACAGCCGTCTTGACGGCTGAGGCCGGACCGGGGTGGTGCTGGCGTCGGCACATCCTTCGGCTCGTGCGCAGCACGCGGGCTTGGCGGCCTCGCGGAAAAACCAGCAGGTTCTCGTGTGCGGGAGGTCGAGCGGGGGCGGCTCCTTGGTGGCGACCTTCTGATCGACCCTCGGGTACGCCGAGGCTCTGTCCCGGTTGGAGTGATGCCCCTGACCGGCAACGGCCTTCCGAACGAGCTCGTGCTAATCCCAGGGGGCTCCGAGCTTGGCGGCGGCCTCCGCCCCTGAGCGGCAGCCGTCTTCGTGATATCCGCCGCCGTGGTACGCGCCGGCGAACGCCAGCGTGGAGCCGGATATCTCAGGCAGGTGTTGCTGAGCCTCGTAGGCGGCCGTATCGATGATCGGATGCTCGTAGGAAGCGCGAAATGCCACTTTGCCGGCGTCAATACCTTCGGACGGAGCATAGGTGATGAAGTACGGGACTGCCACGTCAAGCCGGTGCAGGGCGCGAGCGTCGACGTGGACTTCGGTGAACGACGTCAGAGGAGCGCCGCACGATACTCCCAGCGTGATGATGTTGTGCTTGCCGTCGTGTCGGTAGGCAACTCCAGAGTCGCTGTGCAGGGCGACATCCATGGTTGAGTAACGGAAGGCGCTCAGAACGCGTTCTTCGAGCGGGGTTGGCTCGGTGAGCAATGCCAGGGCCCGGTGCGCGGGAGTCGCGATGACGGCTTTGTCGAACTGGTGGGTCCGGCCTGCCGCGTCCTGGACCTCGATAGCCTCGCCAACCCGTCGGACGGCTGTCACGGGGGTCGACGTGCGTACCGCCGTCAGGCGCTGAGCGATCTTCCCGATGTACTCCCGGCTGCCGCCTTCGATGACCCGCCAGGACGCGAACACCTCCGGGCTCAGCACGTCGTACCGGCCCAGGACATTCATGATGTACTGGAGGGGCATCTGCGCCAGTTCGTCGGCGCGAATCAGGAACCATGGAGCGGTGCGGGGATAGAGGAAGTGCCGCGTGAAGTAGTCCGAATAACCGTCCTCTTCGATGAGTTCACCGAGGGTCTTCGTCGTGCCGCCGCCCTCCATGAACATCCGCACCAAGGACTGCTGGAAGCGGGCCAGATCGACGGTGAAACGCTCCCGATCAGGGGAGTCCGCGGTGGCCGACGTGAGCGTGGCTCCCTCGCCGAGCGGGGTTCCGCCCAGTTGCGTGAACCCGCAGTCGCCGCACACCACGTCCATCGCCATGGACCTGTCCACCTGGAGGCCGGACACGCCGAGTTCATTGAACAGGCGGACCAGATACGGATAGGTGGTCTCGCTGTACGTGACGAAGGCGAGGTCGACTGGGATCTCCCCCTCCGCTCCGGTATCAGCGAGGTAGGTGTGAGCGTTGCCTCCTAGCCGGTCGCGAGCCTCGAAGAGCGTGACGTCGAAGTGCTTCTGCAGAAGGTACGCCGCGGTGAGGCCGGCGACACCGGCTCCGATCACCGCCACTGCTGTCTGCCTGGGCATCCCACTTCCCTTCACTGAAGGTGAGCGCTAGCACGCGCGGCACTGCCACTTCGTGAAGGACGCGCACCACCAAATCCCTCGGCAGCGGCACGGGACATTCATGTCAACCACTGGCGTGCAGGAATTTGCCGAATACGATTCCTGTCCGGCCGTCGCATTATCCCTCGCGTCACCGGAGGTGCTGCGCGTCTGCCGCATGAGCACCTCGCAAAAGGCGCGCCCGCCTCAGGAAAGCACACTTCCGTTACAGGGGGAAGAGACCCGTCTGTTTCGTCGTGAGGCGGTGGCGCTCGAGTGACGGACGCGACGGTGCCTCCACGTTATGTATTCACACCTTCCGCGACAATGTCGCTCCGGCCAGAATCGGCTTGCGGAGGCATCGGTAGCGCACCCTGCCCGATCTGTGCAAAGCCGTCAGCGTGCCCTGCCACATCCATCCGCGCGGCACGTCATGCGTGGTCGGGCGGCCAACGTCCTACCCCCTCAACCGTCCACGACCTTGGCGCGGTCAGTCCCGCGCTGTCTCAGGCAGCGGTTGGGCCTCCGCGGGCACTCTGGTCCGCCGGGGAGTTCCGTCCACGTAGAACTGGCGCGCCCAGTTCCGGTAACGCCCGAAGGGGCCGTCGCCTTCAGCCAGGGCCGGCCTGTGGAGATATGCCTTGGCGTCCCAGACGGGCACGTCGCCGGATGTCTCCGAGACCACGAGCTTTTCATGGTGGAACCACAGCAGGATCTCCGCGAGCAGCCGGGAGGCGACGTTCTGGTAGGCGGGGCGCACTGCGGGCAGCAGCCACTTGGGGGAAGACAGCGGCAATGACATGCAGAACCGGAGATGCACGCGCCAGGGTGCGATGGGGGTGGGCAGCAGCCAGGCGCGGAGAGGACTGCCGTTGGGCAGGGTGATGTCGATCTCTGACCAGCCCAGGCCGTGGATGGTGGCGCTGTAGCCGACCCGTACGGTCTTCCCCACACCGGGGACGCGGATCGTCGCGTCGATGGCCGCATGTCCCCTGGTGCCGTTCGCCTTGAACGGTGAGACGACTCGGATTCCGGTGCAGTATTTGCCGTGGACTGCCGTGAAGTGGCCGGTGTCCGGGACGTTTTCGAAGACCTCTTGGGGGTGCCCGGCACATTCGACGAGGCGGCGGGCCATGGAGGCGGGCTCCGCGGGTGGGGTCTCGGGGATCTCCCAGTCGGGCGGGAGGCCGGCGGGGTGATGCCACACCATGATCATTCCGTGCCTGAGCCGTACCGGCAGCAGCGTCAGCGAGACTTTCGGCGGGCGTGTCCCGTACCCGGTACGCGTGCATGCGCCCTCGGGTGCGAAAGCGAAGCCGTGGAAGGGGCATACGATCTCCTCGCCCTCCACACGGCCCCCTGCCCCCAGGTGTGCCCCCAGGTGGGGGCAGTATGGCCGGATAGCCCGCAACAGGCCGTCGCGCGTGCGGTAGAGGACCACATCCTGCCCTCCCAGGGGTCTGGTGACGACGGCGCCGGCGGGGACCTCGTCCGAGAACCCCACGCAGAACCATCCGGCAGGAGTGGGCAACGGCGCGATGCCGTCTGCATAGCATGGCGAGATATTCCTGGGGCCTGAGAATACGGAGAGTCTGACCTTGCGCTTGACCATGCGAGAGGCTCCTTCATGCGCTGGATTCGAATGAGGGGCGGGCATCCAGATGGGCCGGGTGCATTCGAGGGCGAGGATGACGGCGGACTGTTTGCCGTTCCGAGGCTTCCCGGGACGATGGCATGGGGAGCAGCATTTCTTCGTCGGACAGCCTGTCGGCCATCAATCAGCAGGAGAAATGGGGGTAGTTCAGGCGTCGGCACGGAAGGTTCTGGCCCGAGGCTGGAATGCCCCGATCGGCCCGTCGTGCTCGACACTTCGCACGAATCACAGGTGCCTCGCGATCAATGTCAGCTGCTGATCATCCCACTGAGGGCCAGCCGTTCACACAGCCCGGCGCCGCCACATCACCTCTATTCAGGATCGTGCCCGGCGGGCTTTTCGGGCCGCCACCCCGGCCTGCCGTGGTTCGCAGCCGGCATTCCAGTGTCAATCCATTCCCGGAGGCGAACAAGGCAAACTGCCACGGAAAGACGAGGCGGCGGGTGAATCGCCTCGGATTCGGTGGAGATCTCTGTCGGCGGTGACCCGGGAGAGCTCTTCTACGACCGCCGAAGCTTGATCCGCTCCGGTTCGAAAAGGCCGACCGTGGACTCCAGGGACGCGTTGTCGATGCCGAGCCCCTCGACGGGGACCTGATCGTGGACCGCCTGAGCGCGGCGGACTCAGCAGTTCCCGACAGAAGGAACCTGGCTTCCACCGCCCGGGCCGAAATGCGGCTGCGTGCTGAGCCTGCCCACGCGAGCCGGCATCGGGAGAAGCCACACATCGTTGAGCACTGGACGACGTCTCCTTCTGTCAGGTGCCACACAAAGCAGATCTGGTGGCGCCCGCGACAAGGCTCCGTATTTACGGGCGTGATCGGAGATAACCGCGCGCGCTTCGGCAATCCACCGCATGGTACTAACCCTATTACCCCATATCCATACATGCGGGGCTATTCGCACAAAGAGCTCGTTGTTAGCATTTCGCTTAGCTACCCCTTGACAATTCTGTCTGACAGGGCCGGGGTGCCACCATGACCGGAACCTTCACGTCACCGTCGAGCGCGGCCTTGAAACGCACGAGGGAACTCATTCTGCCTGGCCTGCGCGCCGCGGTCGATGCGTTGCACCCCCGTCTGGCCACCGCCTGCGGCTATCACCTCGGTTGGTGCGCGGCGGACGGTACACCGGCCACCGGCACGGCACAGGGCAAGTTCGTCCGGGCCACGCTGGTCCTGCTGTCCGCTGAGGCGGCGGGCGGGCGTGCCGAGGCGGCCGTGCCCGGCGCCGTCGCGGTGGAACTGATACACAACCACTCGATGTTGCACGACGACGTGATCGACGCCGACGATCTGCGCCGCGGGCGCCGGACCGCGTGGCTGGCGTACGGAACCGGCACGGCCATACTGGCCGGCGACGCGCTGGCCGCAGCGGCGATCGTCCAGCTCGCGGCCATCGGTACGGATCCCGGCCGACGCGCCCTCCAACTGCTCGCCGACGGCCTGCGTCGTCTCTGCGATGGACAGGCCGCTGACGTGGAGCTGGAGGAGGGCACGGCGTTCACGGTCGAGGACTACCTGCGCATGGCCGCGGACAAGACGAGCGCTCTCCTGGCCGCCGCGGCCGGCATCGGAGCGGTTCTGGCGGAGGCCGACGAGGCGACCGTCCAGTGCCTGCAGGACGCCTGCCACGACCTGGGCCTTGCCTGGCAGGCCGCCAACGACGTGGAGGACATCTGGGGTCCCCCCGCTGTGACCGGCAAGCCGCCACTGAGCGATCTACGGCAGGGCAAGACGACGCTGCCCGTCCTGGCCGCCCTGCTGTCGAACACGGCGGCCGGACGAGAGCTGGCCGCGCTCCGCGCTGTCCAGGGCAGTCGCGATGACGAAACCCTGGAGCGTATCGCTGAGCTCATCGTCCGTGCCGGGGGGCGCGCCGTCGCCGAACGCCTCGCACGGGACAAGCTGGCCGCGGCCCTCGCCCGCCTTGACCACCTCGCCGCGCCGGTCAGTTCGCGCCAGGCGCTGGCGAGCCTGTTCCGGTTCGCGGTCACGCGCCAGGCGTGACCTTCCACTGCCGCACCTCGGGCGCACCGATGAGGAGCCATGACAGCCGAGTACGAGATCATCCGAAACGAGTACGAGCAGCAGCTCCACAGCCACTGGGCGGCCAAGCAGCACGATGACATCAACCTGCTGCTGGGCGCGATGGACGGCCTGTACCACCACCACTACGCCGTCGGGGACTTCGACCGCACGGTGCTGACGGTCCCGGCCGACCAGCGGCAGCAGCTCATCCTGCGGGAGATGCACCGCATGGAGAGCGAACAGGTGGAGCTGATTCTCGACGGCCTGGGCGCAGTGCCCGCGAACGCACGCGTTTTGGACGCCGGCTCCGGCCGGGGCGGCACCTCATTCATCCTGCACGACCGCCTGGGATGCCGGGTGGACGGCGTGAACTTCTGCGAGCATCACATCGCCTTCTCCCGCAAGCTGGCCGAAGCCAGGGGCTGCGGCGACAGTGTCCGCTTCCACTACGCGAACATGACCGCCACGGGATTCCCCGACGCCTCCTACCAGTACGTGGTCTCCAACGAGACGACCATGTACGTCGATCTCTTCGAGGCGTTCCACGAGTTCGCCCGGCTGCTCGAGCCCGGCGGCAGATACGTCCTGGTGACATGGTGTGCCAACGACGCCGTCGCCGCCTCCGGCGCGAGTCCCGAGATCGACGCCATCAACGATCACTACGTCTGCCGTATCCACCCGCGCAGCACCTATATGCGCGCGCTGGCGGCCAACGGCCTGGTCCCTTCGAAGGTCCGTGACCTGACTGCCGAGGCCATCCCGTACTGGGAACTGCGCTCGCATTCCGAACTCCGCACCGGCGTCGAGAGCGCTTTCCTCCAGGGATACCGCTCCAACCGGCTCAACTACCTGCTCGTGGCCGCCGAACTGGCCCAGTCTCCCCCGCGGGTGAGCCATGAAGGATGAGGTGGATCTCGCCGGTATCCGCCGGGACGTCGAGGGCGTTCTGCGCTCGTTCCTCGACGAGAAGCACCGAGCCATTCCGCATCCGCGAGCCCGGCCGCTGGTGGAGCACCTGCGCGGTCTCCTCGACGCGGGCGGCAAACGTCTGCGTCCCGTCCTGTGCGTCGTCGGCTGGCACGCCGCGGGCCGGACCGGCGTGTCCGAAGAGATCCTGCACTTGGCGGCCGCGGTGGAAATGTTCCACGCCGCCGCGATGATCCACGACGACATCATCGACCGCTCGGCCACCCGCCGGGGTGCGCCCAGCGCCTACCACGCCTTACGTGCCCATTGCCCGGCCCCCGCCGGCAGTGAGACCGCCTGGTGGTTCGGCGTCAGCGCCGCCCTCATCCTCGGAGACCTGGCGCTGTCGTGGTCCGATGAGCTGGCATATCGCGGGCAACCCGACATGTCCCGGCTGCGGGACGCGTTCCCGCCGCTGAACGCCCTGCGGGCGGAGGCGCTCACCGGCGCCTACGTCGAACTCCTGGCCACCGGTCAGTACGGCACCGACATCGAGCTCGCCATGGAGATCAACCGGCTCAAGTCCGCGAAATACACCGTCGAACGCCCCCTTCATCTCGGCGCCGCGCTGGGCGGGGCCGAGCCCGCCGTCCTGAAAGCCTGCACGGCGTACGGCATTCCGCTGGGAGAGGCGTTCCAGCTCCGTGACGAGCTCCTCGGCGTTTTCGGCCACGTGCCGCACACGGGCAAGCCCGCTCTCGACGACCTGCGGGAAGGCAAGCCCACCGTGCTTCTGACGCTCGCTCTCAGGAACGCCACCCCCATCCAGGGCCAACGCCTGCGCTCCCTGATCGGGGACCCTCACCTCGATGAGGAGAGCGCCGGTACGGTCCGCGAGATCCTCGTCCAGACCGGCGCCCGCCGGGAAGTCGAGCGTCTCATCGACATCAAACGGCAGCAGGCCGTCCGCACCCTCACCGGGTCGGGATTCCCGCCTCCCGTCATCTCGGCCCTGCGGCAACTGGCCGAAGCCGCCACCCGGCGCACGGCATGACCGGCGCCGACTGATCGGAACGGGGAGGACCTCGTGCGCCAGCCCGACTCTTCTGCCGCCGGGACCACACCGGCATCGCGGTTGCTCCGAGCCCTCCATCACGAACTCCAGGTGACCTGGCGCATGGTCGCCGACAACCTGCCTGGAGCCGTTGTCCCGCCGCTCGTCATCGCGCTCGCGGTCTGCCTGCGTGACGATCTCCCGCTTTCGCGGATCCTGTGGCATGAAGCGGAGATCGTGATCCTGTCCTTCTGTTACATCTACGTCTTCGACTCCTCGAATCAGGCCCGTAGCGGGGACGAGGATCGCCTGAACAAGCCGTACCGGCCGATACCCGCCGGGTTGCTGACCCCTCTCGGCGCCTGGCGTCGGTTCTGGTGCGTGATGCCGCTCTACACCCTTCTGGGCTGGCGTCTCGGAGTCGTCGAGTGGGTTCTGCTGTTCCAGGCCGGCGTGATCCTGATGAACATGGTGTGCACGCCGCGCCTGTATCTGTGGTGCAAGACGCCGTTCAACATGGCCGCCGGTGTGGCTCAGCTCGCCGTGTCCTGGCAAGTCGTCAGCCCCTTGGACGGCACCGCCTGGCGATGGTTCCTCACCATCGGAGCCACCTATCCGCTCGCGATCATCTTCGAGGACTTGCGGGACGTGGAAGGCGACCGCGCGGTCGGACGCCGCACCCCTGCCCTCGTTCTCGGCGCCTGGCCGGTTCGCGTCTGGTTTGCCGTACTCATGGGGATTTTCCCGGTACTGGGGCACCTGTTGCTGTTCGCCCCGACCGGCGCGCCTTTCTGGCGCATCGTCCTGGTTGACAGTCTGTACGCCGCCATGTGCTGGGCCACCGGTGCACGAGCCCTGCTCTTCCGACACGCGGCAGCTGATCGCATCACTTACCAAATGTTCATTACCGGGTGCTATCCCACCGTCCTCATCTCCGGCCTCATCCTCTGGTCCTGAAGGGGATGGCGCGGAGAACTCGCGGACGCCCGAAGGAGGAGCAGTGCACGACCACACCGAGGTCGGCGGCAAACGACACGAAGCCCGCCCATCTCCAGAGAGTCCCCAGAAACGCACGCTGCGCGACGCGACACCCCACGAGTACGTCGTGTTGATCGACGAGGCGGGCAACGCGGTCGGCACCGCCCCCAAACTGTCGATACACGGCACGAACACCCCCCTGCACCTGGCCTTCTCCAGCTACGTCTTCGACAGGGAAGGCCGGCTGCTGCTCACCCGCCGCGCCTCCCACAAACTCACCTGGCCGGGTGTGTGGACCAACAGCTGCTGCGGCCACCCGCTGCCCGGCGAACGGCTGGAGCAGGCGGTGGCGCGGCGGCTGCGGTTCGAGCTGGGACTGACCGCCGAGCGGGTCGAGCTGATGCTGCCCCGCTTCTCCTACCGGGCGGTCATGCCCAACGGTGTGGTGGAGCACGAGCTGTGCCCCGTCTACCGGGCCGTCACCTCCGGACGCCTCACCCTCAACCCGGACGAGGTGGACGAAGCGCACTGGATGCCGTGGCAGGAATTCACCAAGGGGGTGCTGAGCGGGCTGCTGGCCATCTCGCCCTGGTGCCGCGATCAGGTGCCGCTGCTGAGCTCCCTCGGCGTCGACCCGCTGGCGTGGGAACCGGCCGCCGAATCCGAACTCCCCTCGGGAGCACGCGTCCACACGTGAACCAGCGCCCGGCCCCACTGCGGAAGCCGTACGGCGGGGGTATCACTCCAGGGGCTCTGGGCTCTGGGCTCTGGGCTCTGCCAAGATTCCCGTGGTAACGCCCAGAAGTTCTGCTTGTAACTCGCAGGCAGCCAGAGGCTGGTCCAAGGCACGGCGGTGTTGGCGATGAACGCCTTGAGTGCGGCCCAGACGCGTTCCACCGGGTTGTCGTGCGGGCTGTAGCGCGCGCCGAACAGCAGCTCCATGGTGGGGTGCTCGGCCAGGTAGGCGGTGACGGCTTTGGCGTGGTGGATGCTGTCGTTGTCACAGATCACCACGATCGCCGGGGCGGTCGGGCCGGCCAGGCGGATCTGTTCCAGCAGGGCGATGAAATCGGCGGCACGGCGGCGGCTCAGCCGATACACCCACCGCCCGGTGACCACCTCCCCGGTGACCACCTCCAGCGCGCCGAGCACTGTCACCTGCCGGTTCTTGCCAGGCGTGCCGATCTCGGGGTTGATGAGTTGGGTGGCGTGGGCGTGGCGCAGCGGGTGGATGTCGATCTCGACGCCGGCCTGCGCGCAGTAGGTCTGCCAGCGGTGGTGGGCGGCGTCGTAGGACAGGGGTCCGCCGCGGCCGTTGATGGAGGCGCGAAACAGCGGCCCGGCGGTGTAGCCGGCGCGGGCCAGGTAGAGCTCGAGCAGGGCGACGTAGCCGCGGTCGTCGAGCAGGACGGTGCGGACGCTGCCGCCCTTGCCGTGGATACGGACGTGCTCGTCGTCCAGCCGCAGGTCGAGGTCTTCGACGTACAGCCCGCACACCTCCGAGGCGCGGGCACCGCATCGGCGAGCCCGGCCAGGCAGGCGCGGACCGGGGCGGCGCTCAGCTCGGCGAGCTCCTCGCCGTGGTGGGCGGCGACTTCCCGGCGTTGGCCAGGTCGGTGAGGAAGTCGTCGAGATGCCGGGCGAGCGGATGGGAGCGGCCGAGCTGCTCGACGATGACCGGATCCATGCGGGTGAGCCTCCACCATCCGCCAGGTTGCCGGATAACCGGGAAACGAAGTGCTTGCGCCGGGCGGCGCCGGTCCAGCTCGCGCTACCCCGGTGATCGCCGTCTTGCCAGATAACGGAGGTCATCTAGAAATCGGTGCCATCCGCCTGCTCGCGATCGCCCGTCTCGGGCCGTTTTCGGAAACCACTCGCCCTGTCTTATCGTCACATGATTGCTCATGGAGCAGGAGAGCACTCTGCACCGTGAGGGTCACCGCCCGGAATCCACCTACCTGGTAGGTAATCGACAGGTAAGGGCGATTCAAGACTAAATGATGGCCATGAACATGAAGCGAAACCTCAACCTTGTCCTTATGACCGGCGCTCTTGCCTTCGGTGTCGTGGCCACTCCAGCTCAGGCCCAGGAACCGGCCCAGGCCAACGAACCGGCGCAGCCGGTGATCGAGGGGCGGATGACCCCGCAGGCCGGCACCTTCATCGGACGGCAGACCACCTTCGGCGCCATGCTCACCGAGGACGGCTTCGACGAGCGGGTGGCGGCATACGAGAAGATCTGGTCGCAGGACGCCACGCTCTGGGAGGCGGCCAGCCCGATCACGCAGGGCAGGGAGAACATCAAGAAGGCCATCTCCAACAGCCTCACGCTCCTCCCGTCCTTCAACATGCGCCCGACTCGCATCGCCATCGGCGACAACACTGTCATGTACGGCGCCGCCAACCGGGTCGTGGTGCACGGCCACACCATCGACTACCCCGCCATCTACCGTGTCGTGGTGAACAAGGACGGCGACGTGGTGCAAGGACGGCGCTACTACGACAGGTTCGCCTGGTTCAACCCGATCGCTCCCGAGGAGCTGCGCCTGGAGGACATGTTCGGCGGTATCACCGACTCCGACGAACCCGCGTCCTCCAGGCCAGTGCACGTGAGCCGGCTGACCAAGAACCTTCTCGCCCGCGCCGCCGCTTGGAACGGCAAGAACGCCGAGGCGCTGGTGAACGGCGTCGGCTCGGCACCGCTGTCGGGTATCGGGCTCGGCGAGCGCACGCTGCACACCCGATCTGCCCAGCTCGCCTACATCAACAAGCTGGTCGGCAAATTCGAGGACGACCAGGACGGCACCCTCGCCGGCAAGCTCGAACCAGGGCAGACAGTCCGCACCAAGAACGCCACCTATCAGGAGTGGTACGGCACGGTCCGCAGTCAGGGTCGGGACATCACCTACGGCATCATCGAGCGCTTCGGCCACCGAAACGGCAAGGTCACCGACTGGAACCTGACGTTCGACACGCTGCCGCTCATTGCCGACCAGGAGAAGATCAGCAAACTGTACGGCCTGCTTGCGGTCAAGCAGTGATCCTTGCCTCACTACCGAGATGGCCTGGCTGACGCCGGGCGGCCGAGCCGGCGAGCGGGTCCGTGTCGGTGCTGATCGTCGTCATGGTCTTTCCATGTCCATGATGGCATCGAGCCCGGTGCGGACGCTGCCGGGAAGCTTCAGCCTCTCAGGCAGCCGACGCGCCTTACTCGCCGGCGCGGTCGCCTCGGCGGCCTGCGTCTTGGGCCTGCCCGATCAGGGCGGGAAAGCCGTCCTGGGGACGCCAGAAATTGCGGACGTACTTTTCCGAGCAGCCTACCCTGGCCGCCCAGTCAGCCCGAAGTGATGCCCTCGGTGCCGCTGTTCATCGGATTCTCGCCGCCCGCCTGCCTGATCACACTCTGCTACCGACCTTAGCGTCGCGGACCGCTGACATCGTCCCGCCGCTCAACAATCGCCAATCCGCGAAGGGGGTGGTCGCGGATGCAGCGGAGCGCTCGGCGCTCGCTGCCGAGCAGGCCGCCGAGATCGAGGCAATGCGGGAGATGCAGCTGACGGTCGCATGGGAGGTGACGCGTGAGTCGCAGTTCGCCGCCTCTCCTCGGAACACCGGCACCGAGACCGCGACCGGCGTGACGGGACTGCGACCGGCGTGACGGTCGATACGACGACCGTCTCACGCCTGATCGACCGGCTCGCCGCCGATCCGGTCCGCGCGCTCAAGGCCATCCGCGCCGCCCGCGCCACCGCACGCCAACGCGCCTGGCACCTGGCCGGCGACCACGCCCCCGGAGCCGACGGCCGGCCCGTCATCGTCGACCTCGACGCCACCATCGCCCTCTCCCACTCCGGCAAGCAGCACGCGGCCCCGACCTGGAAGAAAAGCTACGGATCCACCCGCCTCGCCCTGGCCCAACTCCCCAAGCACCCGCGGCGCAACGTGCTGATCCGCACCGGCTCCAGCGGCGGCACCCGAGAGTTCCTCACCTGGCTCACCCGGCCCGGACGCTGGCTGAAGTACTCCATCGGCTTCATCCTCACCGACGACATCACGCAGGCGATCAGCGAACTCCCGGCCACCGCCTGGACCCCGGCATACGACGCTGACCGCCGGCCACGCCCAGGCGCCTGGGTCGCCGAGCTCACCCGCCTGCTGAAGCTGACCGGCTGGCCCAAGGGCATGCGGGTCATCATCCGCAAGGAACGCCCGCACCCCGGAGCCCAGCTGCGCTTCACCGATCTGGACGGACACCGCTTCACCTGCTTCGTCACCGGCACCCCCGGCGGCCGGCTCGCCGATCTGGAACTACGCCACCGCCACCGCGCCCGCGCCCGCGCCCGCGCCGAAAACCGCATCCGCGCCGCCAAGGACACCGGCCTGCGCGACCTGCCCCTGCACGACTCCGCCCAGAACCAGATCTGGTGCGAGATCGTCGCCCTGGCCTGTGAACTGCTCGCCTGGACGCGGATGCTCGCCCTGCACGACACGGACGCCCGCCGCTACGAGCCCAAACGCCTGCGGTTGCGTCTGTTCGCGGTCGCCGGACGCCTGGCGCACGGAGGCCGACGCCTGCATCTCCGCATCCCCGCGCGATGGCCCTGGGCCGACACACTCCTGACCGCCCTGGCACGACTCCAAGCCCTTCCGGCGCCGACCTGACCAGCATCAAACCATCCCAGCGAACCAGGAAGGAATCCTCGGGCCCGTGGAACCCCGCTTACCCGGCGCGACAGCCGGGCAGCCACGCTGACCACGGCGGGCCAGTCGAGCTCCAGCCGAAGACCTCAGCCGACCAGCTCAAGGTCGAGAAAGATCGAGGTCAGCGATGAGGGCACCGCTGGATGATCTGAGCGTTGAGAGCTTAACCGACCCGACCAACAAAGGCTTTCAGCAGCGAAAGCCGTAGTGAGGTACGTCGGCAACAGCCGACGTACCTCACAATGAAAACGATGTCACCTCATCTCCCTGCGCGGGCCGCAGCCTCTCTCCATGGCTTGGCTCTCGGCGACGCCTTCGGTTCCCAATTCTTCGTTCCAGACAATCGTCACGCCCTCTCCTCTCGCCTCCTTCCGCCCGCCCCGTGGCAGTGGACGGATGACACTGAAATGGCGTGCTCCATCTACCGTGTCCTGGCCGATCACGGCACCATCGGCCAAGACGAACTCGCCACGAGTTTCGCCACCCATCACGACTTCGATCGCGGGTATGGCCCGACGACGAACCGGATGCTCCGGCTGGTACGTGAAGGCGGCGACTGGCGCACGCTTGCCGCGGAGCTTTTCGACGGAAAAGGCTCGTGGGGCAATGGTGCCGCGATGCGGGTAGCGCCACTCGGCGCCTGGTTCGCCGACGACCTGGCCGCGGCCGTCCATCAGGCCACCCTCTCAGCACAGGTCACCCACACCCACACCGAAGCGGTGGCCGGCGCCGTAGCCATCGCAGTAGCCACAGCCCTGACCGTCAGCGATCCCAACCTGCCTGCCGGGCATTTCCTCGACCGAATCAGTGAGCACGTGCCCGCGAGCATGGTCCACGACGGCATCACCGAGGCCCGGCAACTTCTCACCATCAGCGACCCCACGCTGGCCGCCCGAATGCTCGGCAACGGGCGACAGGTCAGCGCTCACGACACGGTCCCGTTCACCCTCTGGGTGGCAGCTCGCCAACGCCACGACTTCGAGGCGGCCATGTGGACCACGGCGGCGGCGGGCGGGGACGTCGACACCACGTGCGCCATCGTCGGCGGCATCATCGCCGCTTCCGAGAGCACTCACCTCCCCCCACAGTGGAGAGGAAGATGCGAGCCGCTACCGGGCTGGGCAGGCGCCCCACCACTCGACCATGAGCCCGCCTGATCCCCTGGGAAGGCATGGGGAAAGATCACCCGGTGATGGCTGGCGACAGCCGTACACCGCCGGACACATGAAGAGAGCCCCTGACCCGCGTTACTGCGGTCAGAGGCTCTTTGTGCTGGCCCGGTGAAGCGCGCCCTGCAGGATTCGAACCTGCGACCGTCGGATTAGAAGTGGATCGCCTTCATGGCGCACCGCACCGTTACTGAGCTGCGGATAGTCAGTTGGCCGCGAGGCTAGCATCGTTGATCATTCCGGGCATGTTCCGGATCATGCTGCCACGACAATACTGGTCTCATGAAACTCTCGGCGGAACTGCACGAGTACCTTGTCGAGCTTCGCGGTGACCTGCTCCGCCAACGGCTCGTCGGTCGTGTTGCAGACGCAGGTTGGATGGCCTGCGACCTGATCGGAGCCGGAATCGACACGCCCAGCACGCTCGAACTAGCCGGATACGCCCTCTCCGTTGGCTCCCTTTCGGAGATTGAACCGTTGCTTCGTCAGGTGCTTGCCGATTGCGGAATGCCCCCAGTGGATATCCAGCAGGAGCCGTGGGATGTCGCGCACGATATCTCACTAGCCATGCAGGACGGCACGCTACCCATCTCGGCTGGTGCCGATTTCCTGATCACTGAACTCTCATCTCTATGCGGCCACCCGCCCGAGATCACAGAGCTCATGATCCTCATCGATGATGGGGAAGCCTTACGAAGCACGCCGCCAACTGATGATGAGCTCCGATGCCAAGCTGGAAAGATTGCGAAGGCGGCGCGACTACGACGTATGAAATGAAAGAGAGCGGGCTCTGGTCCCCTGACCGTCGCCATTCGTCATAGCCAGTTTGGAAGATTTCGGCTCTTGATCGCCTGACGTGCTCCAGCGCTGGCCAGGCGCCGTGCGGCCTTGCCCGTAAGTCCCCACTATCCGCCCTTGATAACCTCCCTATCGGGCATGCAACGGGCACGCGCGCCCACTGGCGACGGTTTTACAGCGGGTCGACGTCCCTAGCCGCACCAGGCCCCCGGCCTCAGGATATGGCTCTCCGTTGTCCGCTACTGGAGAAGATCATCCCGCGCATATCCCGCGAGCCAGAGGCAGACGCCGTCATTCGCGGCCCACGACGGGGAATCGCTCCTCAACAGCAACGAGCGCCTCCACGAGCGGCGGGATGTCCGTCTGGTCCAAGCCCTCGATCACGAAGTTAAGGGTGTTCCACATCGCAGGATCGTCAGCCACAGTCCCGGAGATCGACAGAGAGCCGGTGGGATGGCATTCGGCAGTGAGCTCGATCCAATGCTCCATGGAGGACAGGGTGGCCCTTCCGCTGACCTCAGCGTAGACACGTTCCAAAGCCACTCGAAAGTCACGGAGCTCATCGGCCCGAAGCCCCGCATCGATTCTGGCCGTAAACCCGCCGACCCGCACCTGAATGGGAGAGACCAGCCAGTTTCCGTCCCAGAGATCGGTAGAGCCAGGATGCATACGACCGTGCACCTGGATGAGCACATGATCGGACTGCTCGCCTCGGCCGACGACGATCTCTGCATGATCCATGCAGTCATTCTGTCCGAGGAGATCAATGCCTTCCACAGAGCATCTCCCGTTCCCGCTCGCTACCACCCTCCCGCCGCGATGCGACCTACTTGCCGACGGCCTCACCAATCGTGCAGGCCGCAACCACATTGCTCGGTGGGCCAGGGCTGAGGAACGAAGCCCTGGACCTTCGATCGCCCCCGACCATGCACGGTGACCAGCCATGCAGTGGCGATCGTAGGGCTGCATCTGTGCGGGGGCGCGGCAACCCTGGCCGGCGCGTTCGGCAAGTACGGCGGGGCTGGCGTGCGGCGGCCGGCCCGGTGTCCCGCCGCCGTCCGGGACCGGCCCCCAGGCCGCACGCCCGGACGGCGGGCGGGCGGAGGGCCGGGGGTACGGCGGCGCGCCGCGCCGCCGCTTGATCCTCAAGAGATTAATTCGGCAAGTTCTGCAACGTCAGTGACCACGGGTAGCTGTCGATGCGTTCTGCTCCTGAGTTGGGTGGGTGTGGTTCGAACTGGCCGGGGCCGAGCAGGATGTGTACGCCTTCGGCGCGGAGCTGGTCAACGCTGTGCTGGAAGGGGGCGCGTGCGGCCAGGGCGGTGTTGACGAAGGGCAGGATGACGACGGGGATGCCGAGTCCTGGGGCTTCGGACAGGACGCCGAGTGCGTAGGTGTCGGCGATGCCCTGGGCGAATTTGTTGATCGTGTTGTAGGTGGCCGGGGCGACGATGATGGCGTCGGCGCGGGGCGATCTGGGCTCGCCGGGTTTGCGGTACTGGTTGCGGACAGGGCGGCCGGTCTGCTTCTCCAGTTCGGCAATGTCGATGAAGTCGAGTGCTGGTGGGGTGGCGATGATCTGGACGGTCCAGCCGGCGTCTTGGGCGAGGGTGACGAGACGGCCGACGTGGGGGGCCGGTCCTGCGGCACAGGCGATGATGTACAGGACCTTGCCGGGTTGGGTCACGCGATGACTCCCAGGGTTGTCGCGTATTCGCGGGCCTCTCGGCGGACGCTGATCGGGGCGGTTGCCAGGATGTCACGTACCAGCCGGAGGGCCGCGGGGCGGCCGGCGATTTCCTCCGGGGCGATCTCGCCTGCGGCGCGCAGGATGTGCAGGGCCTTGTCGTGCCGGTTCCACATGAGGAAGGCGCGGGAGGTGTCCAGGAGGAGGGTGGCCTTGCGTTCGTTGATGGGGAGCTGGTCCAGGTCGACTTGGCGGGCGTAGTCGACGGCGGTGCCCGCGTCGCCGAAGCGGAGGGCGACGTTGACCCGGTGGCACAGGACGTTGTTGGGGCCGAACGCGGTCCACATGTGGTTGGCGTCCTGGCCGAGGCGGTGGCCGGCCTCGGCTGCCTCGTCCAGGAGTTCGGCGGTGTTGTGGCGGCTGCCCGTGTCGGCGGCGGCGATGGCTCCGCGCAGCAGCAGCGATCCGTAGATCGAGAGGTCGTCGGGGGTGGGCTCGGTGAGGTCGGCGACCATGCGTTCGGCTGCGCTGCGGGCCGCACCCGTGGCTGCGTGGTGGTGGCCGCCGTCCATGAGGGCGTGGGTGATGATGCGGGAGCTTGAGCCGATCATGAGGGGGCTCTGGCTGGCGTGTGCGGCTTGGACGCTGCGGTCGGCTGCGAGCCAGGCCAGGCCCTTGTCCTCCTGCTTGAGCAGGATGGAGGCGGTGACGTGGTACGCCTCGGCGGACAGGGCTTGCGCCCGTAGGCGCTCGTCACCCTCGGTGAAGGCGCAGGCGGCGCGAAGCTCGTGGAGGAGAGTGGGGAGCTTGGCGGTCACCTCGGTGTACCGGCATGCCTGGTAGTTGCGTTTGGCGATGGCGACCGCATGCGCCAGGGAATCGAGGCTGGCGGGTCCCTTGGCCGGGGTGGTGTGGTCGATCAGTACGGCGGCCAGCTTTTCGATGTCCGTGTTCGCGTCCTGGGCTGGTTTTCCGAGTACGGCGCTGAAGAGGGCTGCCCCTGTGAGGCCGACGAATTCACGGCGCCGTACGTCTCTTTCTTCGCTTTCGGGTCCGGGAAGAGTGACGGCGGGCAATGTATTTCTGGTGTTGTCGGCCGTTGTAAAGGGCTTTTCGGGGGTTCGTCCGCGTCTGGTGGGGGCGAAGCCCAGGTCTTCGGGGTCAAGGTGGGTGACCTCGGCCAGGGCCAGCCGGTACGGCTCGCGGGGCCAGATGACCTCTCCGGCTTCCCACCGGCGTATCCGTTCCTCGTCGCAGCTCAGGCGATACTTGATCCCGCTCTTGGTGAGGTTGACCTTTTTGGCCATTTCGGCGCGGGTCAAATCGGCCTGCTGTCGCCAGTTCCGAAGTCGCTCATTCGGTGCGGCGTCGGGCATATCTGGCCTTCTTTCCGAGCGGGGATCGAAAAGGGGTTATGAGGGGGGCCTATCGGCGGGTCCCTTCATTCTGCTTCGCCGGTGGACTTGCCATCAAGCAACAAGGTAAGCGAAGCGGGCTTCCGCCGCAGGGAGCACCGAAAACGACTCGCGAGGAGATGGCGACGGTGACCCGGCCAGACGAGAACTGCGAGACCAGCCCCTGTCCCGCGTGCCGTGGGCGTGGTTACAAGCTCAAGAGCTCGCGCCACGCTCTCCTGATCGGCGCCGGCGGGGAGGAGGCGGAAGCGATGGGAGAGCGGACGTGTCTCGACTGCCTCGCAAGCGGCCGGGCCGGAGGGAACGGGAAATGAGTTCGATCATGCAAGCGACGTTGCACCGCTTCGGGCAGTTGGACGAGGCGAGCGCCCTGATCCGGCTGCGTGACCGGCTCGTCAGTCGGGGCGTGAACGCGGAGCTTCGGGACAACAACTGCGCGCTCATGGTGCACAGGCCGGAGCCGGGTCTTCCTGTGTGGGTGTTCGTCGGGTACGGCGGCGCTTACTACTCCTGGCAGAGCGCCGAGAAGCGGCATCCGATCATCGATGTTGAGGGGGCGGCGGACGTCTTGGCGGAGTACATCGCCAAGTAGCAGACGGGCGCGGCAAGGTGGCGTCTGCCCTGTTCGAGGGGATCGGGGCGGGTCCCTCGCCTTGCCGCGCCTCATCGTCCGGCAGGCGGTCCAGTCCATGCTCATAGGAGGGTGCCCCCGTTCCCTCCGTCGGCTGCCTGTCGGGCGTTCTTCTGCGCCCCTGTGGAAGGTGTGGACGAGTGGGCTGAGCCCAGGCTACGCTCAAACTTGGTAAAACAACCTGTCGGGTGTTGGACGGTCAAAATGTCGCTAGAGTCCGTGCCGCCGAAGTATGCGCAGCTTGTGCAGGCCCTTCAGCGGCGTATCGAGTCGGGAACCTATCCGCCCGGCTCTCTCCTCCCGAGTGAACACCAGCTCATCCAGGAGTTCAGCGTGTCGCGGCCTACCGTGGTCGCCGCGCTTCGGGTGCTGCGCGAACAGGGGTGGATCGAGTCTCAGCAGGGCAAGGGCCGGTTCGTACGTGGACGTCCCGCAATGGCGGCGGTGGAGCCCAATCGGCCGGGACAGGCGTACCTGACCAACCCGGAGACCAGCACTCCCAGTGAGTTGATCGAGGCCGGGGCCGTCGCGTTGCCTAATCGGGTGGCGGCGTTGCTGGAGGCGCCGCCCAAGAGCAAGGCGTTCCTGCGCCGGCGGGTGGTGATTCGTGATGGCGAGCCGACCGAGCAAGTGTCGCTGTGGTTGCCTCTGGAGTTGTCGGAGGGGACCAGCCTGACCAGTGGTGAACCGTTGCGTGAGGGCATCCGCGAGCATCTGCGGTCGCGCAAGGGCGTGCGCTTCGATCACATCGTGGAGCAGATCACCGCGCGCATGCCCACCGCTCAAGAGGCCAAGCAGCTCGGCATGCCGAAGAACGTGCCGCTTCTCGCGGTGTTCGGCGCGGTCCGTGACGCCTCCGGTCGTCCGCTGGTCGTGGTGGAGGTGCTGCTTCCGGCGGACCGTCATGAGTTGGAGGATGCCTACCCTGTCGCGTGAGGGCGTCACCGGCGCTCTGCGGACCGCCGCAAGCAGGCCATGCAGCGTCAGGCGGTTTGCGGGCGGTCAAGGAAGGAGGCTTCGATCTGCTCCGGCACAGAGAAGTCCGTGGCGCAGGCCGGGCACGTCGTCCGCCCGAACAGGTAGGTCAAATGCTCGGCGGCCGCGGTTTGCCCGGCCTGGACGGCCATGTCATACAGCCGGGAGGCCAGCGGCTGGAGGTCGGCAGGATCGGCCGGACGGATACCGGTCAGTGACGGCCCCTTGAAGTTGAGCTTTCGCACGCTTTCGTGTGGGTCACGATGGCGAGTGCCGGGGTGGGGGCTGTGGTAGAGGTCGATCTCCAGACACTCCGAGCATGACGGGCAGATCACATCGTGGAGATTCGGAAGTAGGCATTCGCTCCACACCGGCACTCCCTCGAAGGCCAGGAGGTCCTCCAGCGGGTAGAGGTAGTCGTGCTCGTCGCCGTCGAACGGCTCCTCCGTCAGGTGGTGCTGAACGATCCGATGCAGCTCGTCGATCTCGGCCGGGTAGCGCTCACGGCAGTATCTCGACTGGTGAAGCTGCGTTTCCCCGGCGACGATACGGGCGGCCAACGCACTCGCTGACCGCTTATCGCCCGGCAGGCGACCGCTGGCGACGTCCGCCAGGACAGGCAGGGCGGCAAAGCTCGCCGGGTACACGGTTCCCTGGTGGCAGAGGCTGGACCAGAGTTCGTGCCAGGCGTTGGGCGCCAGTTCAGGATCTCCGATCTCTTGCAAGAGTTGCGGGAGGTCGGTCGCAGCGCCGTAGGCGTGCTCAAGGCGTGACCAATCCGTCGACATGCCCACGATCATCCCAACGCCATCCGACGGATGCAGCACGCATCCGCACCTTCATCAGCGTGATCGCTTTCTGAGCGTTGAAGGGGCGAAGGGCTGACAAATGCGTTCGAAGCGTCGTGGTACGCAACTCTTTACCGCGGGACTTCGAGAAAGCCACTTGACCTAGCAAGTTTGAGCTGCCTACTCTCGGAGCATCACTTGATAGGTCAAGTGCCAGTCAGTCAAGAAAGGAGAGCCACTATGGCTCTGCAAGGTCCCATCCCCGTCACCTTCGCCATGGTCTTCCCGCACGGCTGCTACGTCGTCGGCGAGGTCGAGCCCGTCAAGGACTTCGACGCCTCCGCCGGCGGCCGGTTCGTGCAGGCCCGCGACAAGCAGACCCAAGAGCTGGTCTGGCAGGTCGCGGTCATGGACGGTGACCCGACCCTCAAGCCCGCCCAGAAGACGGTGGCGGTCAAACTCCTCGCGCCGGTGCAGCCAGTGCCGCCGCAGCCGATGCCGGGGCTGCCGTTCACGCCCGTCGAGTTCGACGGCATCACGGTCACGCCCTACGTCAACGCAGCGGGCCGTCTCGCCTTCTCGATCAAGGTTCAGGAGATGCACGCTCCCCGCCAGACCGCTCAGACCACCTCGACGGCCAAGACCGGAAAGGAAGCCGCCTAATGACCCGACGCCGTACCCCGCGCAACAGCGTGATCCGGCTGACCACCGGGCACGCCGCCCGCACCCTCAACCACCCGTTCCCGCGCCGTGAGCCCGTTCTGGCGCTCGACTTCGGCGCCACCTGCGTCCTGGTCGCCACCAGCGGGCCGGTCACGGTGGAGGACCTGGAGTTCGCGCGCCAGCTCACCCGTGAGGCTCACCGCTTCGCGCGGTCCTTGGAGCGCAGCTTCTATGGGCTGCCCGACGGCAAGGGGGTCGCGGCGTGACGCTCGGCCCCTACACCTACCTGACCCTGTCCATGCGGCCGGAGTCCACGCCGCACCTCGGCGTCTCCTTCCACACGCCGCACCTGACGGTCCGCGCCGGACTGCTGCTCAGCGACCCGCGCCCGTACCTGGAGTTCACCTCCCACGAGGCGAACGTGCACATCTCCACCACCGGGGCCGGGCCGGTCACCGACGCCGACCTGGCCACCGCCCGCGAGATCTTCACCGCCGCCGCTCGCTACCTGGCCGACTGCGAGCAGTTGCACGCCGAACAGACGGCCGACGACAAGGACGCCACCCCGCACGCCACCGGCCCGGCGGCCTGACACAAGAAGGCGGGGCCGCTGGAAGCGGCAACTTCCGGCGGCCCCTCGGTTCTCCCACGACTTGCTCAATCACGAGAGGTTCCCAGCTTATGTTCAAGCGGCTGCCTGGCGACGAGGCGCGCAACCTCGTCTCCACCACGCCCGACACGGCCGTCGTCTTCCGCCCGGCCGTCGTCACCACTCCCGCCATCCTCACCCTCGTCATCCTCGCCTGGCGCATGCTCGCCGGGCTCGTCCGTACGATCTGGCGTCACCCCATCGCGGCCATCGTCCCGATGGCCCTCGGCGCTCTCTGCTACGTCTACGGCTGGCCCTCGGCAGCGTGCCTGCTCGGCGTGGTCGTCCTGGCTCTGGCCTCGTGGGCGTTCCTCGACCGGCCGTCGTTCGCCCGCCTGGTCGGCTTGCGGCTGCTGGCCTGGTGGCGGCTCGTCTGGATCTACCGCCGTCACTGGCAACCCGTCATGGTCGTCTCCGGTCTCGGTCGTCACCTCCGGGGCCGCGACTACCTCCCGCGCCTGGGCAAGGTCACCTGCACCTCGTGGGCCGATCTGGTCACCGTGCGCATGCTCAAGGGCCAGGCGGTCAAGGACTGGTCCGACCGAACCGACCACCTGGCCCAAGGCTTCGGCGCGAATTCCTGCCAGGTGGCACTGTCCGCGGCCGGTCGGCTCACCCTCACCTTCCCGCGCAGCGATCCACTCGCCTCGCCCCTGCCGGCGCTGCCCATACCGGAAGTCCCGACCGTGGGGCCGGTCGAGATCGGCAAGCAAGAGGACGGGCGGCCGTGGCGGCTGAAGGTGCACGGCACCCATGTCCTCGTCGCGGGTGCGACCGGGGCCGGCAAGGGATCGATCATCTGGTCCGTCATCCGCGCGCTGCTCCCCGCCGCGCGTGCGGGCCTGGTCGAGCTGTGGGCGCTGGATCCCAAGCTGATGGAGCTGTCCTACGGGCGCGACTTGTTCGGCCCGCGCTATGCGGCAACTCCGGAAGAGTGTGCCGACCTGCTGGACGAGGCCGTGAGCGTCATGCAGAAGCGGGCGGCTCGCTTCGCCGGGCTCCAGCGCTCCCACACTCCCACCGTCGAGGACCCGTTCGTCCTGGTCGTGGTCGATGAGGTGGCGTTCCTGACCGCCTACCAGTCCGACCGGCAACTGCGGCAGCGCATCTGCGCCGCGCTGGCCACGCTCACCACCCAAGGCCGCGCGGTCGGCGTGGGCGTCCTGGCCGCGTTGCAGGACCCGCGCAAAGAGGTCATGAACATCCGCAACCTGTTCCCCGACAAGATCGCCCTGCGGCTAGACGAGTCGGAACAGGTGGACATGGTCCTCGGCGACGGCGCCCGCGACCGAGGCGCGCTCGCCGACCACATCTCGCCGGTTCCGGAGCTGGGCGCAGGCGTCGGCTACGTCCGGCTGGAAACCAGCCCCGAACCCGTCCGCGTCCGCGCCGCCTACGTCTCCGACACCGACATCCGCGCCATGGCCGACACCTACGCATCGCACGGGGAGGCCCCGTGAAGATCTGCTTCCACGGCACCGCCGACGAGATCAGCCTCGTTGCGGGGCGCCCGCTGCTGGTCCTGCTGACCACGCGTGACCTGCCCCGCATGCGGGTCTTCGAGCTGTATCACTCTCGCGTCCATGCCTACCCCTCTCACGAGCGCTACCGCCTCTGCGCGCGGCTGTCCGAGACCACCGACGAAGGGAGGAACCTATGACTCATCCGCACGACCGTGCGCTCCCCCGGGCCGTACGTCAGGCCATGCCGATGGCCCGGGATGTGCTCGTAGAGGTCGCCAAGCAGCACGGCGTCTGCATCAGGCCCCTCGCGCTGCGGCGGCTGGACGTCGTCACTGGCAAGGCCGAGATCATCGACGTGCCGTGCGGCTCCACTCTGGACAGCAAGTGCCCGCCGTGCGCCAAGCGCAACCGGCAGCTCCGCATGGCCCAATGCCGCGAAGGCTGGCACCTCGACACCGAACCCGCCATCACGCCGGACGAACCGAACGAGGAACAACGCTGGCTGGTCGAGTTCCGCGCCGACATGCAGGCCAAGCGCGACGTCGCCGCACAGGCCGGCGACGACACCACCGACCTGGACGCCGTCCTCGCTGGCCTGGACGAGGAGATCAACGCCGCCGGAATGCGGGGTAATGTCCTCGGCCGTGGGACCGCCAAGCGCTCCCGCTCCACTCGGCGGCGGCAGGACGCCCCGGACCTGCCCAAGCGCAAGATGACCAGAACCACCCTGGGACGCACCTTCCACGCGTCCGATGGCAAGGTCTACCGGCCGTCGCTGTTCGTGACGCTCACCCTGCCCAGCTACGGCAAGGTACGCGACGGCGTCCCGATCGACCCGGACGCCTACGACTACCGGCGCGCGGCTCGGGACGCACTGCACTTCTCCAAGCTCGTGGACCGCTTCGTGCAGAACCTGCGCCGGGTCGCGGGCTATGACGTGCAGTACTTCGCCGCCGTCGAACCTCAAAAGCGGCTCGCCCCGCACCTGCACCTGGCCATCCGCGGCACCCTCCCGCGCGCGGAGATCAAGCAGATAGCCGCCGCCACCTACCATCAGGTCTGGTGGCCGCAGGCCGACGAAGTGCGTTTCGACGGTGACCACCTGCCCGTCTGGGACGAGCAGGCCGGCTACCTCGACCCGGCCACCGGTGAGGTCCTGCCCACCTGGGACGAAGCCCTCGACGCCCTGGACGAGGACGCCGAACCCCTTCACGTGCTGCGCTTCGGCGAACAGGTGGACGTGCAAGGCATTCTCGCCGGTACGCCGGACGCCGACCAGTGCATCCGCTACCTGTCCAAGTACCTGACCAAGTCCCTCGGCGACGCCCTCGACGGCGGCCAGGCCCAACGCGAGCACGCCGCGCGCATGGTCAACGCCCTCCGCTACGAACCCTGCTCGCCCACCTGCCCGAACTGGCTGCGCTACGGCGTCCAGCCCAAGAACGCCAAAGCGGGGATGGCTACAGGCCGGTGCCGGTCCAAGGCGCACAAGCCCGAACACCTCGGCTACGCCGGACGCCGCGTCCTGGTCTCCCGCAAGTGGTCCAACAAGACCCTCGCCGAACACAAGCAGGACCGCCGGACATGGGTCCTGGAAGCCCTCGGCCAGGCCGACCAGCCCACCGACCCGCACCGCTACATCTGGCGGCCCGTCCCGGCCGGCGACGCCAACGTGCCTCCCCTCGCCGTACGCCTCCTGCGCACCGTCGCCGAACGGCAGCGCTGGCGAGCCCACCTCAGAGAGCTGGAAGCCAGAGCGGCCGGACAGGATCTTTCGGCAACTGAGCAGACAGGGAGGGCGGCATGAGCAGGCGGGACGAACTCCTCACCGTCGCTCAAGTCCTCGACGAACTCGGCGGAGTCTCCCGCCGCACCTTCTACCGCTGGCGCGAGATCGGCAAGGCACCGAAGGGCATCCGCCTGCCCAACGGCGAACTTCGCATCTACCGCAGCGACCTCGACGCCTGGCTCGAATCCCTCAGGAGCGCAGCATGACTACCTCCTACAAGGTCAAGTTCTGGGACATCCGTACCAACACCAGAGCGGACAAGCCCGGCAAGAAGCCCCGGATCGTCTCCCACACCGTGCGGTGGACGGTCGGCAACCGTGAGAAGTCGCAGACCTTCAAGACCAAGGGCCTGGCCGAGAGCTTCCTGTCCGACCTGCGGCAGGCGGCCAAGAAGGGCGAAGCCTTCGACGTGGACAGCGGTCTTCCCACTTCGATGGTCAAGGCCAAAGATGCCCGGACCTGGTATGCCTTCGCCGTCACGTACGTTCGCACCTGGTGGCCTCACGCGGCGGCGAAGTCCCGTGAAGGCATGACCGATACCCTCGCCACCGTCACCCGCGTTCTGGTCGGCGACGTACCGGGCCGCCCGTCTGACGAGATGATCAGACGGGCACTGCGCGAGTACTCCTTCCTGCCCGAGGACCGCCGACGGGAGCCGACACCGGACGTCACCCGCGCTGTCCGCTGGTTGGAAGGTGCTTCGCTCCCGCTCAGCGCTCTGGAAGAGACCAAGCACGCCCGTGTGGCGCTGGAAGCCCTCGCGCTGTGCCTGGACGGCACGCCTGCGGCCACCTCGACGTACCGCCGTAAACGGGCCGTCTTCCATCACGCGCTCGAATACGCCGTGGAGCTGGAAGAGCTGTCGGCGAATCCGCTGCACAAGGTCAAGTTCCGCAAGGCCAAGGTGAGCGGCGAGATCGATCGGCGCTCGGTGGTCAGCCCCAGGCAGGCGCGTGAACTGCTCACCGCGGTGACCTACGTGGGGCGGTCGCGAGGTCCTATGCTGGCCGCCATGTTCGCCTGCATGTACTTCGGCGGCCTTCGCCCGGCAGAAGCGGCGGGACTGCGGCAGAAGGACTGCCGGCTCCCAGACCAGGGCTGGGGGCTGCTGACGCTGGAGAAGACCCGGCCGCAGAGCAACAGGCGGTTCACCGACTCCGGGCAGGCTCACGACGAGCGCGGGCTGAAGCATCGGGACGTGAAGCACACGCGTACCGTGCCCGTCCCGCCTGAGCTGGTGGCGATTCTTCGGGACCATGTCGCCACGTTCGGTGTCGGCGAGGACGGCCGGCTCTTCCGTACGCGCACGGGCGGCGTGATCTCGGGCTCGGCGTACGCGAAGGTCTGGCAGGAAGCCCGGACGTACGCCTTCACCCCTGACCAGGTCGCCTCTCCCCTGGCGGGCCGGCCGTACGACCTCCGGCACGCGGCCGTGTCACTCTGGCTCAACGCGGGTGTGCACGCCCCGGAAGCAGCGGAGAGAGCGGGACACGGTGTGGACGTGATGCTGCGCGTCTACGCCAAGTGCATCGACGGCCAACAGGAGATCGCCAACCAGCGCATTCTTGAAGCGCTCGCGGCGTGACACAGGAGCCACGGCAGGACCTCGGGACGCCTCGGGGTCCTTTCGCCGTTCCGGGCCTCGAAACTCCCACACCGACCTGCGAAAACGTGACTGCGGGCATTCCGCGTATGTTCCGCGAAGAGTGGCACAGGGCTGCTTCGGGCCGCCTCCTGCTGCCTACGGGGCAACCGGGCCGATCATGCAAAAGACCAGGTCAACCCGTGGATTGCCTGGTCTTGGTTGCGCGCCCTGCAGGATTCGAACCTGCGACCGTCGGATTAGAAGTCCGGTGCTCTATCCAGCTGAGCTAAGGGCGCTCCCGCCTTATTGTGCATGATCCGGCGACTTGTCACGCACATGTTTTCGTTGTGTCAGCGACATGGTGGTTGCGGGGGTGGTGGGAGGGGGTGAGTGGGAAGTCCGATCACGGGGTGGAAAAGGCCAGGCGGGGTGGGGTGGGAGGGTCTAAGCTGTCGTGGCATGGTCGCGACGCTCCTGCATGAGATTCCGCTGCAGGGTGGGGACGTGACTGACGGAGTGGTGCGGGTCGGTGACACCGTGCGGAGACCGGTCAGTACGTCGACGCCCGCCGTTCACGCCCTGCTCAGGCACCTGGAGGCGGTGGGGTTCGACGGGGCGCCCAGGGTGATCGGGATGGACGGGCTGGGGCGGCAGGTGCTGAGTTTTCTGCCGGGGAGCACCGGGGTGCGGCTGGAGAGCGTACGGGACGAGGCGCTCGGGCGGTTGGGCGGGCTGCTGCGGGAGTACCACGACGCGACCCTGGGGTTTCCGCTCCGGATGGAGGGGTGGGAAGGGGGGTCCAACGAGGACCGGGCGCCGGAGGTCGTGGGGCACTGTGATCTGTCCCCGGGCAACGTGGTGTTCCGGGCGGGGGTTCCGTACGGGCTGATCGACTTCGATCTGGCCCGGCCCACCACGCGGTTGTTCGATGTGGTGACCACGTTGCGGCACTGGGCGCCGCTCGCCGACCCGGTCGACCGACATCCGTTGTTGCGGAACGTCGACGTGGGAGGGCGGGTCAGGAGCTTCTGCGACGCGTACGGGGTGACGGCGCGGGAGCGGCGGCTGCTGGTCGAGGTGGCGCGGGTGCGCTTCCAGCGGTCTTACGAGGTGATGCGGAGCCGGGCTGCCCTGGGCGGGAGTTGGGCTCGGATGTGGGCGGGGGGAGCCGGGGAGCGCATTCGGCGTGCGGTGGCATGGCTGGATGTGCACGAAGATGAGCTTCATGCCCATTTGGTGTGATGGTGGTCTTCGCTCCGGTAGTCGGGGTGGTCTCCGTTTCGGTGGTCGTGGTCTCCGTTTCGGTGGTCGTGGTCTCCGTTTCGGTGGTCGTGGTCTCCGTTTCGGTGGTCGTGGTCTCCGTTTCGGTGGTCGTGATCGTGGACGTGAGTTCTGGGTGGGGCTGGCCGCTGGGATCGTGCTTGATCGGGTGGTCGGGGATCCGCAGAGTGCGGCGCATCCGGTCGCGGTGTTCGGGCGGGTGGCGGGGCGGCTGGAGAGTCTGCTCTATCGGGATGGCAGGGCGGCCGGGGTTGTTCATGTGGTCGTGTGCCTCGGAGGTGCCCTGGCTCTTGGCAGGGTGATGGCGCGGGCGGGGCAGCGGGCGGTGGAGCCGGGGCGGGCCGGGGGGTCCGGGGTGCCGGTGGTACGGGGGGTGGCTGCGACGCTGGCCACGTGGGCCGTGCTGGGCGGGACGACGCTGGCGCGGGAGGGCGCGTACATGGCCGAGGCGCTTGAGGAAGGGGATCTGGAGCGGGCGCGGGCGCGGCTGCCGCACCTGTGCGGGCGGGATCCGTCCGGGCTGGGGGCGGAGGAGCTGGCGCGGGCGACCGTGGAGTCGCTGGCGGAGAACACCTCCGACGCGGTCGTGGCGCCGCTGTTCTGGGGGGCGGTGGCGGGGGTGCCGGGGCTGCTGGCGTACCGGGTGGTCAACACGCTGGATGCGATGGTGGGGCACAAGTCGCCGCGTTACCGGCGGTTCGGGTGGGCGGCGGCGCGGCTGGACGACGTCGCCAACTACGTCCCGGCGCGGTTGACGGGGTTGTTGGCGGTGCTGGCCGGGCCCGATCGGCGGGGGGCGTGGACGGTGTTGCGGCGCGACGGGCACCGGCATCCCAGCCCCAACGCCGGGCGGTGCGAGGCCGCGTTCGCCGGCGCGCTCGGGGTCACGCTGGGGGGCACCAACGTGTACGGGAGCAGGGTCGAGCACCGGCCGGTCATGGGCGACGGGCCCGGGCCCGGCGTGCCGGACATCCGCCGGGCGGTTCGGCTGACGCGGCGGGTGAGCCTGGCCGCCGCTGTGTCGGCGGTGGTGGCGTCGTACGCGTGGTCGCGGCCCGCGCGAACGAGGACGCAGACGCGGACATGAACGCGGACGCGGACGTGAACGTGGACGTGGGTCTCGGCCCCCGGCCGCGCCGCCGCGCCGCCGGTTCGCGGACGCGGTGCCCTGGTCGTCGGTGCCGGGCACGGGCTCGGGCACGGGCTCGGGCACGGGGTCGTTCACATGACGCGGTTCAGGTTGAAGACCAGCCAGATCACGAACGCCGCGAGCACCGTGATCCCGATCATCGCCCTCGCGGCCTGGTGGGCGGTGACCTTCCGGGCGGTGACCTGCTTGGCGCTCTGCTTCCAGACCTGGCGCATGGTGAGCATGTTCTGGTAGCGGCGGCCCAGGGCGAAGAGTGCCACCCCGAGGAGGATGAACAAGATGACGCGGCCGTCTGATGTCTGCACGGAGATCCCCCTGTGGACCTCGACGATCGTGGAGCCCCCAACTCAGGTGAAAACACAGAATACTCGGACGGCAGCGATTTGTAATCACCATATCGGGTCGAGGTCGACCACGATCGGGGCGTGATCGGAGGGGCCTTTCCCCTGGAGGGACTTGCGGGCTTCGCGGTCCACGTACGCCGCCCGCACCTGCCCGGCCACGTCGGCGCTCGCGTAGACGAGGTCGATGCGCATGCCCTTGTTCTGGTGGAACATGCCCGCCCGGTAGTCCCAGTACGTGTACGGATGCGGGCCTTTCATCGGGGTCGGCACCACGTCGCGCAGGCCGAGGTCGCGCAGGGCGGCGAGCGCGTCGCGCTCGGCGGGGGTGACGTGCGTGGAGCCGGCGAACAGGGCCGGGTCCCATACGTCGTCGTCGGTGGGCGCCACGTTGTAGTCGCCGCAGGCCGCCAGCGGGCCGGCCGGCAGCTCGGCGGCCAGGGCCTCGCGCAGGGCCGCGAACCACTCCAGCTTGTAGCGGTAGTGGGGCGAGTCGAGGGCGCGGCCGTTCGGGGCGTACAGGGACCAGACGCGCAGGCCGCCGCAGGTGGCGCCGATCGCGCGGGCCTCGGGGCGGGCGGCGCCCACGCCGTCCAGCTCGCCGAAGCCGGGCTCGCCGGGGAAGCTCAGGGTCACCTCCTCCAGGCCGATCCGGGACAGGACGGCGACGCCGTTCCAGCGGCCGTCGCCGTGGGCGGCCACGTCGTAGCCCAGCTCGCGCAGCTCCGCGACGGGGAACGCCTCCGCTGAGCACTTGGTCTCCTGCAGGCAGACGATGTCGGGCCCGGTGCCGGCCAGCCAGTCGAGGAGGCGGGGCAGGCGGGCCCTGACCGAGTTCACGTTCCAGGTTGCGAGGCGCATCCTCCTAGCCTGCCATCGACGGTGGTCAGACGGCCTTCATCAACGCGGCCGACGGCTCGCGGAGCAGGCCGCCGATCCCCTGGTCCAGAGCGGCCTTGGCGTGGCGGGCGGCGTCCAGGGCGTTGCCGGCGGCGCTCGGGGAGTCCTCGACGACCATGCGCAGCTCCACCTCCAGCGGCGAGCCGCCGAAGCCCTCGCCGTCCAGCCGGATGTAGGCGACCTTGCGGTCCTCCAGGAAGGGGACGTACTGGGCCCCCACGTGCAGCGCGCCCGCGCCCGCCCCGGCGGACTTGGTGGCCCGCTTGCTCGCCAGGCGCTCGCCGTCGGAGAGGTTGACGAAGTCCATATTGCCGCCGCCGAGGAGCTGGTGCCCGCCGGACAGGCGCACGCCGCTGCCGGCGAGGGCGTCCACCAGCGCCCGGTGCAGCAGCGTCGCGCCGAACGTGCTCTTCAGGTCGTCGCCGATCAGCGGCAGCCCGGCGGCCTCGAAGCGGGAGCGCCACTCGGGCGAGCGGGCGAGCACGGCGGGCATGCAGTTGACGAACGCGCACCCGGCGTCCAGGGCGGCCCGCGCGTACAGCTCGGCGGCGCGTTGCGCGCCCGTGGGCAGGAAGTTGAGCACGACGTGGGTGCCGGTCGCGGCCAGGTGGGCGGCGACCTGCCCGGCGGTGGCCGCGCCGCGCGGGTCCACGGGGCCGGCCGAGCCGGGGCCCACGCCGTCGGCCAGGACGCCGTCCACGACCGGGACCCCGAGGTGCGGCACGTCGGCGAACCTGCGGGCGTTGTTGGGCGGTGTCCAGATGGCCTCGGACAGGTCGCGGCCGAGCTTGGCGGCGTTGACGTCGAAGGCGGCGGTGAAGCGTACCTGGGAGACGGCGTAGCCGGCGCACACGGGGTGGGGCAGGCCGGGGGCGTCGCCGTCGCGGTAGTACTCGACGCCCTGCACGAGGGAGGACGCGCAGTTGCCCACGCCGACGAGGGCCACGTTGACGGTGCTCATGCCCGCTCCACCCCGATGGTGATCTCTCCGCCGAGGCGGCGGCCGGTCAGCAGCGCCAGGTCGTCGCCGCTCCAGAAACGTCCGGGGTCGTACCAGTTGGGGCGGCGGCCGGTGGGCAGCAGGCCCATCTCCTCGTACGTGACCGCCACGACCTCCGCGCAGTACGCGCGCTCCAGCGCCGCCCCCGTGCGGGCCCGCCACGGGACGCGTCCGCGCAGCCAGCGGCCGGCCAGCCGGGCGGTCGAGGGGAACGGGGTGCCGTCCAGCCGGGCGACCGCGCGCAGGGCGGCGTCCTCCATCTCCGGCGTGGCCTCGGGTTCGAGCTGGCGCAGCCAGGCGCGCTGGCCGTACTTGTTGGCCCACACCGTGACCGCCTCGCGCAGGTCGTGCAGCTGCACGCCGCGGTGGTGCGTGCCGGCCCACAGGTCGGGCAGCGACCTGCCGAGCTCGGCGTGCCACATCATGGGCGGCAGGTCGTCGATCACGATGGCCATGCCCACGTGGTTGACGGGGCTGTTGGTCATCGTCTGGATGGCGCGGTCGGGCACGGACCGGCCGCGGAAGATCCACAGGTCGCCGGTGCGCGTCACTTTGACGGCCTCGTCGAGAGTCAGCACATCGCTAGCCTAGGCACATGAGCAAGCGGCGGTGGTGGAAGATGCTCGGGTTGGCCGGGGTGATGGGTGTGGCGGCGACCGGGGTGGTGATCGCGCGGGCCGAGCGGCGGCGGCGCGCCTACACGCCCGAGGAGATCAGGGCCCGGCTCAAGGAGCGGGCGCTGGATCAGACCGAGGAGCCCCGGCCGTAAGCGCCGCCGTGGCGCCGGGTCAGGCCGAGGAACGCAGGTCGTAAACACCGCCGTGGCGCCGGGTCAGGCCGAGGGGCGCAGGTCGTAGACGAAGACGACGTCGGAGTAGGCCGGGTTGTCCACGTATCCCTGGACGCTGCCCAGGTAGGCCCGCTGATAGTTGGTCACCCAGGGCAGCGCCGCGGCCGCCCGCTGGTCCAGCACGCGCCGCGTGGCCTGCTCGTACGCCCGCTGCGCCGCCGGCTTGTCGGCGACGGTCAGCTCGGGCACGCTGTCGAGCAGTTCGTCCAGCTCCTGGTCCTTGAGGTAGCTGAGGTTGAACACGGGCGGCTCGCCGCTGCGGAAGACGTTGCCGAAGTAGGAGTAGCCGTCGGCGTAGTCGGGCCACCAGTACATGACGAAGATGTCCTGGCCGCGTTTCCTGCCCAGCTCCCACTGCTCGGTCCAGGGCATGGCGCGGGCCTCGACGGTGACGTTGAGCGGCTTCAGCGCGGCCTCCAGGCGGGTGGCGAGCAGCCGCCAGTCGGTGTCGCCCTCCCCGTACGTCAGCCGCAGCCGCAGCGGCCGCCCGCCCGGCCCGTAGCCCGCGCGGCCCAGCAGCCGCCCGGTGGCGGCGAGGTCCTGGCGGGGCACCCGGCCCGGGACGTGGCCCATCAGCCCTTCGGGGATGATCCCACTGGCCGGCGCGCCGGCGCCCTTGAGGTCCTCGACCAGCCCTTTGTAGTCGATGGCCTTCTGCACGGCGCGCCGTACCCGCACGTCCTTCATCGGCCCGCTCGCGGTGTTGAACAGCACCATCGCGGTACGGAACGACGGCCGCTCGGAGGTACGCACGCCGGGCGTGGCCGACGCCCTGGCGAACAGGCGCGGGTTGAGCCGCTCGACGAAGTCGGCCTCGCCGCGCAGCAGGAGCTGCCAGGCGCGGTCGGCGTCGGGCACGACGCGGTACTTGACGGTGTTGTAGTGGGGTTTGTCCCACCCGCCCCAGTACTTGTCGTACGCCTTGAGCGTGAGCTCGTCCTCCTTGCCCTTCTGCCACCGGGCGACCGTGTACGGCCCGGTGCCGGCGTCCTTGCCCTGCCGGAACCAGGAGGTGAGGTCGGGGGCGGCCTTGGTGTCGTAGATGTAGGCCGCGTACCCGGCCGAGGCCACCAGGTCCAGCGGCACCGGGTACTTGAGCGTGAACGTCACCGTGACCGGCCCGTCGGCCCGGATGGAGGAGACGGCGTCCCAGATGTAGGACGCGCCGGCCTTGGTGCTCATCGTGCGCTCGATGGAGGCTTTGACCGCCTCGGCGTCGAGCGGGCGGCCGGTGTGGAAGGTCACGCCGGAGCGCAGGTTGAAGGTCCAGGTGCGGCCGTCGGCCGAGGCCCGCCAGGAGGTGGCCAGGCGCGGGCTGGACTTCTTGGTGACGGGGTTCCAGAGCGTGAGCGTCTCGTAGATGTTCTGGAAGGCGACGATCTCGTTGGAGTAGGACCTGCCCGGGTCCCATTCCGTGACCATTTCCAGGTGTCTCACCTGGACGAACGCCGCCTCGCCCGCGGGGGCGCGGGCCGGCTCGGGGGGTGGCGAGCAGGCCGCGAGGAGCGCCAGCGCGGCGGCCGCTGCGAGACGACGGCGCAACGCATCTCCCTCTTTCAGCGATGTACTCGGGAAACCTACTCCAAGATCATGGAGACCGGTGACACACGTCCAGAAGTCCCGAAAAATTGGGCATTTTAGTGATCGGATTGCTATTCTCAGGGCCTGTCCCGTCCAGGGTTGCCGCCAGGGGACCAGGACCGGAGTGAGGTGCCATGGGTCGTAGCCGGACGATCCGTATGAAGATCATCGGACTACTGCTGGTGCCACTGGCCTCCATGGTGGTGTTGTGGGGAGTCATCACCGCCGTCACCGCGACCGAGAGTTTGGAGCTGCGCGCATACAAGACACTCTGGACGAACCTCCGCCATCCCGCGTACAAACTGATCAGCGAGATCCAGCGGGAGCGTCTCGTCTCGGCCAAACTCCTGCGCCACACGGCCGGCACCTCGGCCGTGGCCGCGCAGCGGACGCGCACCGACGCCGCAAGGGACACGTTCAAGCAGCTCTCCAACACGACCAGGAACCGATCGGAAGAGATCCGCACACAGGTGGACGCGGTGTACACGCAGCTCGACAGGCTCGACGCGATCAGGGGTGAGATCGACACGAGCCTGTCCGACCGTCTGCACACCGTGGAGGCGTACAACTCGATCATCGACACGATCTTCGGCCTGCACCGGCGCGTCGCGCTCATCGACGACATCCCGATCTACGAGCAGTCCCGCGTGATCATCGACCTCGGCTTCGCCAAGGAGCTGCTGACCAGGGAGCAGGCCATCGCGCTCGGGCCGGTGACGGAGGCCGAGCGCAGGTTGTTCACCCAGATCGTGGGCAACCGGCGCTTCCTCGTGGACCAGTCGCTGGGCGAGCTCGACCGGTCACTGCGCGACGTCAACGTCTCCATCATCTCCTCCCCCACCTACCAGCGCATGCGGCTGATGGAGGACCAGATCATCGCCGGCCGCACCCCGAAGAGCTGGCTCGGCACGACCGAGGCGCTGGCCAAGTCGTTCCAGGACTCGCTCATGCGGGCCAGCGCGTCGCTGAACGCGCGTGCCGAGCCGGTCGCCGACGAGGTGCTCAGGCGGGCGTTCATGCTGGCGGGCCTGTGCCTGGCGCTGGTGGTCGTGTCGATCGCGTTCTCGCTGCGCATGGGCAACCGGCTGTCGAAAGAGCTGGGCGCGCTGCGGCTGGTCGCGCTGGAGGTGGCCCAGGAGCGGCTGCCGCGGGTGGTGGAGAAGCTGCGCAGGGGCGAGAAGGTCGAGCTGCCGGAGCTGTCGGTGCCCAGCACCACGACCGAGATCGACGACGTGGGGCAGGCGTTCTCCAGCGTCCAGCAGACCGCCGTGGAGGCCGCGGTCGGCCAGGCGCAGCTCAGCGAGGGCGTCGGGCACGTCTTCCGCAACCTGGCCAGGCGCAGCCAGACCCTGCTGCACCGCCAGCGCATCCAGCTCCAGGACATGCAGCACCGGGCGACCGAGCCGGAGGCCCTGGAGGACCTGTTCAAGCTCGACCACCTGACCACCCGCATGCGCCGCCACGCGGAGGGCCTGATCATCCTGTCCGGCGCCACCCCGGGCCGCGGCTGGAGCAGGCCGGTGCCGCTGCTGGACGTGGCGCGCGGCGCGGCGGCCGAGGTGGAGGACTACCAGCGGGTCACCGTCGAGCCGATGCCGGCCCTGCGGCTGGCCGGGCCCGTGGTCGGCGACGTGATCCACCTGATCGCCGAGCTCATCGAGAACGCGACCGTCTACTCCCCCGACAGGACGCCGGTCATCGTGCGCGGGGAGGCGGCGGCCCGCGGCTTCGTCTTCGAGGTCGAGGACCGCGGGTTCGGGATGAGCCCCGAGGAGCTGGCCGAGTACAACGAGCGGCTGGCCAGCCCGCCGGAGTTCGACCTGGCCGACAGCGACCGGCTGGGCCTGTTCGTCGTCTCCCGCCTGGCCGCCAGGCACGACATCCGCGTGACGTTGCGCGGTTCACCATATGGAGGGACCACCGCGATCGTGTTGATCCCGGAAGATCACGTGGCCGAGCCCGAGCCTCCCGCTCCGCTGGAGGAGCCCAAGCGTCCCATGCGGGTGGTGCGCGGTGACTGACGAGCGCTGGCTGGACGAGGACGCCGGTCCGATCGTCCCTGCCTACCTGCTGACCAGGGGCCGTACGGTGCCCGCGAGCGAGGCGATCGACCTCATCGCGGTGATCATCACCGCCGGCGGTCTCGCCCCGCCCGTGGGCCTCGGCCCCGAGCACCTGATCATCCTGCAGAAGTGCACCAAGCCGACGCGGCTCGTGGACGTGGCCGCCGAGCTCAACCTGCCCATCGGCGTGGTCCGCGTGCTGGTGGGCGACCTGCACGCGCAGCAGCTCGTGCAGGTCGAGCACCCGCCCCCCGCGCCGGACGCGAAGGTCCTGCTGGAGGTGATCAGCGGCCTGAAGGCGCTGTGACCTGCCCGAGGACGTCCTCGGCGCGGTGACAGGCCACCCGGCGGCCGTCCAGGTCCCGCAGCGCGGGCGGCCGCTCGCACGCCGGGACGGCCAGCGGGCAGCGCAGCCGGTACGGGCAGCCGGTCGCCGCCGGCACCGCCTCCGTGCGGCCGCTCGCGACCGGTGGCGGGCCGCCGAGCCGGGGCACCGCGTCGCGCAGGGCCCTGGTGTACGGGTGCGCCGGCCTAGCCAGCAGGCCGGCCGTGGGCCCCGACTCCACGATCCGCCCGGCGAACAACACGTGCGAGGTCCGGCACAGCCGCTCCACCACGGCCAGGTTGTGGGTGATGAGCAGGCGCTCGGTGTCCAGCCCGGCGAGCAGGTCGAGGATCCTGGCCTGGACCGTGACGTCCAGGGCGCTGGTGGGCTCGTCGAGGACGAGCAGGCGGGGGCCGACGGCCAGGGCGCGGGCGATCACCACGCGCTGCCGCTGGCCGCCGGAGAGCTGGTGGGGGCGGCGGGCGGCCAGGGACGGGTCCAGGCCGACCTGTTCGAGCAGCTCCCCCACGCGGGCGCGGTCGCGGCGCGGCAGGGCCTCGGCGACGGAGGCGCCGATCCGCATGCGGGGGTCGAGGGCCTCGGCCTGGAAGACGGGCTGGACGTCCTTCCGGAACTTCCGCATGTCCGCTTTTTTCAGCGTTTGATCGCCGTACCAGATGTTTCCGGACATGGGGGTGAGGAGGCCCAGGAACGCCCGCGCCAGCGTCGTCTTGCCCGACCCGCTCTCCCCGATCAGCCCGACCCCGCCGGCCACGATGTCCAGGCTCACCTCGTGCACCACCGGGTGCTTGCCGTACCCGAGCGTCACCCGCTCGGCCCGCAGCAGGGTCATGGAAGGGCCTCCAGCAGCTCGCGCGTGTACGGATGGGCCGGCTCGGCCAGCACCGCCGCCGCCGGGCCCGACTCGACCACCGCGCCGTCCTTCATCACCAGCACGCGGTCGGCGATCGTGGACACCAGCGCCAGGTCGTGCGAGACGAGCAGGAGCGCCAGACCGCGCTCCTCGCGCAGCCGGCGCAGCACGGCGACCACCTCGGCCTGCACGGTCACGTCGAGGGCGCTGGTGGGCTCGTCGGCCAGGACGACCTCCGCGCCCAGCGCGAGGGCCAGCGCGATCGCGAAGCGCTGGGCCTGCCCGCCGGAGATCTCGTGCGGGTAGCGGCGCAGCAGCCCGGGATCGAGCAGCACGGCCCGCATGGCCCCGGCCATGACCGCGTCCGTCGCCGCCCTGCCGTGCAGCCGCAGCGCGCGGCGCATGAGGACGCCGAGCCGGGTCGCGGGGGCGAGGGCCGCCTGCGGCGACTGGATGACCAGCGCCGCCCTGGAGCCGCGCAGCTCGCGCAGCCGGCGCGGCGGGGCGTTCAGGACGTCCACGCCGCAGACCCGGACGTGCCCGCTCACCTCGGCGTCCGGGAGCAGGCCGAGCAGCGCGAGCAGCGTCGTGGACTTGCCCGACCCGCTCTCCCCCACGACCGCCACGCACTCGCCCGCGCCCACGTCCAGCTCGGGCACGTGGGCGACGGCCCGCCCGCCGTAGCTCACCCTGAGGTCGCGCACCTCGATCACCTCACGGCCCTCCGCGGGTCGAGCGCGTTGCGCAGCCCCTCGCCGAGCACGTTGAACGCGAACGCCGTCACCAGGATCGCCAGCCCGGGGAAGGTCACCACCCACCAGTTGGTGGTGAAGTACGTCTGCCCCTGCTGCACCATCAGCCCCCACTCGGCCGTCGGCTCCTGCGCGCCCAGCCCCAGGTACGACAGCGCCGCCGAGGTCAGGATCACCCCGCCCGCGTCCAGCGAGAGCTGCACCAGGACCGGGGTGAGCGAGTTCGGCAGCACGTGCCGCAGGACGATCAGCGGCGCGGGCACGCCGAGGCAGCGGGCGGCGTCCACGTAGCTCCGGGTGGAGATCGAGGCGGCCACCGAGGCGGCCAGCCGGGTGTACCAGGGCCACCAGGTGACCGCGATGGCCAGCACGACCGTGCCCACGCCGGGCGACAGCACGACCGCCAGGGCCAGCGAGAGCAGCAGCGCGGGGAAGGCCAGGAACACGTCCGTGGCCCGCATGATCACGTCACGGAGCGGGCCGCCCGCGTACCCGGCGACCACGCCGAGCGCCACCCCGACGGTGGCCGCGACCGCGAGCACGGCGACGGCGATGAACAGCGAGGTGCGGGCGCCGTGGAGGAGCTGGCTGAGCACGTCGCGGCCGACGTTGTCGGTGCCGAACCAGTGCGCGCCGCTCGGCGGCAGCAGCGTCTCCAGCGGGCGCGGGTCGGGCGGGTAGGGCGCCAGCCAGGGCGCGAGGATCGCGGCCAGCACGACGAGCACGATGAGCACCGCGCCGAAGGCCGCGAAGCGGTCGGGGACGCGGGGCAGCGTGCGCCGCGGCGGGATCTCAGCGGTCCCCTCGCTCGTCCCCCCGGTGGCCCCTCCGGTGGTCCCTCCGGTCGTCATCGGGCCCTCACCCGGGGGTCCACGACGCCCTGGAGCAGGTCCACGACCAGGTTGGCCAGCGTGTACACCAGCGCGACCAGGAGCGTCACGCCCGCGATGGCGGGGGTGTCGCGCGCCTTGATCGACTCGGCGGCGTAGCGGCCCAGGCCCGGCCAGTTGAAGACGGCCTCGACCAGGAAGCCGTTGACGATCGAGTACGCGAACACCAGCGCGACGACCGACAACACCGGCGCCAGCGACGGCCGCAGCGCGAACCTGGTCAGCACGGCCGTCTCGCCGAAGCCGAGCGCCCGCTCCATCCGGGCGTGGTCCTGGCCGGCCTCCTCGATGAGGGCCGCCCGGGTCATCTGCGCGACCACCCCGGCGGGGTAGGCGGCCACGACGAGGGCGGGCAGCACCAGGTGCCGGAGGGTGCTGGTGAAGATGGGCCAGTTGCCGGTGATGAGGGCGTCCACGATCGTGATGTTCGTCCACAAGGTGAGCGGGCTCGTGGTGTCGAGCGAGGAGTCGTACTCGCCGGCGATCGGCAGCCAGCCCAGGTTGCCGGCGAGGACGAGCTGCAGGATCAGGGCCAGCCAGAAGACCGGCACGGAGACCGCGAGCATGCTGGTGAGGCGCACCCCGAGGTCCGGCAGCCGCCGCCGGTGCCGGGCGGCCAGCACGCCGGCCGGCACCCCGACCAGGATCGCCAGCACCAGCGCCGTCCCCACCAGCTCCAGCGAGGCGGGGAAGGCGAGGTAGAGGTCGTCGCGGACCGGCTGCCGGGTACGCAGGCTGGTGCCCCAGTCGCCGGCGAGCAGGCCGCGCACGTACGTCACGAGCTGCACCGGCAGCGGGTCGTCCAGGCCGAACCGCTCGCGGGCCGCGGCGAGCTGCCCGGGCGTGGCCTTCGGCCCGGCGTAGGCGACCGCGGGGTCGCCCGGCACCAGCCGCATGACGGCGAAGGTGAGCACGACCACGCCGGCCACGACCAGGAGTGCCTGGCCGAGCCGGCGGGCCAGATGGCGTGCCATGAATCAGGCTGCGCGCTTCAGGTCGTGGAAGAAGACCACGTTGGGGTAGGCCGGGTTGTCCACGTAGCCCTGGACGTCGGCCGCGAAGGCCCGCTGGTAGGTCTGCACGTACGGCACCGCCACCGCCGCCCGCTCCTCGATGATCTTCTTCTGCAGGTCCTGGTAGGTCTCGTCCGCCTTGACCTGGTTGGTGGCCGTCAGCTCGGGCAGCGAGTCGATGGCCGCGTCGATCTGGTCGTCCTTCAGGTACGACAGGTTGAGCTGCGGCTCCTTGGTGCTCCTGAAGACGTTGAGGAACCACGAGTAGGCGTCCGGGTAGTCCGGGTACCAGTACATGACGAAGATGTCCTGGCCCTTCTTCTTGCCCAGGTCCCACTGCGCGTTCCAGGTCATGGGCCGGGCCTGGAGCGTGACGTTGAGCTTGCGCAGGGCCGAGCTGAGCAGCGTGACCAGCAGCTTCTGGTCCTCGTCGCCCTGCGCGTAGGTGAGGGTGAGCTTGAGCTCGGGGTTGTCGGGCCCGTAGCCGGCCTCCTCCAGGAGCTGCTGGGCCCTGGCCAGGTCCTGCTTGGGCTGCATGCCGGGGACGTGGCCGAGCAGGCCCTCCGGCACCAGGCCGCTGGCCTTCTGCCCCGAGCCCTTGAGCGCGGCCACCAGGCCGTCGTAGTCGATGGCCGCCTGCAGCGCCCGGCGCACCCGCTCGTCCCTGGCCGGGCCGGAGGCGGTGTTGAACAGCACGAGCAGGTTCTGGAACGACGGCGACTGCGAGGTACGCACGTTCTCCGTCGCGCCGGCCTGCTGGAAGAGCTGCGGGTTGAGGCGCTGGACGAAGCTGACCTCGCCCTTCTGCAGGAGCTGCCAGGCCGTGGTGATCTCCGGGGTGACGCGGAAGGCGACCTTCTTGTACTGCTCGGGCTTCCAGCCGCCCCAGTAGCCGTCGAACGCCTTCAGCGTCAGCTCGGTCTCCTTGCCCTTCTGCCAGGAGTCGATCGTGTACGGGCCGGTGCCGCCGTCCTTCTTGCCGTCGGGGTCCACGGCGTCCACGTCGTAGATGTAGGCGGCGTAGGCGGAGGAGGCGACGAGGTCGAGCGGGGCCGGGTACTTGAGGGTGAACTTCAGCGTCGTGTCGCCCACGGCGTCGATGGTGTCCACGGCGCTCCAGATGTAGGCCGCGCCGCCCTTCTTGTCGATCGTGCGCTCGATGGCCTTCTTGGCGGCCTCGGCCGTGAGCGGGGCGCCGGAGTGGAACCGCACGCCGGGGCGCAGCTCGAAGGTCCACTCCTTGCCGCCCGCCGCCGAGCTCCACTTGAGCGCCAGGCGCGGCTCGGCCTTGCGGGTCTCGGAGTTGTACCTGGTCAGGCCCTCGTAGATGTTGGACAGGGCGACGATCTCGTTGGAGTAGGAGGTGGCCGGGTCCCAGTCGGTGACGACGTCGAGGTTCGGCACGTACACGAACGTGCTGTCGTTGCTCTTCGCGCTCTGGCCGGTGGTGCCCTGGCCGGTGGCGCCCTCCCGGGGGGCGGGCGTGCCGCCGGCGCCGCGCACCTGGCCGCCCGCGCAGGCGGACGCGGTCAGCCCCAGGAGAGCGGCGGCCCCGGCGACGAGCAGACGCTTGTGCCAGCGCATGGTGGGGGATCCTTTCGGTCTGTCACCGGGCGAGGGGTCCGGCGGCTTTGACGTGTACCCGTACGGCGGGCTCGGAGAGGTAGCTCAGCGGCACCTCCAGGAGATCGACGATCTCCACGAGGGACGGGTCGGCCCCTGCCGCCACGGCCCGTGCCGCCGCCTCCTCCTTGGCCCTTTCGATGGCCTTCGACCGGCTATCTCCCGCAGGCAAGATCGTATCGACTCTGCCGCTCGCCAGCGCGATCGCGGCGCCGACGGCGTTGGCCACCTCGGCGTGCTCCGGGCGGACCACCTCGCCCGCGCCGGGCACCCGGGCCGGCAGCACGAACGCCCCGCCCCCCACCGCGACCAGCGGCCGGCCGGCCCGGCCGAGCGCCATCCTGTCCACGGCGTCGGCGATCATCCCGTCCGCGGCCGCCACCGCCCTTTGCAGGATGTCGGCGATTGTTTCCGAGGTGTCAACCCGCCAGCCGGGCGCGTGCGGCGGGGTGCGGCCGGCGGCCACGGCGGCGTCGGTCATCGTCGCCGTGCCGCCGCCGAAGACCAGGGCCTCCTCGGTGATGCGGTAGCCGACCGAGTCGGGGCCGAGGCCCCGCTCGCGCACCACCGTGCCGCCGCCGAGCGCGATGGCCAGGATGTCCGGCATGCGGAAGTTGGTGAGCACGCCGCCGATCTCGACCGCCGCGGCCGACTCGCGGGGGAACCCGCCCGACAGCACGCCGAGGTCCGTGGAGGTGCCGCCGACGTCCACGACGATCGCGTCGGCCGCGCCCGACAGGTACGCCGCGCCGCGCAGCGAGTTCGCCGGCCCCGAGCCGATCGTGGCGACCGGCAGGCGGGCGGCGTGCTCCAGCGTCATCAGCGTGCCGTCGTTCTGCGCCAGGTACGGGCGGGCGCCGAGGCCGCGCTCGGCCAGGGCGGCGGTCAGCGCTCCGGTCACGTGGGCGGCGACCCCGTACAGCGCGGCGTTGAGCACGGTCGCGTTCTCGCGCTCCAGCAGGCCCAGCGAGCCGATCTCGTGGCTGAGCGAGACCGGCAGGCCGTACTCGTCCCTGATCAGCTCGCCCACCAGCCGCTCGTGCTCGCCGCTTGCCGGGCTGAAGACGCCGGTGACCGCCACCGCCTCCGCCCCGGCGCCGTCGAGGAAGCGGCGCACCGCGTCCAGGGCGGGCGGGGCCAGCTCGCGGCCGTCCACGTAGTGGCCGCCGGGCAGGACGGCCTCGCCCGCCGAGACGGCCTTGCGCAGGTCGTCCGGCCAGCCGGTGAGCGGGGGGACGCTGGTCGTGGCGGGCGCGC
Source organism: Nonomuraea sp. NPDC050783 (assembly GCF_040802095.1). Lineage (NCBI taxonomy): Bacteria > Bacillati > Actinomycetota > Actinomycetes > Streptosporangiales > Streptosporangiaceae > Nonomuraea > Nonomuraea sp. NPDC050783. The sequence goes on from NZ_JBFAHK010000008.1 coordinate 66,525, forward strand.
CGAGCCGCAGCACGGCCACGCGGCCGAGGCCGCGCCGCTCCAGGACGGCGTTGGTGGCGTGCGTGGTGCCCAGCATGACGCGGGCGACGCGCTCCCCCGGCTCCTCCAGCTCGGCCAGCACCGCGTCGAGGGCGGCCCGCAGCCCCTCCGTGACGTCGGGGGTGGTCGGGCGCTTGGCCTTGGCGATCACCCGGCCGGCCGGGTCGAGCACCACGGCGTCGGTGTTGGTGCCGCCGACGTCGATCCCGATCCGCAGGTCAGCGTCAGCCATGCGCCGTCAGCTCCTCGGCCAGCTCCTCGACGGGGACGTAGTCCAGGTCGTACCCGAAGGCCCGCGGGCCGGCGGTCTCCAGGCCCTTGGGGGTGCGCCAGAGGGGGTCGCACGGCCAGGCCAGCACCGTCACGCGCTGGCCGTAGCGCAGGGCCTCGGTCTGGATCGCCGCGGCCGTCTCGGTGTCCACGACCGTGATCAGGTCGGGCACCAACGCGAGCGGGCGGCCGTGCTCGACGGCGACCAGGTTCTCGTTCTGCAGCTCCAGCGTGAGCGTGCGGCCCCGGTCGGCGCCGGTGCCCTCGACCGTGGCCGTGCCGCGGACGAAGCCGCCCGTGGTGCGCCGCTCCACGTCGGTCAGCTTGCCGGTGACCAGGCGGGCGGCGCCGAGCCGGTCCTGGAGGGCGCGCAGCGGGTCGGGGGCGCCCTCGGTGGCGCGGCCGACCTCCAGCGCGTACGTGACCGTGCCCTCGATGACCGCGCCCCGGGCGGCGGCGGCCGGGAGCACGTAGTCGGCCATCAGCGCGGACGAGCCGGCCGCCACGCACACCGCCCTGGCCAGGCGCTCGGACCACAGGCCGTCCACCGGGCGGATGGTGACCACGTTGCCCTGCACGTCGGACATGATCACCAGGTCGGCCGGCAGGCCCGCCACGTACATGGAGACCATCTGGACCTCGGGGAAGGCGCGGCCCATGCCGTCGGCGTCGAGCAGCGGCAGGCCGAGCCGGGCGGCCCAGGCCACCGGGGCGACGCCGTTGGAGCCGCCGATCTCGGAGGACATGACCGCGGCCGGCGGGCGGCCGAAGAGGCGCTCGACCTCCTCGGCGACGCGCCTGGGCTCGTCCTCGCCGTGGATCATCTCGTGGCTGACGGTCGGCGCGCCGATGCCGGACAGCGGCACCACCAGCGCGTCGTCGGGGAGGTCGGCCAGGCCGACCAGCGGGACGGGGCCGTACGCGCGGATGGCCCGGACCGCGGCCAGGGACCCGGTGCGGACGTCGCCCCCGCCGCCGGTGCCCAGGACGGCGCAGCCACGGGCGAGGGCCGGGATGTCGCTTACATCAATGCTCATTTGGCGACACAACCAACCACATAGGCGCTCATTCCGCCAGTCCGGCACGCGCCGGGCGGGCATGCGTGCCGCCGGTTAGGGTGGGGCCATGCGGATCTCAGTGGCCGCCGACAGCAAGGACGGCGTGGCCGAGCGGGTGGTGGCGGAGCTGCGCAGGCGCGGCCACGAGGTCGTCGCGCACGGCGCGCTCGACGACGGCGAGCGCGACGACTGGGCGTGGGCCTGCGAGCTGGCCGCCAGAGACGTCGCCGAGGGCCGCGCCGACCAGGCGGTCGTGTGTTGCTGGACCGGCACCGGCGCCTCGATCGCCGCCAACAAGGTGCCCGGCGTGCGCGCCGCCCTCTGCGTCGACGCCTACACCGCCGGCGGCGCCCGCAAGTGGAACGACGCCAACGTGCTGGCCCTGAGCCTGCGGCTCACCTCCGACGTGGTGCTCGACGAGATCCTGGACGCCTGGTTCGCCGGCCGGCCCAGCGCCGACCCCGCCGACGCGGCCAACATCGCCCATCTGGAAGAGATCTGACGGGCGGGCGTGTGACCCCGGGGGGCAGGGAAATCGTCGGTCCCGGCGTCTAGGGTGCTGGCATGACCGACGTGCTGCTCCGCGGCGGGCTCCCGTGGGGGCTCGGCTCCCCCGCCGACATCCTCGTCAGCGACGGCCTGATCCAGCAGGTCGGGCCGGGCCTGGCGGCGCCCGGCGCCCAGGTGGCCGACGTCACCGGGCAGCTCGTGCTGCCCGGCCTGGTCGAGGCGCACTGCCACCTCGACAAGACCCTGTACGGCGGCCCCTGGGTGCCCCACTCCGCCGACGACACCCTGGCCGGCCGCATCGGCAACGACCTCGGCCGCCGGGCCGAGCTGGGCGTGCCCGACCCCGGGCGCATCGCCGCGCTGCTGGGGCGCATGAGCGCGGCCGGCACCACGCACGTGCGCACCCACACCGACATCGATCCGCGGGTGGGCCTGCGCGGCGTCGAGGCCGTGCGCGAGGCCGCCGCCCGCGTGCCGGTCGAGGTGTCCCAGGTCGCCTTCCCGCAGCACGGCCTGCTGACCAACCCCGGCACGGCCGAGCTGCTGGAGGAGGCGCTGAAGAGCGGCGTGGAGGCGGTGGGCGGGCTCGATCCGGCGGGCATCGACCGCGATCCGGTGCGCTCCCTCGACGTGATCTTCGGCCTGGCCGAGCGTTACGGCGCCAGGGTCGACATCCACCTGCACGACGGCGGCACGCTGGGCGGCTGGGAGCTGGAGCTGATCATCGAGCGCACCCGGGCGCTGGGGCTGGGCGGGCGGGTGGCGGTGAGCCACGCGTACGCGCTGGGCCAGCTCGACGAGGCCCACCAGGGCCGCCTGGTGGAGGGGCTGGCGGAGGCCGGCGTCGCGCTGGTCACGGCGGCGGTCTACAGCTTCCCTGTGCCGCCGGTCAAGCGGCTGCGCGCGGCGGGGGTCACGCTCGCCTGCGGGCACGACGGCATCCGCGACCTGTGGGGGCCGTACGGCAGCGGCGACATGCTGGAGCGGGCCATGCACGTGGCCTACCGCAGCACCTTCCGCAGGGACGACGACATCGAGCTGGCGCTGCACGCGGCCACCTACGGCGGGGCCAGGCTGCTCGGGCTCGACGGCTACGGCCTGGCTCCCGGCGACCGGGCCGACCTCGTCGTGCTGCCGTGCGGCGGCCCGGCGGAGGCGGTGGTCGTTCACCCTGCGCGCACTCTGGTCATGAAAGACGGCGTAGTCCTGCACAATTGACCGGCGGGACCATCGAAAGGCAGGCAAGTGCTCTCTATTCACCAGCGGATCGCCACGGAGCTCGGCGTACGCGACGGGCAGGTGCAGGCGGCGGTCGAGCTGCTCGACGGCGGCGCCACCGTGCCGTTCATCGCGCGATACCGCAAGGAGGCCACCGGCGCGCTCGACGACGCGCAGCTGCGCACGCTGGAGGAGCGGCTGCGCTACCTGCGCGAGCTGGAGGAGCGCCGCACCGCGATCCTGGAGTCCATCGAGTCCCAGGGCAAGCTCGACGACGCGCTGCGCGAGCAGATCATGGCGGCCGAGACCAAGGCCCGGCTCGAGGACATCTACCTGCCCTACAAGCCCAAGCGGCGCACCAAGGCGCAGATCGCCCGCGAGCTGGGGCTGGAGCCGCTGGCCGACCAGCTCCTCGCCGACCCCACGCTCGACCCGGCCGCCACGGCCGCGGGCTTCGTCACCGAGGGCGTCGCCGACGCGGGCGCGGCGCTGGAGGGCGCGCGCGCCATCCTCATCGAGCGCTTCGCCGAGGACGCCGACCTCATCGGCGGCCTGCGCGAGCAGCTCTGGCAGCGCGGGCGGCTGACGTCGAAGGTGCGCGAGGGCAAGGAGGAGGCGGGGGCCAAGTTCTCCGACTACTTCGAGTTCGGCGAGCCGTTCACCAAGCTGCCTTCCCACCGCGTCCTGGCGATGTTCAGGGGCGAGAAGGAGGAGATCCTCAGCGTCACGCTGGAGCCCGACGACAGCCCCGACTACGAGCTGCGCATCGCCTCCCGGTTCGGCATCTCCGACCAGGGCCGCCCGGCCGACAAGTGGCTGACCGAGACCGTGCGCTGGGCCTGGCGCACCCGCATCCTCGTCCACCTGGGCATCGACCTGCGCATGCGGCTGTGGCAGGCGGCCGAGGACGAAGCGGTGCGGGTGTTCGCCGCCAACCTGCGCGACCTGCTGCTGGCCGCGCCCGCCGGCACCCGTACGACGATGGGGCTCGACCCCGGCCTGCGCACCGGCGTGAAGGTCGCCGTGGTCGACGCCACCGGCAAGGTCGTCGACACCGCCACCATCTACCCCCACGAGCCCAAGCGGCAGTGGGACCAGTCGCTGGCCGTGCTCGGCGCGCTCGCGCAGCGGCACGGGGTCGAGCTGATCGCCATCGGCAACGGCACCGCCTCCCGCGAGACCGACAAGCTGGCCGGCGAGCTGTGCAAGCTCATGCCGGGGCTGACGAAGATCGTGGTGTCGGAGGCGGGCGCGTCGGTCTACTCCGCCTCGGCCTACGCCTCGCAGGAGCTGCCCGACCTCGACGTGTCGCTGCGCGGCGCCGTCTCCATCGCCCGCCGGCTGCAGGATCCGCTGGCCGAGCTGGTCAAGATCGACCCCAAGTCGATCGGCGTCGGCCAATACCAGCACGACCTCGCCGAGACCAAGCTGTCGCGCTCGCTGGACGCGGTGGTCGAAGACTGCGTCAACGCGGTCGGCGTGGACGTCAACACCGCCTCGGCGCCGCTGCTCACCCGCGTGTCCGGCATCGGCGCCACGCTGGCCGAGAGCATCGTCAGGCACCGCGACGCCAACGGCCCCTTCCGTACGCGCACGGCGCTGAAGGAGGTGCCGCGGCTCGGGCCCAAGGCGTTCGAGCAGTGCGCGGGCTTCCTGCGCATCCGCGGCGGCGACGACCCGCTCGACGTGTCGAGCGTGCACCCCGAGTCCTACCCGGTGGTGCGCCGCATCCTCAGCACCGTCAAGACCGACCTCAAGTCGCTGATCGGCAACACGGCGGCGCTGCGCTCGCTGCGTCCCGGCGACTTCACCGACGACACCTTCGGCCTGCCGACGGTCACCGACATCCTGCGCGAGCTGGAGAAGCCGGGCCGCGACCCGCGTCCCGCCTTCAAGACCGCCACCTTCAAGGAGGGCGTCGAGAAGATCTCCGACCTGTCCGCCGGGATGATCCTGGAGGGCGTGGTCACGAACGTCGCCGCCTTCGGCGCCTTCGTCGACGTCGGCGTCCACCAGGACGGCCTGGTGCACGTGTCGGCCATGTCGCGCACGTTCGTCAAGGACCCGCGCGACGTGGTCAAGCCGGGCGACATCGTCCGGGTCAAGGTGCTGGACGTCGACATCCCGCGCAAGCGCATCTCCCTGACGCTGCGCCTGGAGGACGACCTCGCCGCCGGCCAGGGCGGCGCGCCGGGCGACGGCGCCCGCCGCTCGAACGGCGGGCGCGACGGCGGCGGCGGGCGCGACGGCGGCGGGCGCGGCCGGGGCCAAGGCGGTCGCGGTGAGGGGGCGCGCGGTGACGGCGCGCGTGGCGACGGGGCACGCGGCGACGGGGCACGTGGCGGCGACGGCGCGCGCGGCCAGGGCCGGGGTCAGGGCGAGGGCGGCCGGGGCCAGGGCGGGCGCGGCGACGGCCAGCGCGGCAACGGCAACGGCGGCGGTGGCAACGGCGGGCGGGGCCGCGGTGACGGCCAGCGCGGCGGCGGCCAGCGGCGTCAGGGCAGCCCGGCACCGACGGGCGCCATGGCCGAGGCCCTCCGCAAGGCCGGCCTCACCGACGGCGGCATCCGCTAGCACGACCACCACCAAGAACGGCCACCCAGCCGAACGACCACCGCTGAACGACCACCGCTGAACGACCACCGCTGAACGGCCAGCCCGCCGAACGGCCACCGCCGAACGACCACCGAGCCGGGCGGCAACCGCTGAACGACCACCGAGCCGAACGGCAACCGCTGAACGACCACCGAGCCGGGCGGCCGCCTCCCTCCGAGGGGCGGCCGTCCGGGACGAGGAGCCCCGTTGGCCGGTCTCATCGCCGAGCTCCTGCACCCGCACGAGATCGACAGGCACCTCTACGGCATCTCGGACGTCGAGGAGACGTGGCACCTCCCTGAGATCCCCACGGACCCGAGCGGCTGGGTCGGCGCCGGTGACAACGGCATCCAGATCGAGGAGCCGAGCGAGAGGTGCCGGCTCAAGTTCGAGCTCTGGGACGGCCCGCCCCCGCCCCCGCCACCCGGCTCCTACGACCGGACCTGGACCGGCCGTGTCCGCATCGGGTCGGGACGGGTGTTCGCCGTGAGCGGCCACGGCGGGGGCACGCGTCACGGCCCGGAGTTCGAGCTCGGCCGCCCCGGCGCCACCTGGAACGTCGGCGTCCACCGCAAGGCGCTCGGCCACGAGGAGTTCCCGGTGGAGCTGGTCAGCTTCAGCCTGCTGAAGATCCGGTTCTGGCCGATGGGCGACGACGAGAGGTGAGCGTCCGAGCGGGGCGGCCCGGTGCCCGGGTCGTGGGCCGGGGCGTTACGGTCGGAGGGTGAGCACTTCAGCGTTCAGCACGGCGGTCGCCCAGGCTCGCGACCTGCTCAGATGGCACTCCCCCCTCCGGACCGAGCTCTGGGCGGCCCGGCTGGCCGCCTCCCTGGAGCCGGAGCAGGTGGAGCCGTTCCTGCGGGAGCTGGCCGAGGACGGCGGTGCGGAGGCCCGGCTGACGCTCGCGGCACTGGCGGCCGTCCACCCCGAGCCCGTCGCGGGAACGGCCGTCCCGGCCGCGGAGACGGCCGAGCCGGGAGCGGGGACGCACGACCCGGGAGCGGGGACGCACGAGCCGGGCGTGGGGACGCACGAGCCGGGCGCGGAGGCGGCCGGGCGGGTGGCGGCGGTGTATCGGCGGGGTGCCGACGGGGTGCTGGACTCCCTGCCCGGGTGGGCCGCGCGCATGGGCCGGGTGGTGTGCGAGGACGCCTGGTACGGCAAGGCCGACCCGTACGGCGAGCAGGTCCTCGCGGCCCTCGGCTTCCGCTACGAGAACGGCAAGGAGCCGCACCTTCTGGTCGTCGGCATCGACCAGCCGCACGGCGGCCTCGCCGTGGACGCCCTGGTGGAGGAGCTGAAGTTCCTCGACGACCTGGGGCTGGCCGCCGCCGAGCCGGGAGTGGTCGCGGGCCGGGTGCTGGACGCGTTCGAGCTGGGTGAGCGCCTTCTCGGGGCGGCGGTGGCCGACACGCTGCCCGGGGTCCGCCCGCTGGCCGTGGCGCGGGCGTGGAGCGTGCCCGGTCTCGTCCGCGGTCCCGGTGACGACGCGGCCGAGCGGTTCACGGACCTGCCGGACCTGCCGGGGGCGCGGGAGGCGTTCGAGAAGCTGAAGGAGTTCGTCGGGGACCGGCCGCTGTGGTGGAGCCCGGCCCGGGTCTCGCAGCTGCTCACCTCGTGGCTGCCGCGCGAGGCGATCCTGTCGGAGGAGGCGGTGGCCGCCATGCCGGAGGTGCTGCGCGCCTGGACGCGCTTCAGCGGCGACCAGCCGGCGGTACTGCGCCGGATCGACGAGGACGCCCCGCGCCTGCCGGCCCTCATGGCCGACGACTCCCTGGCCGGCCTCGGCAAGCGCTTGGCACTGGGCCGCCTGCGCTGACCGCCGCCGGCCGGGATCCGCGCCGGCCGGGATCCGCGCCGGACGGGATCCGTGCCCGCCGGAACCTCGCGCCCGCCGGAATCCGCGCCGGCCGGAATCCGCGATGGCCGTCGTCAGTCGTCCAGTCGCCGGCGCAGCAGGCAGAACTCGTTGCCCTCGGGGTCGGTCAGGACGTGCCAGCTCTCCTCTCCCGTCTGCCCCACGTCCGCGGGCCGCGCGCCCGCGGCGAGCAGCCGTTTCAGCTCCTCGTCCTGGTCGCGGTCGGTCGGGTTGACGTCGATGTGCAGCCGGAGCTTGCCCGTCTTCGGCTCGTCGGTACGGCTGAGGATGATGGTCGGCTGGAGGCCGCCGAAGCCCGCCTCCGGCCCGATCTCCACGTCCCCGTCCTCGCGGCCGATCACCTGGTAGCCGAGCACTTCGCACCAGAACGCCGCCAGCCGCTCGGGATCCCGACAATCCATTACCAATTCACTGATTCTGCACGCCATGCCACACCCTTACCCATTCAGCCGGACACGGTGCTCGGCGCGAAACACGGATGACTCTCCTCGCGAATAACCCACGGCGGGCACGTTCGGCTCGCGGGGGGTGGCTCGTGGACAGTGGTTCGACGCGGCTGCGGCTGAGTGTCGTCGATCCCGAGGCGGATCCGCAGGAACTGGACGAGGCCACGGCCCGGCTCCGCGCCGAGCTCTTGCGTGCCACGCCGTACAACCAGAGGGTGGCCTCGGCGCCCTCCGGCAGCTCGTCCACCCGGCGCCAGGCGACGGTGAAGGTCTCCGCCACCACGTCGGCGGCGTCCTGCGGCACCTCGCAGCGCCGGGCGGCGTAGGCCATGATCGGGCCGTAGGCCCGGTTGTAGGCGGCCTCGAACTTGGCCAGCCGTTCGTCATCCACGGGCGGTTCCCATGGTGGATCTCCTCATCGGCTTATTTGCTCGGATACCTATGCCTATGTGCGAGCATCAGCCAACATTTCCGGCGAACCACGTCCTGGACCGGTCAGCAGGCGTACCGGTCAGAAGGCGTACCGGATGCGGCAGTACGGCAGCTCGGCCGTGACGAGCTCGGTGAGCGCGGAGACGTAGCCGCCCTTCTGGCCGGCCCGGTAGCGGACGTTCCAGTCGCCGGTCTGCAAGCGTTTGGGCTGCTGCAACTCCGGCCGCCACAGCACCTCCTCCGCCTTCGGGTGCCGGCCCAGGTGGACCTCGTGCAGCCGTTCGCTGTGGGCGAGGAAGATGACCGTCGCTGATCGCCTCCGGCCGAGCAGGTCGCGGTTGACGTACTCGGTGGCGAAGCCGGCCTTGGCGTTGGGCAGGCCGCGGAACCGCTCGACCCGCGCGGCAGCTCGGCCGCCTCCGGTCCGAGGTGGATGCGCCGGATGTCGAGCAGCCGGTGCGTCCGCGTGCTCATCCCTCCCCCGGTTGGTCCACAGGACACGCGTACGCGGTCCTTGAGGCAAGCTGCCAGGTCAGGATGGGTGTGCCACAGCGGCGGCAGTGCTCGCGCTTGTAGACCCAGCGCTCGTCCGGGTGGTCCGGGTCGCTGACGACCTGCCCGGCGTCGCGTCCCAGGGCGAGGTACGCCGCCGCCGCGTCCCACAGCCGCCCGGCCCGCTCGGTGCCGGGGTCGCGGAGGCCGGGATGCAGGCCGACGAGGAACAGCAGCTCCGCCCGCCAGGCGTTGCCGATGCCCGCCCACACCTTCTGGTCGAGGACCGCCGCGCCGACCGGCCCGTGGAAGGCGGTCAGCCGCCGCACGGCCTCGTCCCTGGAGGCGTCCGCCCGCAGCGGGTCGGGCCCGAGCGAGGCCCGCAGCGCGGCCTCCTCCTCCGGCCCGTACGGCTCGCACTGGATGGGCGCGATGAGGTCGAAGGCCGCCCCGCCGGCGGCCAGCCGCAGCCGCGTCCCGGGGCGCGGCCGGGCCTCCGGGTCGTAGCGCAGGAAGATCCCCCGCATGCCCAGGTGCACGTGGATCGCCGGCGCGTCCTCGAAGTGGTACAGCAGGTGCTTGCCCAGGGCCTCCACGCCGGTCAGGACGCGCCCGTCGTAGGGCCGCGCGTCGAAGCGCCCCTGCGGGCCGGCCGCCCGGACCACGCGCCCGCCCAGCGCCGCCTGCTGCTCGTCGGCGTGACGATGAATGAGATGTCCTTCGGGCATACCCGTCCCCTACCCCGTGAGCTGGGCGGACGCGCTGGACAGGAGCATGTCGAGTGCGGTCGGGTAGGCGCTGTCGTTCATGCGGGCCACCAGGAGCGGGGCGGTGGCGGCGATGTTGGGGTGGGTGGCGGCGGGCAGGCGGGCGTAGGTGTCGCGCCAGACCTCCTCGTCGGCCTCCCTGGCGGCCGGGGGCAGGGCGAGGGTGGCGGCGTCCAGGATCGAGAAGGCCAGGCTCTGGTCGATGAAGGCGTGGTAGATGCGGACCGCGTCGGCGTCGGCGAAGCCGGCGCCGCGCAGGACGCCGAGGATGATCTCGTCGGTGGCGACCTCGTTGGGGCGGCCGGTGACGCGGCTGGCGGTCAGCACGGCGGCCTGCGGGTGCGTCAGGTACGCGTGGTGGATGCGCAGCCCCAGCTCGCGCAGGTCGGCCCGCCAGTCGCCGGTCGGCGCCCAGCCCTCCATCGCCTGCCCGAACAGCTCGTCGGCGATGGCCAGGACCAGGTCGTCCATGCCGCGGAAGTACCGGTAGACGGTGCTGGCGTCGGCGCCCAGGGCCAGGCCGAGGCGGCGGGCGGTGAGGCCGGCGGCGCCGTGCTCGCGCAGCATGCGCAGCGCCGTCTCGACGATGAGCTCGTGGGTCAGGACCTGCCCCTGCTTGGTCGGCCGGCGCCGCCTGCGTGCCGTCTCCGGGACCACCCGCTTGGGCATCGCGCACCCTCCTTATGCCAACGGCATTGACGTTGATGAGCCTAGTGGAGTTGGATTAACGTCACAGCCCCCCAAAAGTGTCTAAAGGGGATTTTTCGTCATGCGTATCCTTCTTGTAGGAGCCGGCGGGGTGGGAACCGCCATCACGCGGATCGCCGCCCGCCGCGCGTTCTTCGATCACATGGTCGTCGCCGACTACGACCTCCCCCGCGCCAAGGCGGCCGTCGCCGCGCTGGACGAGCGGGCGGGCCGGTTCACCCCCGTCAGGGTGGACGCCGCCGACCGCGCCGCCGTCACCGCGCTGCTGCGCGAGCACCGCTGCGACGTCCTGCTCAACGCCACCGACCCGCGCTTCGTGCTGCCGCTGTTCGACGCGGCGCTGGCGGCCGGGGCCGACTACCTGGACATGGCGATGTCGATGTCCCGCCCGCATCCGGAGCGGCCGTACCAGGAGGTGGGGGTCAAGCTCGGCGACGAGCAGTTCGCCCGCGCCCCGCAGTGGGCCGCCTCCGGCCGGCTGGCGCTGGTCGGCATGGGCGTGGAGCCCGGCCTGGCCGACGTCTTCGCCCGCTACGCCGCCGACGAGTTGTTCGACGAGATCGACGAGATCGGCATCCGCGACGGCGCCAACCTCACCGTGGACGGCTACGGCTTCGCCCCGTCGTTCTCCATCTGGACCACCATCGAGGAGTGCCTCAACCCGCCGGTCATCTACGAGAAGGACCGCGGCTGGTACACCACCGAGCCGTTCAGCGAGCCGGAGGTCTTCGACTTCCCCGAGGGCATCGGCCCGGTCGAGTGCGTGAACGTCGAGCACGAGGAGGTCCTGCTGGTCCCCCGCTGGGTGGACGCCGGCCGGGTCACCTTCAAGTACGGCCTCGGCGAGGAGTTCATCGGCACCCTCAAGACCCTGCACGCGCTCGGCGTGGACAGCACGAAGCCGGTCCCGGTCCGCGGCGCGGGCGGCGGCACCGTCCAGGTGGCCCCGCGCGACGTGGTGGCCGCCGTGCTGCCCGACCCGGCCGCGCTGGGCGAGCGCATGCGCGGCAAGACCTGCGCGGGAACCTGGGTGAAGGGCGTCAAGGACGGCCGGGCGCGCGAGGTGTACCTGTACCACGTGGTGGACAACCAGTGGTCGATGCGCGAGTACGGCTCCCAGGCCGTCGTCTGGCAGACCGCCGTCAACCCGGTGGTCGCCCTGGAGCTGCTGGCCGACGGCGTGTGGAAGGGCGCGGGCGTGCTGGGGCCCGAGGCGTTCGAGCCGCGCCCGTTCCTGGACCTGCTGGTCGAGTACGGCTCACCGTGGGGCATGCGGGAGCAGTGAGAGCGCGTCCTGGATCATAAAGGGGCGACAACCGTACATCGGAGGAACCCCCTGTGAGCATCGCCGACGACCCCGACCGCGCCCCCGCCCGATCCCACCTGTACGCCATGGGCATGTCGGAGGAGGAGATGCGCCGCCCCGTGGTGGGCATCGCCTCCACCTGGACCGGCACCATGCCGTGCAACCTCACCCACCGCGAGCTGGCCGCGCACGTGGCCGAGGGGGTGCGGGCGGCGGGCGGCACGCCGATGGAGTTCAACACCATCGCGGTCTCCGACAACCTCACCATGCACACGCCGGGCATGCGCGCGTCCCTGGTCAGCCGGGAGGTCATCGCCGACTCGATCGAGCTGATGGGGCGCGCGCACGGCTTCGACGCCCTGGTCGCGATCGTGGGCTGCGACAAGACCGTGCCCGCCGCGATCATGGCGCTGGCCCGGCTGGACGTGCCGTCCGTGGTGCTCTACAGCGGCACCATGATGCCGGGCCGCTGGCGCGGGCGGGACGTGACCATCCAGGACATGTGGGAGGCGCTGGGCGAGCGCGAGGTCGGCCGCCTGGACCAGGCCGACCTGGACGACCTGGCCCGGCACGCCTGTCCGGGCGCCGGCACCTGCGCCGCCCAGTACACCGCCAACACCATGGGCGGCGTCGCGGACTTCCTGGGCCTCGCGCCGTTCGGGATCGGCGACATCCCGGCCGTGGCCGAGGAGAAGAACGCCGCGGCCCGGCGGGTGGGCGAGATCGCCATGCAGGCGCTGGCCCGCGACGCCCGGCCGTCCCGGGTGCTCACCGCGGACGCCCTGCACAACGCGATCGTCTCGGTGGCGGCCATGGGCGGCTCCACCAACGCCGTGCTGCACCTGCTGGCCATCGCCCGCGAGGCCGGGCTGCCGCTGGTGATCGACGAGATCGGCGAGATCTGCCGGCGGGTGCCGATCATCACCGGGCTCAAGCCGAGCGGCGGCCCGTACACGGCGCTCGACCTGTGGCGGGCGGGCGGCACCTCGCTGGTGGCGCGCCGGCTGCTGGAGGCCGGGCTGCTGCGCGAGGACGTCACGCTGGTGGACGGCCGCACGCTCGCCGACGTGGCCGCGCAGGCCGCGGAGACCCCGGGGCAGCAGGTCGTGGCGGACGTGGCGCAGCCGTTCAAGCCGCGCGGCGCGCTGGCGATCCTGCGCGGCTCGCTCGCGCCCGACGGCTGCGTGCTGAAGCTGGGCGGCAAGGACGACTTCAGGTTCGAGGGCCGGGCCAGGGTCTTCGACTCCGAGAACGACTGCTACGCCGCCATCCAGGCGGGCCGGATCGTGGCGGGCGACGTCATCGTGGTCCGCTACGAGGGCCCGGCGGGCGGCCCCGGCATGCGCGAGATGCTCTCGATCACCGGGCCGCTGGTCGGGCGCGGGCTGGGCGCGTCCGTGGCGCTGGTCACCGACGGGCGCTTCAGCGGGGTCTCGCACGGGCTGGTCATCGGGCACGTGACGCCGGAGGCCCACCACGGCGGGCCGATCGCGCTGGTCCGGGACGGCGACACCGTGGTGATCGACAGCGCCGCCGGGACGCTGGACCTGCTGGTGCCGGAGGAGGAGCTGGCCGCGCGCCGGGCCGCGTGGCGGCGGCCGGAGCGGGCGGTCGAGCGGGGCGTGCTGGCCAAGTACGTCAGGACCGTCGGATCGGCCTCCGACGGCGCGGTCACCGCTTGACGACGGCTATGCTGCGCATTGACGTTTCGGCCATCCCCTACGAGGCCGTCCCTTACGGGGCCCTCCCTTCCGGGGGCGTCCCCTCATGAACAGGAGACTTACGCGATGTACAAGGAGTTCGCCGTCGAGGCCGTGATGTGGCTCGTCCCGGTCGTCGTGCTCATCGGGATCGCGCTCCTCGTCACCGCGTGAGCCCCGGGGCGGGGGCCGGCCGGGCGCCGGCCCCCGTTCCCGCTCAGCGGTAGTACCTGTACGACACGTACGTGCTGGCGTACTTGTAGTACCGGCCGCCGTAGTCCTGGAAGTCGTCCCACGCGTTCGACAGCCTGGCCGTGCGCACGGTGCAGGCGGCGTAGCGGACCCGGTAGGCGCCGATGCTGCCGACGGAGTCGTAGCAGGAGCCGACCTTCCTGCCGTTGATCTTCAACGTGACGTTGAGCTTGACGTTGAAGAGCGTCTTGCGCGAGATGTTCTTGATGCGGACCTTGACCTTGCAGGTGTCCTCGCAGTGCCCCCAGTAGCTCTTGGTCCTGATGAGCTGCGCCGAGGACGTCGAGGCGGCGGCGGGCGCCGCGACGAGAGTGGTGGCGGCGGCGGCCGCTAAGGCCGTGGCGGCAAGGCGCTTGAGCATGGTTCCCCCCTGGTGAGTGAGCGTCGCTTCCCCCTATCGGCAGCGACTCGTGCCTGTCCGACTACTACCTGATCTCGGACAGGTCCTCATTCACCATCCATGATCCGATACGAAACGGTTATCCGCTTATATCGGCTTTATCCGTCCGATGCCGCCGCGCCTGCCCCCTACGACGCCCACGCCAGGAGCGGCCCGCCCTGCCGCAGCCGCTTCAGCGCCTGCTTCTCCAACTGCCGGATGCGCTCCCTGGTCAGCCCCATCTGCGCGCCGATCTCCGTGTACGTCTGCGCCTCGTGCCCGCTCAGCCCGTAACGCAGCCTGATGACGAACTGCTCGCGCGGCGGCAGCGTCGTCACCACCTGGTGCAGCTCGTCCACCATGGCCCGGCGCTCGGCCCACTCCTGCACCTGGAGACCGTCATCGTCGGCGATCATGTCGCCGATGCGCCCCTCGCCGTTCTCGCCGACCGGGATGTCCAGGCTGACCATGTCCTGGCCGAGCGCCCGCAACGAGGCCACCTGGGCCAGGCTGCGCTCGGCCGCCTCGGCCAGCTCGGCGTCGGTCGGCTCCCTGCCCAGCTCCGTGGCGAGCCGGCGCTCCACCCTGATCAGCCGCGACAGCTCCTCGGCCACGTGGACCGGCAGCCGCACGGTACGGCTCTTGTCGTGGATGCCGCGCTCGATGGCCTGGCGGATCCACCACATCCCGTACGTGGAGAACTTGTAGCCCTTGCGGTAGTCGAACTTCTCCACCGCCCGGATCAGCCCGAGATTGCCTTCCTGGATGACGTCGAGCAGGGGCAGCCCGCGGAAGGAGTAGCGCCGCGCGGTCGCCACCACCAGCCGCAGGTTGGACCTGATGAGCAGGTCCTTGGCGCGCTGTCCGTCCAGCGCCACCAGTTCGAGCTCGGGCGTGCCGGCGCCGCGCTCGATCAGATGGCTCGCGTACAAGCCCGCCTCGATCCGCCGGGCGAGGGTGACTTCGTCCGCGGCGGAGAGCAGGGGGGTCTTTCCGATCTGTTCCAGGTACATACCAAGCAGATCGGGCTCTTCGGCCGACATGTCGAGGCACTACCCGGTAAACGGCGGCGGATTCCCTTCCTCGTTCAGTTCGGCGATGGCCAGCTCCGCCGTGCTGCGGATGGCGAAGAACTTGTCCAGCGCGGTGATCGCGAACAGGTGCTTGCACCGGCCGTTGAGCCCCGACAGCAGCAGCCGCCCGCCGGAGGCGGTGACCGCCTTGTGCAGGTAGACCAGCACGGACAGTCCCGAGGAGTCGCAGACGTCCACCGCCTGCATGTCGATGACGAGCATCGGGGGCTGGGTGAGGTCGAGCGCCTTGGTCACGCGGTCACGCACCTCGGCCGCCGAGCCGAAGTCGAAGTCTCCTGTCAGCCTCGCGATGACGCAGGGTCCCTGGAGCCCGAGGCTTATCGACAAGGCCTGCTCCGAAGTCACCCAGCTCCACCTACTCCGCGTCGCGCTTCCGATCCACCCACTTTACGAGGAATGTCAACAACCGGACACCGAAAAGCCCCTTCCCGCGAGGAGAAGGGGCCCGACGGAGAACGGATCAGGCGGCGGGCAGCCTCCGCTGGATGTCCACGAGGATCTCCAGCATCTGCGTCTGTGTCCCGCGCATCTCCTCCTTGAAGCCGCGCATCTCCTCCTTGAAGGAGCCGAACTCACCGCGCAGCTCCTTGAGGCCGTTGGCCACGCTGTTGATCCGCTCGGTGAGCTGCCGGCCCTGCTCCATCTGGGGTCTCCCTTACCGTGGGGGGGAAGGACCCGGCTGACATCCGCAGTCAGGTCCGCTGCCGGCAGCGTAGCCGGATCGGTCCGGTCGAGAGGCCCTACCTGCGAAAAGACGCTTACGAGAAGTAGCGCTTCGGGTTGAACACCAGCATCTGTTCGATGTGGTCGTCGGTCACGCCCGAGTCCAGCAGGGCGGCCAGGACGTCGTCGTGGATGTGGTCGTAGCGCCAGTTCGGCGCGACCGCGCTGCGGGTCTCCTCCCAGGCGCCGCCGAAGTAGTCCATGAAGCAGGCGGTGTCGTGGCTGAGGACCATGCGGTCGGCGTACCCGCGCTGGCACAGCGCCGCGATGGTGGCCACGCGCTGCGCCGTCGGGTTGTACAGGTCCAGGCCGAAGCGATCCATGCCGAGCGTCGCGCCGGTGTCGGCCAGCCGCATGAGGTAGTCGAGGTCGTTGCTGTCGCCGGCGTGGCCGACGACCACCTTCGTCAGGTCCACGCCCTCCTTGGCGAACAGGTCGAGCGCGATCAGGCCGCTGCGGGCGGCGGCATTGGTGTGGACGGTGATCGGGGCGCCCGTGCGCGCGTGCGTCCGGGCGACCGCCCGGCAGATGCGCTCCACGCCGGGCGTCAGCCCCTTCTCCTCGACCACGCACTTGAGGAAGGCCGCCTTGACGCCGGTGTCGGCGATGCCCACGGTCAGGTCGCGGACGAAGTCGTCGATCATCGGGTCCGGCAGGTGCGGCGACAGATGGGGTCCGCGGTGCTCGAACTGGTGCGGCAGCTCCTCGAAGGCGTAGATGCCGGTCGCGACGATGATGTGCAGGCCGGGCACCTGCTCGGCGATGCGCTGGATGCGCGGGATGTAACGGCCGAGGCCCCACACGGTCGGGTCCACGATCGTCCGCACGCCCTTGGCGGTCAGCGCGTTGAGCTTGGCGATCGCGTCGGCGACCCGCTGCTCCTCGTCCCACCAGGCGCCCCTGCCGTAGTTGTCCAGGTATTCGGTGGCCACGACGAAGACGTGCTCGTGCATGAGGGTCTGGCCGAGGTCGTCGACGTCCACGGGGCCGCGGACGGTCTGCACGGTGGGCATGGCGTCGCCTCCATACCGGCTGGTCGGTTTCGCCAACTTAAACGTCCGCCGGTCACACCGTCAACGACCGCCGGCCCGTGGCCCCGGACAGCCTCCGATAGAGCGGCTCCGGCGGGCCCAGCCGGTCGCCGCCGACCGCGGCCGCCACCCGGGCCGCCGCCCCCGGCAGGAACGGCTCCAGCTCGGCGGCGAGGTCGCGGCAGGCGCGGACCAGCGTGCCCAGCGACCGCTCCCGGGCGGCGGCCGGCTGCCGCCAGGGCCGCTCGCGCTCGGCGTACCGGTTGGCCTCCTCGACGATCGTCCAGACGGCCCCGGCGGCACGGCGGAAGTCGAAGTCCTCCAGCGCCTCGTGGACCGCGCCGGACACCTCGGCCAGCGGCTCCCCCGGCTCCTCGGGAACGCGGCCGTCCAGGAACCGGCTCACCATCGTCACCACCCGGCTGACCAGGTTGCCGAGGCCGTTGGCCAGGTCCTCGTCGTGGCGGGCGGCCAGGCGCGCCTCGGTGAAGTCGGCGTCGCCCACGCGCGGCACCTCGCGCAGCAGCCACCAGCGCACGGCGTCCGTCCCGTACGCCGCCACGAGCGCCACCGGGTCCACCGCCCCGTCCGCCGACTTGCTGATCTTGCGGCCGTCCACCGTGAGGTAGTCGTGCACGAACAGCTCCGTGGGCAGCGGCAGCCCGGCCGACAGCAGCATCGCCGGCCAGTACACCGCGTGGAACCTGATCACGCCCTTGCCCATGAGGTGGGTCCTGCGCGGCTCGCGCACCCACCAGCGCTCGTAGCCCCCGCCCGCCGGCTCGCCGTCCGCCAGCGCTGTGACGTAGTTGGCCAGCGCGTCCCACCAGACGTAGACGACCTGGCCGGGGTCGCCGGGGACCGGGATGCCCCAGCCGCGGGCGCGGGCGGCCGAGCGCGAGACGCTGATGTCGGCCAGGCCCGCCTCGACGAAGGCCAGCACCTCGTTGCGCCGCGCGGCCGGCTCGATCCGCAGCCGCCCGCTCCGGACCAGCTCGCCGAGCGCGTCCTGGTAGCGGGAGAGCCGGAAGAACCAGTTCTCCTCCGAGACGGCCTGCAACGGCTCGCGGTGGCCATCGGGACAGGGCCCCTCGGGGTAGAACTGCTCGCAGCCCACGCAGTAGAGCCCTTCGTAGTGCCGGCGGTAGAGGTCGTGGCCGACGGCCCGCCAGATGCGCTCCACCCCGGCGCGGTGCCCGGGATGGGTGCTGGTACGGATGAACGCGTCGAACGACAGCGCCAGTGGGCCGCGCAGCCCCTCGAACGCGGCGGCGTTGCGGTCCACCAGCTCGCGCACCGGCACGCCCTCGGCCTCGGCGGCCAGCACGTTCTTCAGCGAGTTGTCGTCGGTGCCGGTCTGGAAGCGCACCGGCTCGCCGCGCCGCCGGTGGTGGCGGGCCAGCACGTCGGCCTGGACCAGCTCCAGGGCGTGGCCCAGGTGGGGGCGGGCGTTGACGTAGGGGATGGTGGTCGTGAGATACATCGGGTGCCTCCCGTGGGGCCCCGGACACGACGAGAGGCCCCGGTTCGCAGGGCCTCAACGTGGACGTCGCCGGTGAAACCCCCTACGGGGCCATCATCACCGGCGCGATCGTCATGCGTCCCATGCTAGCCACCGCGCCGCCGCGCGAGCCAGCCGATAATCCCGGCGGGCCGATCAGGAGGCGGGCGGGTCAGGAGGCGGGCGGGTCAGGAGGCGGGCTTGGGGCTCGGGACGACCAGGACCGGGCGCTGCGCGTGGTGCAGGACCCGGTCGGAGGTGCTGCCCAGCAGCAGCGAGCGCACCCCGCCCAGCCCCCGCGTCCCGGTCACGATGAGCGTGGCGTCCAGCTCCTCGGCGACGTCCACGATGGTCGCCCACACCGCCACCGCGTCGGACTCGCACCGCGGCGTGGCCTCCAGCCCGGCCTCCCTGGCCAGGTCGGCGCCCCGCCGGGCCAGCTCGTTCATGGCCTGCCCGATCGCCTCGTCCCCGGCGGCGTCGCCGTCGATGGTCATCATGAGCCCGGCCGAGGCCCGGGCCGAGCTCATCGCCAGCCGCTCCCACACCGTCAGCACGACCGCCCGCTCACCCTTGAACACGCGCCCCGCGAAGGCGATGGCCGCCTTGGCGTCGTCGGAGCCGTCGTACGCAATCAGGATCGTCATGCCTGCCTTCTTTCCCGGCCGGCGCCTTTCACGCCTGGCGGATCACCGGCCGCACGGCGGCGGGCGCGCGCAGGGCCGCGGCCCGCAGCATCGACATCCCGGCCAGCGCCAGCACGCCCAGCTCGGTCACCACGACGGTCCGCTGGATGAGCCCGGCGGGGATGTCGTCGTTGGTGAGCGGGATGCCGAACATGCGCACCACGTACGGGATCACGACCAGCACCAGCGCCCCGAGGGCCACGAGGCACAGGACCCGCATCGCGCGGGCGTACCGGATGCGGGCCTTGGACAGCAGCAGGCCGGCCACGGGCATCATGAGGAAGGCGGCGAAGGCGGCGTAGCGGTGGATGCCACCCGACATCGACAGCGGCACCCCGGGGCGGTCGGTCGGGAAGGCGCCGATCAGGAACATGCTCACGCCCCACGCCACCAGCAGCCCCACGACCCAGCGGTTGCCCCCGGCCCGGCGCATCGCCTCCGCGATGAGCCCCGCGCCCACGGCGAACAGGGTCAGCGACGCCGGCAGCAGCCAGCCGGACTGCTGGAAGGCGTACTCACTGATCACGGTGTGCAGCGGGTCGAGGCCCGCCTCCGCGTGCAAGGTGAGCATGGCGCCGGTTCCCGCGCCGATGGCCGCGAACCCGTTGACGAGCAATCCCTTCATGCCTCCAAGCTCGTGGAACGCGGCTTCGCGGAGTATCCGAGATCGGCCCGAAACGGCCCTGAAGCGCCCCCTAGTACCTAAGTCGCGATACCTCCGCATCATGGGCCCTGACCTGCGCGGACGTGCCCCTGGGTAGGGTTGACCCCCTCAGGGTGGGCAGGGTTGTCCCTCAGTGGCCGTCCGGGGGCTCCGGGCCCGCGATTTGACCTGGAGCGCGCTCCAAGGGCGACCCTGGATCCGCAGGCACCACGAGATCGACATCCTCAGGGGGATGGCATGAACAAGCGCACTCTCGGCACCGGCGGCCCGCGGGTCTCCGCGCTCGGCCTTGGCTGCATGGGCATGTCGGAGTTCTACGGCCCGGCCGACGAGAAGGAGTCCATCGCGGTCATCCACCGCGCGCTCGACCTCGGCATCACCTTCCTCGACACGGCCGACATGTACGGCAGCGGCCACAACGAGGAGCTGGTCGGCCGCGCCATCAAGGGCCGCAGGGACGAGGTCGTGCTGGCCACCAAGTTCGGCATCAGGCGCGAGGGCGGCACCCGCACGGTCGAGAACAGCCCCGAGTACATCAGGGCCGCCTGCGACGCCTCACTGCGCCGCCTCGGCGTGGACCACATCGACCTCTACTACATGCACCGCCGCAACCCGCAGGTGCCGGTCGAGGAGTCGGTCGGGGCGATGGCCGAGCTGGTCGAGCAGGGCAAGGTCCGCCACCTCGGCCTGTCGGAGGTGAGCGCGGCGACGCTGCGCGCGGCGGCCGCCGTGCATCCCATCGCGGCCCTGCAGAGCGAGTACTCCCTGTTCACCCGGGGCCTGGAGGCGGAGATCCTGCCCGCGGCCCGCGAGCTGGGCACGGCGCTGGTGGCGTACTCGCCGATCAGCCGCGGCCTGCTGACCGGCGCGCTGCCGGCCACCGACGAGCTGGCCCCGGACGACTTCCGGCGCACCTTCCCGCGCATGAGCGGCGAGAACGCCGAGCGCAACGCCCGGCTGGTGGCCGAGGTCGGGCGGATCGCCGAGGCGGCCGGCGTCACGGTGGCGCAGCTCGCGCTGGCGTGGGTGCTCGCCCAGGGCGAGGACGTCGTGCCCATCCCGGGCACCAAGCGGCTGAAGTACCTGGAGGAGAACGCCGCGGCCGCCGACATCACGCTGACCGCCGGGCAGCTCGCCGAGCTGGCCGCGGCCGTGCCCGCGGACGCCGTGGCCGGCCAGCGCTACCCGAGCATGGCCGAGGTGGAGCGCTAGGGGCCCGCGGGCAGGTCGAAGTAGGCCCGCACGGTGGTGGCGCCGGGCCGGGTGTGGACGCGGACGAGGTCGGCGAGCAGGTTGACGATCAGCAGGCCGCGCGAGCCCGGCCGGCGCGGGTCCACCGGGATGCGCCCGGCCAGCGGGTCGCGGATGTGGCCCCGGTCGCTCACCTCGCACACCAGCCGCCCGGCGGCGGCCCAGATCCTGATCGTCCCGGCGCCGCCGCCGTGGTCGAGGCTGTTGGCGCCCAGCTCGGCCACGGCCAGCCGGATGTCGTCGATCCTGCTGGACGCGAAGCCCAGCAGGGCGGCCTGCTCGGCGGCCAGGTGCCGGGTGGCGGCCAGGTTGGTGTCGTCGAAGCGCAGGGAGGCGAACTCGCCGGGCTCCTCGAACGGCTGGTTGTGCTCCTCGATCACCCGGCCGGGCGCGTAGTCGCCGCTCGGCCACTCGCCCGCGGCGTCGCACAGCACGGGGTGGGTGCGCGCGGCCTCCTTGACGACCTCGGGAGCCAGCGCGCCGACGTCGTAGGGGCACAGGATCGTCGCCTGCCGCCCGGCGAAGGCGAAGTTGATCAGCGCCTCGTGCTGCGCGCACGCGGGATACTCGGTCGCGGACCGGCCCGCCCAGATCGGCTCCCCGATGATGCGCACGCGCTCGCCGGGATGCCGGTCGGCGAAGTCGAGCAGGACGCCGGGGATGATGCGGCCGGGGTTGCGGCCGACCGCGCCCATGTCGAGGAGGCGCACGGCCGCGGCGTCCGCGCCGAGCTCGGCCTCGATGAGGGCGAGGTTGCGGGCCGGGACGGCGATCGCCACCGGCTCACCGGCCGCCAGGCCCTCCCGTACGAAGGCCGCCGTCGCAGCGGCGTACTCCGGCTCGCTCCCATAGAGGAGCGCCGGGTGCGAGAAGGGGTCTGCCAGCGTCATCGCCTCTCACGGTACCCAAGGTTGAGGCGTTCATGGCAATCAGTTTGGGTACCACATAAGGTGTGAAGAGAGTCCAGGTGATCCTCCGCCCCCGCCCGGTCCGCCGACCGGACCCCCTCGACCTGAGGACCCCTTCCGGACGACGGCTCCCGTTCTGAGCGTCCCGAACCTATGCTCAAGACATGTCGGATTTGCACCTGCGGGTCAGCGACGAGGATCGCGAGCGGGCGACCGCGCAGCTCCAGCACGCCTTCGCCGAGGGCCGGCTCACCCCGCCGGAGCTGGACGAGCGGCTCGGGCTGGCCCTGACCGCCAGGACCTACGGCGACCTGCTGGACCTGATCTCCGACCTGCCCGCCACGCAGCCACCACCGGACGACCTGGTCGAGCTGGAGACCAAGAGCGACCAGGTCAAGCGCTCGGGCGACTGGGCGGTGCCGCGCCGGCTGCGCGTCTCCTCCAAGTACGGCGGCGTGGACCTCGACTTCACCGGGGCCGTCATCGCGCATCCGGTGGTGGAGGTCGAGCTGGTCCTGGACTACGGCTCGGCCAAGATCACCCTGCCGGTGGGCGCGACGGCGAACGTGGACGGCTTCCGCAGCGACTGGGGCCGCGTCTCGACCGGTGACGTCCCGGGCCGCCCGCAGGCCGGAGCCCTCCACGTGGTGATCACCGGCAGCGCCAAGTACGGCGGGCTGAGCGTGCGCTACCCGCGCAGGCGCAGGTTCACCCACTGATGGAAGCGGGCGATGTGGTGCTCGCTGGGCACCAGCACCCCGCCCTCCCGGTAGGCCCGTGACGACATGCCGGGCTGGGTCCGCTCGCAGGCGTCGAAGTCCTGCTCGTTGACCCGGTGGAACAGCTCGACCGAGCGCGACAGGTCCGCCCCGGAGGCGACGACGTCGGGGTGGTAGAGCCAGTCGCACTCCACGACCGTGCGGTCCACGGCGAGCGGGAACATCCGGTGCAGGATCACGTGGTCGGGCACCAGGTTGACGAACACCTGCGGCTTGACGGTGATCGCGTAGTAGCGGCGGTCCTGCTCGCGCGAGACGTCGGGCAGCCGGCCGAAGCCGGGACCGCCGTCCACGGTGAAGCCCTCGGCCCGCTCGGCGAACGCGGCGCCGTGGCCGACGTAGTACTGGGCCGCGTAGCCGCCGGCGAACTCCGGGAGCACGGCGACCAGCTCGGGGTGGATGGTCGCGCAGTGGTAGCACTCCATGAAGTTCTCGACGATGAGCTTCCAGTTGGCCTTGACGTCGTAGACGACGCGGCGGCCCAGGGCGAGCCGGTCGGCGTGGTAGTGCTCGATGGCGGCGGGGTCGCCGAGCCGTTCGGTGGCGGCGTGGACGACGTCCTGCTCGAACGAGGGCGGCTCGGCGGCCAGGCACACCCAGGCGTAGCCGAGCCATTCGCGCAGGTGGACGGGGATCAGCCCGTAGGCGACGCGGTCGATGTCGGGCATCTTGGCCAGGTTGGGGGCGGCGGCCAGGCGGCCGTCGAGGTCGTAGGACCAGGCGTGGTAGGCGCACCGGATCGTCCGCCTGACCTCGCCGGCCGGCTCGGCGCACAGCCGCGCGCCGCGGTGCCGGCAGACGTTGAGGAAGGCCCGCAGCCGGCGGTCGTGGCCGCGGACCACGATCACGCTCTCCCGGCCCACCTGGACGGTGCGGAACGCGCCCGGCCCCGGCAGGTCCTCGCCGCGGACCGCGCAGAACCAGAGGCTTTCGAAGATCTTCTCCTGCTCGTCGGCGAAGACGTCGGGGTCGGCGTAGAAGCGGCCGGGGAGCGTGGGGATCAGGCTCGACGTGGTGGTCAACCGACACCGCCTTGTTGCGTATCACGCACCGAGTTGCTCTATATGCGACATCGTCAGACGGTCGTCACGAGACTGTCAAGAGGCACGTGCCGGCTCCGCCAGGAGGTACGTGCTGGCCCGGCGCAGCCAGGCGGTGTTGAGCCAGGTGGCCAGCCGGTCCGGCACCAGCCCGGCGGCCGGGCGGTGCATGTCGGTGATCTCCGTCCCGGCCAGCCGGGCCGAGCGGCGCGCGACCCTCGCGCGGGCGCGCTCGTAGCCCCGCAGGTCGCCGAGGGAGCGGGCGAGCAGCCAGGCGTCCTCCAGCGCCTGGTTGGCGCCCTGGGCCATGGTGGGCGGCATGCTGTGGGCGGCGTCGCCGGCCAGCGTGGTGGGGCCCCTGCCCCACACCGAGGGGATCGGGTGCCGGGGGTGCGGGAAGAAGTCGGGCTCGTCCAGGCTCTCCAGGACCGTCGGCACCGGGTCGGCCCAGCCGCCGAAGCGCTCGCGCAGCCGGTCGGCCAGGCGCGGGTCGCCGGCCCAGAACGGCTCGCCGGGCGCCGAGCGCACGTCGAACCACCACAGCAGCCGCCCGCCGCCCGCCGGGGCGAGCCCGCACAGGCCCCTCAGCCCCGCCATCAGCACCGCCGCCGACCCCTCGGTCAGCGGGGTGGGCGCGGTGGTGAAGCCCTGCCAGGTGACCCAGCGGGTCAGCCTGGCCGGGTCGCCGCCCCACAACGTCCGGCGGACCACCGAGCGCCGCCCGTCCGCGCCCACCAGCACGTCGCCGCGCACGGTGCCGCCACCGGCCAGGCGCGCCTCGGCCCGGTCGGGGTCCACGTGCTCGACGCGGGCGCCGTAGGTCACCGGGACGCCCTCGGCCAGCAGCTCGACCAGCTCGCCGCGGGCCACGTGCACGGTGGGGTGGCCGTACCTGCGCTCGGCGGCCGTCAGGTCCACGGTGACCAGCCTGCGGCCGCCGGAGCTCCAGGACTCCATGGTCTCCAGCCGCCGCCCGAGCCGGGTGGGATCCACTTCGAGCCCGGCGAGGATGGCGGTGCTGCCCGGCCAGAGCGTCACCGAGCCGCCCGCGGCGCGGGGCTCGGGGGACTCCTCGTACACCTCGGCCTCGTGGCCGGCGGCGAGCAGGCCGCGCGCGAGCGCGAGACCCGCGACGCCCGCGCCCACCACTATTACCCTCACGAGCGCCTCCGTTCTGTGAGACTCCGAGTATCGGAAGGCCGCGGCCCGGCCGGTGCTCGCCCGCGGCTTCGACTTCACCACGGACGACGTCGCCGAGGCCGCAGGCGTGGGGAGAGCGAGCGTGTTCCGCCGCTACCCCACCAAACGCGACATGATCCTGGGGAGGCCGGCCACGAGCGCGCCGTCGAGCGCGGGCGAGCTGCCGCTTTACGCCGGCCTGACAGGCGCGGTGTTAGCGGCGTGCAAGCGGAGATCAAGCTGTGATCCATAATGTCCCTTCTGTTCGCTCAATCACCTGCGTTCGCTCATCAACGAAGGGCACCGGAAATGACTCCCCCTCGCCGTCGCCTGGCCGTCGTGGCCGC
Source organism: Nonomuraea sp. NPDC050783 (assembly GCF_040802095.1). Classification (NCBI taxonomy): domain Bacteria; kingdom Bacillati; phylum Actinomycetota; class Actinomycetes; order Streptosporangiales; family Streptosporangiaceae; genus Nonomuraea; species Nonomuraea sp. NPDC050783. The sequence goes on from NZ_JBFAHK010000008.1 coordinate 91,779, forward strand.
GACGTTCTCCCTTGCCGTCCTCACCACCGCCTGCGGCGCGCTGGGCCAGGCCGTCGACTGCAACACCGCGGCCAACGACGCCACCAAGATCATGACTGACTGGAGCACCGAGGTCACCGGCAACGCCACCGACGCCAAGGCCATCGGCACCGCCTCGAAGACGGCCGCCGACAAGACCAAGGAGCTCGCCGGCAAGTACGACGGCGACGTCGCCGCCGCGCTGAACGAGCTCGCCGCCGGGTTCCAGTCCCTGGAGAAGGGCGACCTGACGGACGTCACGGAGTTCACCGGCAAGATGAACGGCTTCTCCAGCAAGATCACCGCCGCCTGCACCTGACCGGCGGTCGCGCGGCCGCCGTACCGCCTGCGGGGGGCAGGTCGGTGCGGCGGCCGTGCCACATTCGCGCGGATTCGTTCTAGTCTTGTCGCCCGTGACGGCTGAGACCGACGTGGCGGCCAACGGCCCCGCTCCCCCCGCCTCAAGGGCCTGGCGTGCCCCGCTCACCGGCCACCGGCCGCGCGTGGGCGCGATGACGCTGCTCGCGGCGACGGCCTACGCGGTGCTGGGGCTGGTGAAGCTGTCCTCGTTCCGTGCCACCTCCTTCGACCTGGTGATCGTGGACCAGGCGGTGCGCAACTACGCCGCGTTCCGGGCGCCGTACATCCCCGTCCTCGGCATGTTCCACGGGCGCGGCATGGACTACGTCCAGCTCGCCGACCACTTCTCGCCGATCTACGCGCTGCTGGCGCCGCTCTACTGGATCCACGACGGGCCCGGGACGCTGATCGTGGCGCAGGCCGTGCTGTTCGCCGCGGCGATCCCGTTCCTGTGGAACTACACCCGGCGGGTGCTGGGCGTGGTGCCCGCCTACCTGGTGGCGGCGGCGTACGCGCTGTCGTGGCCGGTCGCGCAGGCCGTCGCGTTCGACGCGCACGAGGTCATGTTCGTCCCCCTGCTGACCGCGATCATGATCGAGCGTTACCACGCGGGGCGGGCGCTGCCCGCGTTCCTGGCGATGCTCGGGCTCCTCCTGGTCAAGGAGGACATGGGGCTGATGGTGGCCGGGGTCGGGCTGTGCCTGTTCGTCATGGGCGAGCGGTGGCGCGGGGTGCTGTGCGCGACGTTCGGCATCGGGGCCGTGCTGCTCATCCGCGGGCTGGTGACCTCGGTCTTCGGCGGCAGCGCCCAGGACTTCTGGGCCTACAACCACCTCGGCCCGGACATCCCGGGCGCGCTCGCCGGCATCGCGCGCGACCCGCTGGCCGCCCTGCTGCTGCCGTTCAGCGAGGAGGCCAAGGTCGACACGCTGTTCCTGCTGGCCTGGCCGACGCTGCTGCTCTGCCTGCTCTCGCCGCTGTCGCTGGCGGCGCTGCCGCACGTGCTGGAGCGCATGTTGTCGGACCGCTCGCAGTGGTGGCAGGCCGACTTCCAGTACAGCGCGTTCACCGTGGTGATCCTCTTCTGCGCGGGCGTGGACGGGCTGGCCCGGCTGCTGCGCCGGCTCGAACGCTCCGACGACGCCACGCTCAAGCTGCTGTGGCCGGCGGCGGCCTGCGTGGTGGCGCTGACGCTGGTGCCGAGGTTCGCCCTCGACCAGCTCTACCACCCGTCCTTCTACAAGGAGCCCAAGGCGGCGGCCGCGGCCGAGGCGGTCGCCAAGGTGCCCGACGGCGTGGTCGTCGAGGCCCCCAACTCGGTCGGCCCGGCGCTCACCGCGCGCACCACGGTCCTGCTGTTCGGGCCCGCCTCGTACAACGCGCCCTGGGTGGTCGCCGACACCGCCCGCTGGGAGTTCCCCTTCGGCTCGTTCGAGCAGCAGGTCGCCAAGGTCGGCGAGCTGATGGGGCAGGGCTACGTGAAGGTCTTCGAGCGCGACGGCTACGTGGTGCTGCGCCGCTGATCGCGGGCCCGCTCGTACGCCGACTCGAACCCCTCCAGCACGATCGGCCAGGACCCGGCGGCGGGCGGCGTCGCCCGGTTGTGGGCGGCGATGGACGCGCGCAGCTCCGCGTCGGCGCACAGCCGGGCCACCGCCCGCGCCAGGTCGCCGAGGCTGTGCCCGAGCAGCCCCTCGACGCCGTCGGCGACGAAGTCGGCCACCCCGCTCTGCGCCCTGGCCACGACCGGCACGCCCGCCGCCCGCGCCTCCAGCGCCGCGATGCCGAACGACTCGCGCGGCGCGGGCGCCACGAAGACGTCGGCCGACTCCAGGACCTTGGCGATCTGCTCGCGGCTGTAGCGGCCGGGCAGCGACACCCACGCACCCATGCCGTGCCTGGCCACGAACCGCTCCATCTGCCCCCTGGCGGGCCCGTCGCCGACGATCGTGGCGCGCATGGGGATCGAGGCGGGCACCCGCGCCCTGGCCGCCTGGAGGAGCTTCAGCAGCCGTACGGGCTGCTTGCGCGGCGCCAGCCGGCCCACCGCCACGACGTGCACCTCCTCGGGCCGGTCGGCCGCGCCCGGCGGCGGCGCCCACCCGGACAGGTCGAGGCCGTTGGAGACCACCCGCACCGGCACCCGCGGCCCGGCCACCGCGCGGATCGGCGCGGCGGCGGCGTTGCTGACCGTGGTGGCCACCAGCCCCCACCGCTGCCACCCGTACGCCGCCCGCAGCAGCCGGTAGAGCGCCCGGGTGAGGGGGTCCCACATGCTGTGGACGGTCACCACGCACGGCGCCCCTGCCCGCACCGCCGCCCGCACGCCCATCCACGCGAACGGCGAGACCGCCCCGGTGTGCACGTGCACCACGTCGGGCCGCCCGGCGGCGATCCACCGGGTGAGATGCGCCACGCCGCGGGGATGGACCGGCAGGTCGAACGGCATCCGCGCGACGATCCTGCGCACGCCCTCCAGCGGCTCGCCCTTGGTCGCCGTGGCGACCGCCACCTCGTGCCCGGCGGCGCGCTGCACGCGGACGAGATCGGCCACCTGGACCTCGATCCCCCCGAGTCGCGGCAGGTAACAGTCGCTCACGTGAAAGATCCGCACCCCTCCCAGACTAATCTGGGCGTGTGCCTCCACGTACCGCTGTGTTCTTCCATGCCCACCCAGACGACGAGGCCCTGCTGACGGCGGGCACCATGGCGATGCTCGCGGCCGAGGGGCACCGTGTGGTGCTCGTCACCGCCACCGCGGGCGAGCGCGGCCTGGCCGACATCTCGCCGGGCGAGGCGCTGGGCGAGACCAGGATGAAAGAGCTCTACAAGTCGGCCGCCGTGCTCGGCTGCGCCCGCGTCGAGTGCCTCGGCTACGGCGACTCCGGGCTCAGCCCCAAGGGCGGCAGCGCCGAGGAGCGGCCCGACAACGCGTTCATGGACGCCGACGTCGAGGAGGCGGCCAAGGCCCTCGCCGCGATCCTCCAGGAGGAGCGGGCCGACCTGCTGGTCGGCTACGACCCGGCCGGCGGCTACGGGCACCCCGACCACGTGCAGGTGCACCGGGTGGGCAGGCGGGCCGCCGAGATCGCCGGCACCGGCATCGTCCTGGAGGCGACGGTCAACCGCGACCCGCTGGTGCGGCTGCTGAGGCTGGCCGGCCGGTTCTACCGGTTCCCGCCCGAGTTCGACGTGCGCACCTTCGAGAGCGCCTACTCGCCGGGCGAGGCCATCACCCACCGGGTCAACGTCCGCGGCTACACCCGGCAGAAGCGGGCCGCGATGGCCGCCCACGTCTCCCAGGCCAGCGGCGGCGACAGCGACCGCACGCTCGCCGTCATGCTGAAGGTCCCGCGCCCGCTCTACCGCCTGGTCTTCGGCACCGAGTGGTACGTCCGCCGCGACCTGCCGCCGGGCGCCCGGCTGCGTCATCCTTTCGACGGGTGGCCCAAGTAGTACCTCGGAGGGACGAGACAGCGGGCCGCGAGGCGGCAGACTGTACCCCGATGAAGAACAAGTGGCTGCAGATCGTCCTGTCCGCGCTCTCGCTCGCGCTGGCCGTGCTGCTGGTGGTCTACCTGCCGCAGATCGTGCACGCGCTCACGGGCAAGCCCGTGTCCTGGCGCGAGATCGGCGCGGTGTTCGGCGCGCTCGGCGTCGGCCAGATCGCCCTGATGACCGCGCTGTGGTTGCTGAGCCTGCTGGCCTACACGTTCGTGCTGACCAACTCGCTGCCCGGCCTGACCAACCTCCAGGGCCTGACGCTCAACGCCGCCGGCAGCGCGGTGAGCAACCTGCTGCCGTTCGGCGGCGCGGTGGGCGTGGCGCTGTCGTTCGCGATGACCAGGGGCTGGGGCTTCGCCAACCGGGCGATCGTGGTGATGACGCTGGTCAGCGGCATCTGGAACACCCTGTTCAGGTTCATCCTGCCGGCGGTGGGGATCATCGCGCTGCTCGTCGCCGGGCAGGCGCCCAACTCCACGGTGGCCAACGCCGGCTGGACCGGCGCCGTCTCCATCCTGGCGCTGTGCGCGGTGGTGGCCGCCGCCCTCTACTGGGACCGCGCCGCCGGCCTGCTCGGCCGCGCCCTCGACGGCCTCACCCGGCTGCTGCGGCTGCGCTGGCACGCCTCCGAGCACTTCCACAAGCTGCGGGCCGACACCGCCGAGATCGTCCGCACCCGCTCGCTCGGGCTGTCGCTCGGCATGGTGTTCTTCCTCGGCTTCCAGTGGGCGATCATGGCCGCGTGCATGCAGGCCACCGGCGCCTGGCCCGGCCTGGCCCAGTCGATCGCGGTCTTCGCGCTGTCGCGGGTGCTCACCAGCGCGCTCATCACGCCCAGCGGGGCCGGGATCATGGAGAGCGGCGTGGTCTTCCTCCTCACCGCCGCCTTCCACGTGCCGGCCGCGCCGGCCACCGCGACCGCACTGCTTTTCGGCTTCTGGACTTACACTATCGAGATCCCGTTCGGTGGCCTGGCCCTGGGCGCGTGGGCGCTGCTGCGCAGGCGCGGCGGCCGTGACACCGGCGCGGAGTCCCCGTCAGCGATCTCGAAGGCCCCCCAGTGACAATCCCAAACCCATCAAAGACCTTGTGCGTGATTCGTAGGCCCGCATAGCGTGGCGGCTGAAATGGTGGCGTTCCGAGTTCTGGGGCCAGTCGAGGCGTACGAACACGACGACGAGCTCGACCTGGGCGGGTTGCGGCAGCGGGCCGTCCTCGCCCGACTCCTCGTGGCCAGGGGTCAGGTCGTGCCTGTTGACACACTTCTTTACGATTTGTGGGACGACGACGCGGCCAAGGGCGCGCAGTCGGGCCTGCAGGTCTACATCTCCCGCCTGCGCAGGGTGCTGGAGCCCGGCCGCCCGCGTGGCGGCCCCAACCGCCTGCTGGTGACCGTGGCCTCCGGCTACGCGCTGCGGGTGGCGGCCGACCAGGTCGACGCGCTGCGCTTCGAGCAGCTCGTCCGGGCGGCGGGCGAGCACCTGGAGGAGGGCGATCCGCAGTCGGCGCGCGGCCGGCTGGAGAAGGCGCTGGGGTTGTGGCGCGGCACGCCGTACTCCGACTTCGCCGACCAGCAGTGGGCCGAGGCCGAGGTCAACCGGCTGACCGAGCTGCGCCTGGTGGCGCGCGAGCGGCACGCCGACACCGGGCTGCGGCTCGGCCTGCACGCCGAGACCGTGCCCGACCTGGAGGCGCTGACCACCGAGCACCCGCTGCGCGAGGAGGGCTGGCGGCTGCTGGCGCTCGGCCTCTACCGCTGCGGCCGGCAGGGCGACGCGCTGGCGGCGCTGCGCCGCGCCAGGAACATCCTGGCCGACGAGCTCGGCATCGACCCCGGCCCCGCGCTGCGCAAGCTGGAGTCCGACATCCTGGCCCAGTCGCCCGAGCTGGACCTGGCGCTCCCGGCGCGGCCCGCCCGGACGGCGCCGGCGGCCGGCGACACCTGGCCGCCCCGCCCGGCCGCCGCGGTCGAGCCGCCGCCGCTGGAGCCCGAGCCGTTCGTCGGCCGCGACGCCGAGCTGGCCCGGCTGACCACGGCGGCCTCGCGGACCGGCCGCTTCCAGGTCGCGGTGGTCTCCGGCGTGGCGGGCGCGGGCAAGACCACGCTGCTGCGCCGCCTGGAGGGCACGCTGGCCGGCGACGGCTGGATCACCGCCTCCGGCGCCTGCCCCGACTCCAGCGCCACCCCGCCCGGCTGGGCGTGGGTGGAGATCCTGCGCACGCTGGTCGGCGTGACCGGCGCGGGCGAGTACGCCCAGCTCCTCGCGCCGCTGCTGGACGACGCCGCGCCCGACCCCGACGAGGACGAGGTCTCCGGCGGCTTCCGCCTGCACCGCGCGGTCGGCGGCTACCTGGCCGGGGTGGCCAGGCGCGCCCCGGTGCTGCTGACGCTCGAAGACCTCCACTGGGCCGACGACCAGACGCTGGCCCTGCTGCGCGCGCTGCCCAGCCTGCTGGCCACCAGCCGGGTGCTGCTGGTGGTGACGTGCCGGGACGGCGAGCTGGACGACGCCCAGTCCGACGTGCTGGCCTCGCTGGCCCGGCTGGGCCCGGTGCGGGTCAGCCTGTCGGGGCTCGATCCCAAGGCCGTGGCCGAGCTGGTCAGGGCGACGTGCGTACGCGAGATCGACGAGGAGGCGGTCGAGTCGATCGTCGAGCGCACCGGCGGCAACCCGTTCTTCGTGCGCGAGACCGTGCGCCTGCTCGACTCCGAGGGCGCCGCCGACGCGGCCAGCGCCACGACGGTGTTGTCCCAGGTGCCGAGCGGCGTCCGCGACGTGCTGCGGCGGCGCATCTCGCGGTTGCCGTCCGGCGCGCAGCAGATCCTGCTGCAGGCGGCGGTGATCGGCCGCGACGTCGATCTCGACGTGCTGATCGCGGTCGCGGGCGACGAGGACGCGGTGATCGAGGCGGTCGAGGCGGCGCTGCTGGCCGGGCTGGTCACCGAGCCGGGTCCCGGGCTGCTGCGCTTCGACCACGACCTGGTGCGCGACACGATCTACTCCGACGCCTCCCGGCTGCGCCGCGCCCGCCTGCACGCCGCCGTGGCGGCGGTCATCGAGCAGCGCACGCCGTCCGACGTGGCCGCGCTGGCCCACCACTACTTCCTGGCCGACGCGGCCGACAAGGCGGTCCACTACGCGGGCCTGGCCGCCGAGCAGGCCGAGCGGCGCTTCGCCCACCGCGAGGCGGCCTCGCTGTGGGAGCAGGCCATCGCCGCGTTCGACCGCTCCCGCTCCGACGAGGGCGGCGAGCAGCCCGAGCGGGCCAAGGAGCGGCTGCGGCTCATGCTGCGCCAGATCAGGGCCCTGGCGGTGTGCGGCGACATGACGGCGGCGCGCGGGCTGCGCCGCCAGGCCATGGACATGGCGCTGCCCCTGGGCGACCTGGAGATCACCGCGAAGGTGGCGGCGTCGCTGGCCGTGCCACACAAGGGCATGGCCCGCGACTTCACCCGCACCGCGTGGGAGATCGTGGACGTCACCGAGCGGGCGCTCATCGAGCTGCCCGCCGGCGAGCAGCGGCTGCGGGCGAGCCTGCTGACGACGCTGGCGCTGGAGCTGGAGGGCTCCTCCTCGCCCGAGCGCGGGCGGGAGGCGTCGTTGCAGGCGCTGGAGCTGGCCCGGCAGAGCGGCGACCCGGCGCTGATCGCGGCGGCGCTGAGCGGGCGGCTGCGGCAGTCGTACGACATCCCGGCCGTGGACGCGCGCGAGAGCATCGGCAGGGAGCTGCTGGAGGTGGCGCAGCGCTCCGGCCAGATGGCCACGCAGGCGCTGGCCCACCTGGTGCTGCTGGAGTGCGCGGCGGCGCGCGGCGACTTCACGACGGCCGACGAGCACGCCGCCGCCGCCGACAAGCTGGCCAGGCAGTACGACCTGTCGGCCCCGGCCGCGGTGGTCGTCTGGTACAGCGGCATGCGGCAGATGATCGCCGGCGACTACGCCGGCGCCGAGCGCACCTACCGCGAGGCGGCCAGGATGACCCACCGGGCGGGCATGCTGGAGGGCCGCCAGGACCTGCCGCTGATCACCACGTTCTGCCTGCACCTGGTGGACGGCCGGGCGGCCGAGTCGGTCGAGCTGCTGGCCGACGCCCACCACCGCCGGGGCGCGAAGTGGACACTCGACGCCTACGCCCTGGCGCTGGCCTCGGCCGGGCACGTCGCCGACGCCAAGGCCGTGGCCGCCATCCGCCCGCCGGTGCGCCCCGACTTCCTGTACGAGCTGGCGATGACCTGGCGGGCGCTGGCCGGCATGCTGCTGGACGACCGGGAGCGGATGGTCGACTGCTACGACAAGCTCAAGCCGTTCGCCGACCGGGTGGCGGGCGCGGGCACCGGCGTGGTGGCGCTGTGGCCGGTGGCGCTGACGCTCGGCGACCTGGCCGTCCGCCTCGGCCAGCCCGACGCGGCCCGCGAGCATTACGAGAAGGCCCTGGAGGTGGCCGAGCGGGTCGGCGTGCCGCGCTGGGTCGAGGCGGCGCGGCGCTCGGTCAGCAGCTCACCTGGAAACGGGGGCTCGTGACGGTGCCGGCGCCATCGGCGCTCACCTCGACCCGGTACCAGCCCGGGTTGCCGGTGATCCGGGGCCGCCACTCGACCGCGCGCCGGGCGGCGGCGAAGCCGCCGTGCTCCGACAGGTAGGTGCGCCAGGTCCCGGTGGCGGGGCTCCAGCGCGACAGCCGCCAGCGGTAGAGCACGCCCTGGCCGGGGGCGGGCTCGGCGAGCAGGCTGCGGGCGACGTACGACTTCGCGCAGCCGGCCGCGCCGTCGGCCAGGGCGGCGACGGACACCTCGCCGGCCTGGCCGACGGCCGGTGCGTGCGCGGCGGCGGGGCCGGTGAGGGGCCGGGCCACGGGCACCTCGCGGGCCGAGAGCGTCACGGTGTGCTCGGGCCCGGTGGCCGAGCCGGCGTTGCCGTAGGCGGACAGGCCGACGTAGGCGCTGGTGAACGCCAGAGCGGCCACGAAGAGCTTGGCCGCGTTCGCGGTGCCGGCGGCCAGCACGGCCGCGCTTCTCGTCGTCGACATCGTCAACACCCCTTCTTGCTCGCCCCTAGAGTGGAGCGGGGTGGTTGAGCGCCGCTTATCCGCTGGTTGCACCCATTGCGGGTGACTTGCAGGGCAGCGGTGTGGTACTTACCTGCCGTGTGAAATAAGGTTAGGCTGGCCTAACGGTTATGGAGGGGACGGTGAGCCGGGAGATGAGACCTGCGTCGATCGCCGTCCCCGCCCCCGAGACGCCCTACTGGCTGAACCTGCCGTACTGGCTGGTGGGCGTCGTCCTCATCGCCGCCCTGTTCGGCGCGTTCCAGATCTACTACTGGGTCGGCCGCCGGCTCGGGGAGAAGCTCTACGAGTCGCGCGTCGGCCGCAAGGTGGGCCGGGCGCGCATCGAGGCGGTCGAGCGGGTCGTCGAGAAGTGGGGCGCGCTGGCCGTCTACGGCTGCTTCTGGGTGCCGGGGCTGCGGCACACCCTGCCCTGGGTCGCGGGCGCCCTGCGGGTCTCCTACCCCTGGTACGTCGTGGCCAGCGCGCTCGGCTGCCTGACCTGGGCGCCGCTGTGGTGGTTCGGCGGCGCCGCGGCCGTGTGGGGCTGGCTGCGGCTGGCCTCGCGCTCCCCCGTCGCCGCCGCCGTCGTGGCGGTGCTGGCCGTGGCCGCGGTCGCCGGGTTCGTCACGTGGCGCAGGAGGAAGCGGCGCGCCGCGGCCGGCGACGAGGAAGCCCTGACCGCCTAGCCCGCCCGCTCGCCGTGGCTGCGGTCGTCGATGACGGCCTCCGGGGCGCTCCTGCGCACGGTCTCGATGCCGTTCACGCAGGCGGCCTTGGTGGGGAAGCCCTCGCCCACCGCCAGCGTCTGCCCGTTGCCCGCCACCAGCGCGAACCGGTAGCCGCCCCGCCCGTCCTCGGTGATGATGAACCTGCCCGCCACGCCGCTCCTCCTTCGATCCACCATTCATTTACCCCCATGAGATGGGGTTTCATGGCGCTCTTGGGCAAACGAACCCTTGATCTCCTGACACCATGTTGAGCATGCGTATTGCGGGATTGATGGGCTCTGTCACGCTCGCCCTTCTTGTGGGCTTCGCCACTCCGGCCGCCGCGGCCGACGCTCCCAGCGTCCGGGCGACCTCGGCGTACGTGGTGGACTCGGCGGGAACGATCCATTACCAGAAGCGGCAGACGCGGCGGATGCCGGTGGCGAGCCTGGTCAAGGTCATGACCGCGTACGTCGTCCTGCGCGAGGCCCGCCTGGGAGACACGGTCACGGTCACCGCCACCGACGTGAAGTACGCCGCCAGGAACGGCGCCACGACGGCCGGGCTGAAGAAGGACGAGCGCCTCACGGTCAGGGACCTGCTGTACGGGCTCATGCTGCCCTCGGGCGCCGACGCGGCCAACGCGCTGGCCCGCCGCTACGGCCCCGGCAAGACCGCCTTCGTGGCCAAGATGAACCGCACCGCCCGCGCCCTCGGCCTGGCCGACACCCGTTACACCAACCCCGACGGCATGCCCACGCCCGCCGACGGCGGCTACTCCACCGCCGCGGACCAGGTCAAGCTGGCCCAGCGGGCGCTGGAGAACGGCACGTTCAGGACGATCGTCGGCACCAGGGCGTACAAGGTGGGCAAGACCGCCGTGCACGGCGCGCACACCTGGCGCAACTCCAACAAACTGCTGTCGCGGACCCAGGACGTGCTGGGCGTCAAGACCGGCTTCACCTCGAAGGCGCAGTACTGCCTGCTGTTCGCCGGCGAGCGCAACGGCCGGCAGGTGGTGGGCGCGCTGCTCCACGACGGGCCGGAGCGCCGCTTCTCCACCGCCGAGAAGCTGCTCGACTACGCCGGGGAGCAGATCGCGGGCGGCTGAGCGCCGGCCGGACGTCACGCGTCCCGTGCCGCCAGCTCACACCGGTGGCACCGACATCGGCAACTTGCGAAGATTAAAGTCACGAACCCGCTTTGCGCCCCTACCGTCGTGGGTAGGGTGGATATCTCTCCCGGCAAAAGGAAGCTTCATGGCGGAATTCATCGAGGTCCGCACCACGGTCGAAGGCCATGAGAAAGCGGCCGCCCTGGCGCACGAGATCCTGCGCGCGGCCCTGGCGACCTCCATCGACATCGACGAAGTGCCCTCCCCGACCGCTTCCGCCGGGACACCCGCCTGGCAGCTCACGCTGATCACCACCGACGGGCAGGCGCCCGCGCTGGAGGAGCTGATCAGGGCGTCCGACCAGGCCGGGACGGTCGACAGCCGGCCGGTGACGTACGACATCGACAGTTACCCCGACTGGCTGCCCGACCGTCCCTGACCGGGCTTCTGGACCGGGCTTCCGGGCCGGGCTCCTCCGCCCCCGCCCGCCGGCGGGGACGGAGCCGCGCTCAGCCCTTCAGGCGCTCCTCGACCGCCCGGCGGCGGAAGGTCTGCGCCCCGGCACGGTGCACGGCGGCCTTCACCAGGCCGAAGATCGCCCCCTGGATGGTGGCGGCGATGAGCACCTCCGCCCATCCGCGCTGCAGGTCACCGGCGTCCGGCGCGTCGTCCTGCCCCGACGCCGCCTTCCACACCCGCTTGAACAGCGAGGCGGCCAGTGAGCCGCTGAGCATGCCCATTCCCAGCGATACGGCTTTCTCCACGGGTTGCATCTCACCTCTCCTCACGACGCTGTCTGCCCGTGCCCCGTGTGAGCCGTCTAAACCCCGGTCAGGCGACCGGGCGGATCCGGTGGCCGATCTTCCCTGAGCGCAGGGCTGGTCGGAGGGCGGCGCGGCGGCGACGTCGCCGTCCGGGCAGGGGAGGAACACGCGCACGTCCCCCAGGGTGAGCCCGGCGGCGGCAGGTGGCGGATGCCGACGGTCCTGCTGCGGTTGCTCGGCGATGAGGTGAGGCTCATGCCGCGATCGTCCAGCCCTGACGCCGGCGGCAAGGTCAAGAGCCGCCGTTCCGCATCAGGCCGTGGCAGGCGATGGCCGCGGCGGCCACCACGTTGAGGGAGTCCACCCCTGAGGCCATCGCGGCCGGGCTCATCCGGATGCACACCGGCTCGTCGGCCTCCTCCAGCCATCGCGACGACAAACCGTCGCCCTCCGAGCCCAGCAGCAGCGCCACCCGGTCCGTCAGCTTGACGGCGTCCAAAGGGGTGACGGCCTGGTCGGGGGTCAGCGCGAGCGTGCGGTAGCCCGCCGCGCGGAGCTGGTCGAGCCCCGTGAACCAGTCGTCCATCCGCGCGTACGGGATCGAGAACACCGCTCCCATCGACACCTTCACCGCCCGCCGGTACAGCGGGTCGGCGCAGCGCGGGGACAGGACGATCCCGTCCACCCCCAGCGCGGCGGCGCACCGGAAGATGGCGCCGACGTTGCCGTGGTCCACCAGGTCCTCCAGGACCAGCAGCCGCCGCGCCCCGCCCGCCGGCAGGCCCGCCAGCAGGCCCGCCACGGACGGCAGCGGAAGGCGCTCCATCGAGGCCAGCGCGCCGCGGTGCACCTGGAAGCCGACGATGCCGGACATGATCTCGTCGCTGACGACGTAGACGAGGGCGTCGCCGAGGACGTCGGCGAGGGAGGGCAGCCAGCGGCGGGTGGTCAGGACCGAGCGGACGGGGTGGCCGGTGCCGATGGCGCGCCTGATGACCTTCTCGCCCTCGGCGAGGAAGAGGCCGCGCTCGGCCTCCAGGCTCTTGCGCAGCTCGACGTCCCGCAGCCGGGTGTAGTCGGAAAGGCGCGGGTCGTCGGCGTCGGTGACGTACTCAAGCACCTCTCGATACTGCCAGCGCTTCGATACTGCCGGCGCTCACGCACCGCCCGGCACGGCCGGGCCGCGCCGCCTGACCTGCCAGAGCGTGGCGTAGCAGGCCAGGACCAGGCACAGGCCGACGACCGTGCCCGCGCCGGTCTTGGTGATCACGCTGGGCAGGCCGAGCGCCGGGCTGGGCTCGTCCACCAGGGGCCACAGCAGCGCCCCGGCGACGACGCCCGCCGCGCAGGCCGCCAGCACGCCGGCGCGGGCCCGCGCGGAGATCGCCAGCCGCTCCGGCACCGGCGCGGGCGCCATCCTGGCCAGGCCCCGCCACGCCCACCACACGACGACGGCCAGGCCGATCGCCGAGGAGGTGTACTGCAGGAACCGGAACAGCGGCAGCACCCCGAAGACCTCGGCCGACAACCAGCCGCCCCACCGGACGGGCCCCGTGGAGTGGGTGAAGGAGTCCCAGACCACGTGGGTGGCCGCGCCGATCACCGCCCCGGCCAATACGGACGGCAGCCGGAGCCGGCCGGGGGACAGCAGCGCGGCCCGGCCCGCCAGCGCGGGCGGCAGCAGGGCGATCAGGGGGTCGCGCAGGAGGTGGTGGAACAGGAGCACCAGCAGCACGGCCGCGGCTGGATCGATGGTGAGCACGCCGATCCAGGAGTGCCAGTCGGCGTAGTCGGGCAGGAACGGCAGGAAGATCGGCAGGTCGGGCGCCATCGCGCCGGCGGCCAGGGCCCACGGGTCGGCGAGCCGGCGCACCCGGGCCGCCGAGATCAGCGGCACCACCGCCGCGATGTGCGCGGGCGTGAACGGCATGGATCCTCCCCGGGGTGAGCCCTCATTATCGGCTCGATCTTGACCATCCTTTGCCGGGGGTGTCCCGCAATCACATAGGGTGACGGGTACATCACTCATCGCGGCCGGCGGCCCGACAGCCGGAAAGTTCGGAGGTTCGTGGTGCCTGACCAGCGGATTCATGAGCGTCCCTCGGTGTCGGCCGAATGGCTGGGCGACGCCCGCGCGGCCCGCGTCCTGGCCCTGGTCACGCTGGCCTGGCTGGGCGCCGAGAGCACGCTCGGCCTGATGGCCGGGGTGGCGGCGCACTCGGTGGCGCTCATCGGATGGGCGCTGTCCGCGCTGGTGGAGGCGGCGGCCAGCCTGATCGTGCTGTGGCGGTTCACCGGCTCGCGTACGCTGTCGCCGCGCGCCGAGGGCACGGCCCGGCGGGCGGTCGCGGTGAGCTGCTGGCTGCTGGCCCCCTACCTGGTGGTGCACGTGGCCTACGACCTCGGCGAGGGGCAGCGGGCGGCGCCGAGCGCGCTCGGCGTCGCGGTGACGGCGGTCAGCCTGGTCGGCATGCCGCTGCTGGGCCTGACCAAGCGGCGGCTCGGCCGGCGGCTGGGCTCGGCCGCGACGGCGGGCGAGGGCACCCAGAACCTCATCTGCGGCGCCATGGCGGCCGGGGTGCTGGCCGGGCTCTGGCTCAACACGCTGGGCTGGTGGTGGGCGGATCCGGCGATGGCGGTGGCGCTCGCGGCGGTCGCGGCACGCGAGGGCGCGCGGGCCTGGCACGGCCACGCCTGCTGCCACTGACCCCACATCGGCCCACATCGGCCCCGCACCGGCCCCGCACCGGCCCCACATCGGCCCCGCCCGGTCACAGCGCGTCATCAGCGCACCAAAAGGGGTGTTTTGCACCAATGACCGCACCGAGTATCGTTCCCCGAGTATTGCGGAGCATCTCCCTCTAGGGTCTCCGGAAGGTCTCGACACACCGAAGAGGACATCGTGGGGCGACACCGCACAGACGAGCTCGACGGCGGATACCGGGCCAGCGAACCCCCCTCGCGCCGGAGGGCGCGCACCAGCCGGGGCCGGGTGCTCGTCCCGCTGGCCGGCGCGGTGGCGCTGGCCGTGCTCCTCGGTGTGGCCGCGTTCGTCATCTTCAACCGCGACCACGACTGCTCGGGCGGCAAGCTCCCGCTGCGCGTCGTCGCCACCCCCGACATCCAGCCGGCGCTCAACAAGATCGCCGGTAACTACAACAAGGCCATGCACTCCATCGACAGCAAGTGCGTGGACGTGACGGTGGCCAAGGAGCCGGCGACCAGGACCGCCAACGCGCTGGCCGCGGGCAAGGCGAGCGCCGACTTCTGGGTGGCCGACTCCAGCCTGCTGCTGGAGAGCGTGCGCGCGACCGGCAGCGGCGGCGCCGAGCTGCCCCAGCCGGAGGGCTCCGTCGCGCTGTCCCCCGTGGTGCTGGCGACGGCCAGGACGTCGGCGGCGAAGCTGGAGGGCACGCTCAAGCCGAGCTGGACCGCCATGATCGAGGCGGCGAACGTGGCCAACGTGGACGGCCCCGGCAGGAAGGTCCGCGTGCTCGCCCTCGACCCGCAGAAGAGCTCGGCCGGACTCGCCGCGCTCATGGCCGCGGCGGGCGCCGCCAAGGCGGCCAAGCAGGACAAGGCGCTGGTGGGCGCGCTGAAGGAGCTGTCGGGGCAGCTCGCCTCCGACTCCTCCGCGCTGCTGGCCAGCCTCACCGTGAAGTCGGGCAGCCGGGTGCCGGTGGGCGTGGCCTCGGAGCAGGCCGTCTACTCCCACAACACGCGCAAGCCCGAGGCGCCGGTCATCGCCCTCTACCCCGAGGAGGGCACGCTCAGCCTCGACTACCCGATCATGGTCCTCACCAAGGACCCGCAGACGCTCAAGGCGGCGGCCGGCTTCAAGAAGGAGCTGACCGGCGAGCCGGCCAAGAAGGTCCTGCGCGACGCGGGCTTCCGCAGCACCGACGGCAAGGCCGGCGACGCGCTGTCGAAGGAGAAGGGCTTCACGCCGGCCGCGCCGCAGGCCCTCACCCCGCCCGACGCGGCGGCCGTGGCGCGGATGGTGCAGACCTGGTCCCGGCTGAACCTCGGCACCCGGCTGCTCACGCTGCTCGACGTCTCCGGCACGATGGCGCTGCCGGTGCCGGGCACGGGCATGACCCGCATGCAGGCCATCAACAAGATCGCCACCGAGGGGCTCGGCCTCTTCCCCCCTGACTCCGAGATGGGGTTGTGGACGTTCTCCACCCATCTCGACGAGCGCGGCCGGGACTGGAAGGAGCTGGTCACGGTCGGGCCGGTCAGCGAGCAGATCAACGGCACGCTGCGCAAGGACATCCTGGTCAGGACGTTCGCCCAGATCCAGGCCAAGGCCACCGGTGACACCGGGCTGAACGACACGGTCAAGGCCGCCTACACGCAGCTGACCAGGACGTACAAGGAAGACAAGATCAACACGCTGCTGATCCTGACGGACGGCGCGGGCAACGACGACCCCGACGGCGGCCTGTCCAACGCCGGGCTGCTGCAGTTCCTCAGGAGCACCTACAACCCGAAGCGGCCGATCAGCATCCTGCTCATCGCCTTCGGGCCGGAGGCCGAGAAGGGCAAGCAGCAGATGGACGCGCTGGCCAGGGCCACGGGCGGGGAGGCGTACATCGCCAAGGACGTCCTTCAGGTGCGGGACTTCTTCCTCCAGGGCATGGAACGCCGCCTCTGCACGCCGAACTGCGACGGCTGATCCCCGGGCCGATCCCCCGAGGTGATCCCGCCGCCCGCCATGCCTGATGGGCATGGCGGGCGAACCCTCCCGAACAGGGACGCGTCCTCTCCGCGTGGGGCTCACGTGCCCGTCTACCTCGGGGAGGAAGTCCGTGCCCGGATGGCCGCGCATCGATCGCGCCGATGACCACGACCTGGCGGAGGCCCTGCGGCACGCGGACACCGGCGCCCCCGCCAGGCTCTTCGACGCCTACGGCGAGCGGCTCCACGACTACGCCTGCCGCCTGGCGGGCGAGCCCGAGCCGGCCGCCGACGCCGTGCACGACGCCCTGGTCACCGCCCACGGATGGGTGGAGCGGCTGAAGGAGCCGGCCCGGCTGCGGCCCTGGCTGTACGCGCTGACCCGCTCCCAGGTCGGCGCCCGGCTGGCGCACCGCGGCACGCCGCCGCAGGACCCGCCGCTGCCCGACCGGGACCGGGAGCCGGACCCCGAGCTGGCCGACCTGGTGCACGAGACGCTGGGCGACCTGGGGGGCGTGGACCGCGAGGTGCTGGAGCTGTCGCTGCGCCACGGCCTCACCGCGTCCGAGGTGGGCGCGGTGCTGGCGCTGACCTCGCGGCAGGCCGCGGCCCGGCTGGGCAGGGCCCGCGAGCGCCTGGAGCTGGCGGCCGCGGCCGTGGTGCTGGCCAGGACCGGCCGGGCGCACTGCCCGGACCTGTCGGCGATGGTGGACTCCTGGGAGGGGCCGCTCACCCCGCTGCTGCGGCGGCGGTTGTCCGGGCACATCGGCGGCTGCGAGGTGTGCACCGAGCGGCGGCGCCTCCAGGTGGACGCCGGGCGGCTGCTCGACCTGGTGCCGGTCGCGTACCCGCCGCTCTCCCTGCGCCGCCGGGTGGTCGAGACCTGCCTCGGCCCCGAGCACGAGCAGGCCCGCACGCTGATCATGGAGCGCGGGGACGGCTTCGACCGGGCCGGCTTCCCGACGGCGGGCAAGGCCGGCCTTCCGGCGGCGAGCGGCCGCCGCTCGCGCCGCCACGGGCCCGACGGGCCCGGCAGGGCAGGCGGAGCAGGCGGCGCAGGCGGCGCGGGCAGGGCGGGCGGGCCCGGCGAAGCGGGCAGGGCAGGCGGAGCAGGCGGAGCGGGCAGGGCGGGCGGGCCCGGCGAAGCGGGCAGGGCGGGCGGAGCAGGCGGAGCGGGCAGGGCGGGCGGGCCGGACGAAGCGGGCAGGGCGGGCGGACGGCGCGGGCGGCGCGGCGGGCGGCGTCTCGCGCCGGTGGTGCTGGCCGGCGCGGGCGTGCTGGTGGCGACGAGCACGGTGATCATGCTGAACGGCGGCGTACCGAAGGGCGTGCTGGACGGCGGGGTGGACGGCCGCGGGGCGGCCGGCACGACGGCGCCGCGGCTCGCGCCCACCTCACCGGCGCCGCCCGCGGACGAGGACCGCCCGGCCTCCGGCCCGGTGCCGGACCGGCACGGCCTGACGCCCCCAGCGACGCCGGGGACCCCCTCGCCCTCCCCCCGGCCCACGTCCGGTGACCGCTCCGAGGCCACGCCCCCGGCCGCCCGGCCCGCCACCCGGCCTGCCGCCCGGCCCACCCGGGCGCCGGCCCGCGCCTCGCGCCGCCCGCTCCCCGCCGCCCGGCTCGGCGTCTCCTGCCCCGGGGACGTCGAGGAGGCGGCCAGGATCGCGCTCAGCGCCCGCGGCGCCGCCGTGTCCTGGGTGGCGACCGCCTCGCGGGGGCTGGAGGTCTCCCCCGCGAGCGGATCGATCAAGGCCGGACGCTCGGCGCGGATCCTGGTGACGGTGACCGATCTCACCGGCGCGGGCACCGGCCGGGTGGCGTTCACCTCGAACGGCGGCACCGCGAGCTGCACCCTGACCTGGGACGGCCACCGGCCCGATCCCTCCGGCCCGCCCGGCGACGACCGCGATCCCGATCCCACGCCCTCCGAGCCCCCGCCCTCCCCGACCGGCATGTCCACTTCCGCGATGGTGGGAGGGAAAGAGGAGTAAAGCGGGCACCAACTCACAGGAGACTCACATTTAAGCGACATATGGTGATAAAGCGGACCCCCGGCTCGTGAATCCGGCACTAGGTAGGGCATTCTGGTGTGCTTGGAGACCGCGCCGGGGCAGGAGAACGCTTGACCGTGTGTTGAAGGTCACACAATAAATCTCGGCCTGCCGGTAAACCGGAGCGCGTCGCCAAGCGTCGGCATTGACGTGTCCGGGCGCGGATTGGTCCCATGAACTGGCGATCAATCGCGCTGTAGCCAGTCGAGTGCAGAAGAGAGACGAAGGAAGATGCTCAAGCAACACCGCAGGGCCCTCGCCTGGGTGGTGGGGCTGGCCTGTGTCGCGGGAGCGGTGGTGGCCCTGCTCGACATCCAGACGCCGCTGCGGCCCTTCCTGATCTCCCTGTTCCTGCTGGTGGTACCGGGAGCGGCCGTGGTGGGACTGTTGCGTGATCGTGACCCGCTGGCGGCGCTGTCCGTCGGAGCCGCGGCAAGTCTCGTCATGAACGTCCTGCTCGCCGAGGCCATGTTGCTCTTCGGCGCGTGGTCCCCGAGGGCCGGCGTGGCGACCGTCGCCGTGCTGGGTGGATTCATGTACGTGCTCCGCGTCTTGTACCGGGGGAAGAACATGCAGACCGAACAGGGGGCCAGGGCAAGGTGAACATCCAGGTAGTCCGGCCGGGAGAGCTCGGCGAGTCCGAGCGGGCCCGATGGCGCGAGCTCCAGAAGGCCGACCCCAGCTTGGACAACCCGTTCCTGTCGGTCGAGTTCGCCGTCGCGATGGACCGCTTGCGCGACTACGTGAGGGTGGCGGTCATCACCGACGGCGGCCGGATCGCCGGCTTCTTTCCCTACGAGCGGCACAGCTTCGGCATCGGCAAGCCGCTCGGCGGCTTCCTGACCACGTGCCACGGCCTGATCGCGGGCCCGGACCTGCGGCTCGACGCCAAGGCCCTGCTGCGGGCCTGCAAGCTCAGCGTCTTCGACTTCGACCACCTGGTGGCCGGCCAGCCGACGTTCGCCCCGTACGAGCAGGACGTGCGCCCGGCCCCGGTCATGGACTTCACCGCGGGCTTCGACGCCTGGCTGGAGCAGGTGAAGGCCAACTCCCCCAAGAACCTCAAGACCGTCCGCTACAAGGAGCGCAAGCTCGGCCGCGAGCAGGGCGAGCTGCGCTTCGCCTGGTCCTCGCCCGATCCCGAGGTCCTGAAGATCCTGCTGGCGTGGAAGTCGGACCAGTACCGGCGCACCGGCCGGGTGGACCGTTTCGCCCAGCCGTGGATCGTCGAGCTGACCGACATGATGCATGCCGAGAACTCATCGGACTTCGCGGGCGTGCTGACCATGCTGTATGCCGGTGACGTCCCGGTCGCCGGACATTTCGGTCTCCGTACGGCCACCACCCTTGTAGGGTGGTTCCCCGCCTACGACACCGAGTACGCCCGGTACTCGCCCGGCATCGTCCACCATCTGCAGATGGCCGAGGCCGCCGCGAAGTCGGGTCTGCACATGGTGGACATGGGCAAGGGCGGCAAGGAGTACAAGGACTGGCTGAAGAGCGGCACCTTGTACGTCGCCGAAGGCCGCGTGTCACGTCCGTCCCCCTCGGCGGCCGTGCACTGGATGGGCCGAACTCCCTTCAACAAGGCCCGAACAATTGTCATGGACCGACCGTCTCTCTATAAGGCGGCCGACCGTGTCTTGAAGGGCTTCGGTCGGGTGCGCACCTCGATGCAGCAGCAACAGGAGCCGCCCAACGCAGTAGCGAACGAAGCGACGGGAGCGCGCTGACCGCTCCCACAGCAGCATCCCCCAGCAGCACGGCACCCCCGTACACCCTCACTCCACAGGACCCTCCGATGCACCCTTCACCGGCATCGTCGTCCCCGCAGCACCCGGGGGCGGCTCCGTCCGGCTCGCAAGGGAGGGTCCCGGAAGGATATTCCTCGCCATGAGTCCCGAGATCACCAAGCACAACGGCAAGGTCCACGCCTCGCCCCTCCGCTCCATGCCACCGCCCTCCAGCTTCACCCCCGTCACACCGCACGTGGCCATTTCCCCGACGGTGAGCGTGGTCGTCCCGGCGATGAACGAGGCGGAGAACCTGCCGCACGTCTTCGCCACGATCCCGCAGTGGGTGGACGAGATCGTGCTCGTCGACGGCAACTCCACCGACGACACGGTGGCGGTGGCCAAGCGCCTGCGTCCCAACGTCAAGATCGTCACCCAGACGGGCAAGGGCAAGGGCGACGCCCTGGCCGCCGGCTTCGCCGCCTGCACCAGCGACATCATCGTGATGATCGACGCCGACGGCTCGACCGACGGACGCGAGATCATCAACTTCGTGGGCGCGCTGGTGACCGGGGCCGACTTCGTCAAGGGCTCGCGGTACGCCTCCGGTGGCGGCAGCGACGACCTGACGCTGAACCGGCGCCTGGGCAACAAGATCCTCACCGGCATCGTCAACGTGATGTACAACACCAAGTACACCGACCTGTGCTACGGCTACAACGCCTTCTGGGCCCGCCACCTGGACGTGCTCAACCTCGACTGCGACGGTTTCGAGGTCGAGACGCTGATGAACGTGCGGGCGGCCAAGGCCGGGCTGAAGGTGCACGAGGTGCCGAGCCACGAGCGCAACCGCATCCACGGCGAGAGCAACCTGCACGTCGTGCGGGACGGCTTCCGCGTCCTCAAGACCATCCTGAAGGAGTGGCGCCGCCAGCCCGGCACTCCGCAGCCCGAGCCGACGGCCCGGCCCGCCGCCGACCGGGGTGTCGCGTAACTCCCTGCGAACCCCCATAAAGAGGAACGTTGTGAACACGTCTGTTGTCATCTGCGTCTACACCGAGGAACGGTGGGAGGACATCAGGCAGGCAGTCGAGTCGGTCGAGAACCAGACACGCCCGGCACACGAGCTGATCCTGGTGGTCGACCACAACCCCGACCTGCACCTCAAGCTCAAGCGCGAGTACCCGCAGGCCATCGTGGTGGAGAACGTCCACGAGAAGGGGCTGTCCGGCGGCAAGAACACCGGCGTCGAGACCGCCAACGGCGAGATCGTCGCCTTCCTCGACGACGACGCGGTGGCCGGTCCGGGATGGCTGGAGGCTTTGGAGGAGGGCTTCCAGGAACCCGGCGTGGTCGGCGTGGGCGGCCGCACCGAGCCCTTGTGGGCCTCGGGGCGGCGGCCCGGCTGGTTCCCCCATGAGTTCGACTGGACGGTCGGCTGCACCTACCGGGGCATGCCCGAGGTGCGGGCGCCGATCCGCAACGTCATGGGCGGCAACGCCGCCTTCCTGCGCGACGCCGTGTCCGAGGTGGGCGGGTTCCACAGCGGCATCGGGCGCAGCGTGCAGGGGCGCAAGTCGCGCCCGCTGGGGTGCGAGGAGACCGAGTTCTGCATCCGGCTGAGCCAGCGCAAGCCCGGCTCGGTCATGCTGTTCGAGCCGCGCGCGGTCATCGGCCACAAGGTGCCGGCGGCGCGGGAGCGATTCGCGTACTTCAGGTCGCGCTGCTACGCCGAGGGGCTGTCGAAGGCCCTGGTGACGCAGGAGGTCGGCACGCAGGACGGGCTGTCCAGCGAGCGCGCCCACGCGTTCAAGACGCTGCCGCTGGGCGCGCTGCGCGGGGTCGGCGAGGCGCTGCGCGGCGACCTCGGCGGGCTCGGCCGCGCCGGCGCGATCGTCGTCGGGCTGGTCTGGACGGCGTGGGGCTACGCGGTGGGCACCGCGCGGCTGAAGGCGGCCCGGTCATGATCCGCGTACCGATCCTGATGTACCACTCCGTCACCGACGCGCCGAACGACGGGACCAGGCCGCACGCGGTCCGCCCCGCCGACCTGGAGGAGCAGCTCGATCACCTGAAGGGCGCCGGCTTCACCCCGCTCACCCTGGGCGACCTGGTGGCCGCGCTCAACAGGACCGACGGTCACAGCGTGCCGGACAAACCGGTCGTGCTGACCTTCGACGACGGCTACGCCGACTTCCACAGCCACGCGCTGCCGCTGCTGGAGCGTTACGGCTTCCCCGCCACGGTCTTCCTGACCAGCGGCTGGGTCGCCGACGCGGGCACCGAGGCCGCGGGCCGGCCGCTGGACGCCATGCTCTCCTGGGGCCAGGCGCGCGAGGCCGCCCAGACCGGCATCGAGATCGGCGGCCACAGCCACAGCCATCCGCAGCTCGACCAGCTCCGCGACGAGGAGCTGCGGCAGGAGCTGCGCAGGAACAAGGGCCTGCTGGAGGACAAGATCGGCGCACCGGTGGCCACCATGGCCTACCCGTACGGGTACAGCAGCGCCCGCGTACGCCGCGAAGTACGCAAGGCCGGATACTTCGCCGCCTGCGCCGTGAGCAACGCGATCGCCGCCGATCGCCACGACATGCTCGCCATCCCCCGGTTGACGGTCGGCAGGGGCACGACCATCACCATGTTCAAGCGCGCCGTCGAAGGCAACGCCGTACCCCTCATCTACCTGCGCGAGCGCGTCCTCACCAAGGGGTACGCCGTCGTGCGGCGCACGAGGTACGGGCTGCGGCGGGTGCGCGGCAATGTCTAGCATCCGGAGCAGGATCCTCCACGATCTGCGCAACCCGCTCTTCCGCCAGGGTTACGCCCTCATGGCGAACACCGTCGTCACCGGCGTGCTCGGCATGGGCTACTGGCTGCTGGCGGCCCACTACTACACGCCCGAGGAGTTCGGGCGCGGGCAGGCCGTCATCACCGCGATGCGGCTGTTCGCGTCGCTGACCGCGCTGGGCTTCGTCGGCGCGCTGGCCCGCTACCTGCCGGTGGCGGGCCGCCGCACCCCCGAGCTGATCCTCAGGGGGTACGGGCTGGCCGCCGCCACCGGGGGGGTGGCGGCGCTCGGCTTCCTGCTGACCCTGCCGATGTGGGGCAAGACGTACCAGGTGCTGGGCGGGTTCGGGCCCGGGTTGTTCTTCCTGGCGTCCGTGCTGGTGTGGGCCGTGTTCACGCTGCAGGACGTGGTGCTGACCGGGCTGCGCCGGGCCACCTTCGTGCCGCTCAACAACCTCGTCTTCGGCGTGGTCAAGATGGGGCTGCTGGTCGCGCTGGCGGGCGCGCTGCCCGAGGGCGGGATCTTCGTCTCCTGGATGATCCCGACCGCGCTCGCGCTCATCCCGGTCAACTGGCTGATCTTCGGCTTCGTCGTGCCCCGGCACGTCAAGCAGGCCGACCCGGCGCAGGAGCCGCCGCGGCTGCCGGAGATCGGGCGCTTCCTGGCCGGCGACTTCCCGGGGACGCTGTCCATCCTGGCGATCGTCTACCTGGTGCCCGTGGTGGTCGCCACGCAGGTGGGCGAGGCCACCTTCGGGCGCTTCTCGATGGCCCACACGCTGGCCAGCATGATCGAGCTGCTGGCCATGAACATGGCCGTGTCGCTGACCGTCGAGGGCTCCTTCGACCAGGCGCGGCTGGCCGAGAACTGCCGGCGGGCGCTGCGGCGGGCGTTCATGATCGTGACGCCGATCATCGCGGTGGCGATCCTGGGGGCGCCGCTGATCCTGACCATCTTCGGCTCGGAGTTCGCCGAGGAGGGCACGCTGCTGCTGCGGCTGATGTCGCTGGCCGTGCTGCCGCGGGTGCTGATCGAGGTGTACCTGAGCGCGCTGCGGGCGCAGAGCAGGGCGCGGGCGCTGGCGGCCGTGCAGATCGGGCTCGCCGTGCTCGTGCTGGTCTCCACGCTGGTGCTGTTCCCGTTCGCGAGCGTGAACGCCGTGGGGTTCGGGCTGCTCTTCAGCGAGCTGCTCATGGCACTTTTGATCTTTGGAAAGCTACGTAAAATTCTCAAATTCGACCAAACCGGGCGCGAGACTGTCACCCAGGGGTTGTCCGGGGCCTCATGATGGTCAGCGTGAGGCAACGGGACGGCGATGGCAGGACAAAGGGGATCACCGGGTCCGCGGACGTACACGAGGAACCGAACCCGCATGGGGACCCCGACATGCATGGGGACCCCGATATGCATGGGGACAAGGAGGAGTCGGACGTGCCCTTCGATCCGGACGCTACCGGGATCATCCCGAAGCTGACGTTCGACGAGGGGCCCGCCGACCGCACCCCCGATGAGCCGGCCGGCACGGACACCCCTGAGGAGAGCGACGCCGACGAGCGCGCCGCCGACCAGACCATCACCTTCCGCATCCCGGGCCCCCTCCGCATCGGCCACCCGCCGACGACGGACGACCCGGCGACGGACGACCCGGCGACGGACGACCCGGCGACCGCGGGCACGGTCTCCATGCCCATCCAGCACCCCGACCCCGCAGGCGAGGCCCCGAGGGCCGACACGCCCGAGGACGAGGCTCCGGTGGGCGAGGGCCCCGCAGGAGAGGACCCGACGGCCGAGGGGCCGTCCGCGGCGGAGACGACGCGCGCCGTCCCGAAGGGGCCCGCCGTCGGCTTGAAGAGCACCGCCGGTGATTCCAGCACGCCCGTCACCGAGCCGGGCCGTCCCGCCCGGAAGACACCCGCCACCGGAACGACCCCTCCCGCACAGGCAGGGGACGACACGACGAAGAGCGAGGCTCCGGCGGAGGCCGGGTCGTCGGGGACGCGGGCGGGGAAGCCGTCCCCAGCGGGCACCGAGGAGCCGGCGCCCGCGCCCGGAGACGGGACACCCCCGAGGGACGAGACCACGCCGGAGGACGACACGCTGCCCACCGCGCTGATGACGGCGGTGGAAGCGGTGGAGGCGGTGGAGGCGGAGGTATCTCCGGTCGCTCCTGTGCCCGCGTCCACGCCCGAGCCCGCCCCCGCCCCCGCTCCCGCGCCCGTGCGGGCCAAGGGGCCGGGCGGGTGGTTCGGGGCGTTGCTGGCGGGTGCGCCCAAGTGGCTTCCGGTCGTGCTGGTGCTCGAGGGCCTGGCCATGTACGTCCTCGCCCTCAAGGTCCCCCCGGGGCCCTTCCGCGGCGTGGATCCCCAGGAGATCGACGGTCTCGGCCTGATCTCGGCCCTGCCCGCCACGGCGTTCCTGGCCATCCTCATCATGATCGTGTCGTTCTTCGTCACGGTCGCCCAGAGCACGGACCGCAAGTTCCTGCTGCTGTTCCAGATCGCCGCCATCACCTTCGCGCTGCACGGCGCGGGTGCCCTGGTGGCGGCGGAGCCGCGCTTCCCCACGGCCTACATCCACGCCGGTTTCGTGGAGTTCATCAGCAGGACCGGCGAGAGCGCCATCAGCATCGACGCCCGCATGGGCTGGCCCGGCTTCTTCGCGTTGTTCGCGTTCGTCACGAAGGCGGCCGGCATCCAGGACATGACGACGATCCTCCAGTGGACGCCGCTCCTGTCCAACCTGCTCTATCTGCTGCCGTTCGTCCTGATCCTCCGCCAGGTGGTGGCGACGACGCGGGCGCGCTGGTTCGCGGCCCTGCTGTTCGTCCTCGTGCAGTGGATCGGCCAGGACTACTTCTCGCCGCAGGGCTTCACGTTCGCGCTGTACCTGGCGTGGGTGGCGATCCTGCTGCGCTGGTTCGGACGGGTGGAGCCGCGCACCAAGCCGGTCCCCGCCAAGGGGCTGCGCAGGCTGCTCGGCAGGCTGGACGCCATGACGCCGGGCGAGCTGGCCAACACCGGCACCTACCGCGCCGACAAGCTGCTCATGCTCATGCTGCTGGTGGCGCTGTTCCTGGCGTCGGTGGCCTCGCACCAGATCACGCCGTTCATGATGCTCGGCGTGGTGACGGCGTTCCTGATCTTCAAGCGGACCTCGCTGACCTGGGCGCTGCCGTTCTTCCTCGGGCTGGCGGTGCTGGCCTGGATCAGCTACATGACGGTCGGCTTCTGGTCCAGCCAGATCGACACGATCTTCGGCGGCCTGGGCAACATCCTGCAGAACCTGCGCAGCAACACCGGCGACCGCATCGAGGGCACCGACCCGGCCCACGCGATGGTGTTGCAGGCGCGGCTCGGCATCCTCGTGGTGATCCTCAGCCTGGCGGCGACCGGGCTGCTGCGGCGGCTGCGGCGCGGGGTGTTCGACCGGTCGGCGCTGATCCTGCTGTGCGTGCCGGTGCTGGCGCTCGGCCTGCAGAGCTACGGCGGCGAGATCGGCCTGCGGATCTACATGTTCGCGCTGCCGGGCGCCTGCCTGCTGGCCGCGTACGCCTTCTTCCCCAACCTGCCGGCCGACAGCGCCGACGTGCGCGAGGAGACGGTGCCGCTGCGCCGGCGGAACGTGCGCTTCAACCCGCAGCTCACCAGGAAGGTCTCGGTCGTGCTCGCGGCCTGCTTCGCGGTGCTGTTCGCGTTCGCGTTCCTGCTGGCGCGCTACGGCAACGAGAAGTTCGAGCGGGTCACCACCGGCGAGGTGGCGGCGCTGCATTACGTCTACGAGCACGACAAGCCGAGCGCCCGCGTGCTCTACCTGGTGCCCAAGCTGGGCCCGGAGGTCACGCCGACCCTGCCGTGGGGCGAGCGGGACGTCGAGATCGCCACCTTCAACGTGCAGGCGCTGGTCCACAAGGACCCGACGCTCATCGCGGACGCGGTCAAGGCGCTGCGCGAGCAGCCGCGTAATTCGTACCTGATGGTCAGCCGCGGCCAGGTGAGCTACCTGCAGCTCAACGAGGGCTATCCGGCCGACTGGGGCGAGCGGTTCCGGGCGGCGCTGGACGCCTCGCCGGACCTCAAGCGGGTCTTCGCCAACGAGGACGCGGCGCTCTACACGTGGAAGAAGTTCGTGCGCGGCACGGAGACGCCCGACCCCCGTCCCTACAAGTCGGGAGCCGGCGATCCGACCTCGCCCTGGACCCCGGTCGGCATCGCCGCGCTGGGCCTGACGTGGGTGGCGCTCTTCGGGTACGAGATCATCCGCCTCAACGGCCCGGACCGGGCCAGGAAGACCCGCAGGCGGCTGCTCTATCTGGCGGTACCGTCCTTTGTGGTGGCATTCGCCGTGATCATCGAGCGCTTCATCTACATCTCACAAAATAACTGAATTCCCAGGAAACGCTCAGGTTGTGCGGGATGATAAGCCCTGCGATGAGGACACACAAGACACATCCTGCCATCCTGGACGCGCCACCGGCCGCCACCCCCGTCGTGGCCGCGCGGATCGCTTCTGTCGACGCCCTGAGGGGCTTCGCCCTGCTGGGCATCCTTGTCGTGAACATCGCCTTCCTGGCCTCCGGCTACCGGATGGCCGGGCTGGCGGAGCCCGCGTTCGACGCGCCGCTGGACTGGGGCGTGCGCTGGGGCGTGACGCTGTTCCTGGAGAACAAGTTCTACCTGCTGTTCTCCTTCCTGTTCGGCTACAGCTTCACGCTCCAGCTCGGCTCGGCCGCCCGGCGGGGCCACCGCTTCGTGCCGATGTTCCTGCGCCGGCTGGGCGGGCTGTTCCTGCTGGGGCTGGCGCACGCGGTGCTGCTGTTCCCCGGCGACATCCTGACGACGTACGCGGTGGCCGGTCTCGCCCTGCTGGCGCTGCGCCGGATCACGCCCAGGACGGCGATCCTGCTCGCCGTGGGCCTGACGGTGCTGCTGGCGCTCGCGTTCGCGCTGCTCGCCGTCCTGACCTCGGCGGGGCTGGACGTGACCCACAGGGTCGCGGAGACGGCGCTGGAGGCCCGCCAGGCGGACACCGCGCTGGGCGGGACGGCCGGGCAGATCGTCTCCGAGCACCTGCGCAAGTTGTCCCTGATCCTCGTCCTGCGCGTGCTCTTCCAGGGGCCGGCGGTGCTGGCCGCCTGCCTGGTCGGCCTGGCGGCGGGCAAGCTCGGCGCCCTGCGCGACCCCGCCTCCCACGTGGCCGTGCTGCGCCGCCTGCAGTGGACGGGCTTCACGGTGGGCCTGGCGGGCTCGCTCTTCTACACCGCGTCGGCCTGGAACGGGACCGTCCACAAGTTCTGGGGCGAGGCGGTGGACCTGGTGACCGCCCCGCTGCTGGCGGCGGCGTACGCGGCCACATTCCTGCGGCTGCTGCCGCACCTGCCGCGCGTCGCCCACGCCCTGGCCGCGCCCGGCCGGATGGCCCTGTCCAACTACCTGGCGCAGTCGCTGATCTGCTCGCTGGTCTTCACCGGGTACGGCCTCGCGCTGGTGGATCGGGTCAGCCCGCCGCGGGAGGTGCTGATCGCCTGCGCGGTCTTCGCCTGCCAGGTCGTCTACAGCCACTGGTGGCTCGGGCGGCGCCGGTACGGGCCGGTGGAGTGGTGGCTGCGCTACCTGACGTACTGGCGCAGGCCGGAGGTCACTCCCCGCCCCGGCCCGACCACTTGATCTCGTAGGGGGCCAGGCCGACCTGGCGGCCGTCCACGGTGGCCGTCACCTGCTCGCCCGCCGTGTTCACCAGCACCATCTGGCGCTCCTGGGCCAGCGCCTTGACCCGCGGGTCGGAGACCTGGACGCCGGCGAGCGGCACGCCCGACGGGAACCACTTGGCGAAGCCGCTCAGCAGCCCGGCCATCGGCAGCTCGCCGCCCTCGTTGGGCGTCCACAGGCAGCCGGGGCACTCGCCCGCGCCCTTCTGCTGCGGGTTCCAGTAGAGGGCGGTGGTCACGCCGCTCCTGGCGAACTCCATGAGGGCCGCCGCCTGCACCGCCGTGCGCTTGTCCTCGTTCCAGCCGGAGTTCTCCGGCTCGACGTACCACTCGGCCCACCAGACCGGCAGGTCGCCGCTCTGTTCGCGCAGCCAGGCGGTGATCGCGCCGAACTTGCCCACGGCGGCGAAGTCGTCGGGAACGTTCCCTTTGTCGGTCGTCATGGTGGCGCCGTCCACGACGATGAAGTCGGCGCCCTTCTTGTGCTGGATCCAGTACTTGATCCCGTCCAGCGCCCGCTGGTCCACCGTGCCCCAGGACCCGCTCAGCTCCGACGTCCCGGACGCGCCCGAGCTGCTCCCGATCGGCATGTAAGGCCCGCCCACCTGGATGGTCTTGTCCACCTTCTTCAGCGCGTCGTAGACCTTGTTGTACATCTCGGTGTAGCCGCGGGCGTCCCACTGGTTGGCGGTGGTGTCCCAGAAGCCCTTGAACTCGTTCCACACCATGTAGTGCTTGACCGTCGGGTACTGGCGGGCCACCCGCGCGGCCAGCGCGGCGAAGTCGTCGAAGTGCTCGGGCTCGGGCGCGACGGTGTGGTTCTTGCTCCAGTCGGTACGCCCGGCCTGCCCGCCCTTCATCCAGTCGGGCGCGCAGCACAGCGTGATGACGGGCACCGCCCGCGACGAGGACATGAACGTCAGCCGCCGGTCGAGGTCGCGGAAGTTGTACTGGCCGGGGCTCGGCTCCGGGTTGCCCACGCCCCAGCCCATGATGTGCTGGTTCTGCACCATCGGCACCCGCCCGAACAGGCCCCTGGCCTGCTCGGCGACCGGTGCCGGCTCGTTGTCGGCGCTGTACTGGGTGTGCGTGACGCCCCACCGCGGCCAGGAGTCGAGCATGGGCGGCGCCTCCAGGGTGGGGGCGGGCGCGGCGGGCTGGCCGGTGGCGACCTCGCTGCCGGCGAACCCGCCGTCCTCGCGGGTCTTGGAGTGCATCGAGGTGTAGACCATGATGCCCGCGACCAGGACGACCGCGAGGATGCCCGCGCCCACGGCGATGGGCCAGGGCGATCGCCGGCGCGCGTGCCGGCCGTCGGTCGGGATCACGGGAGGCTCCTCACGAGGTCGCGGACGTGGATGAGGGCCGGGCTGCAGCCTGGCCCTCCTTAACCTAACCGGTCCGCTTGCATGCGACTTGCCACCGGCCGGTCACTCGACGCTCGGGGGGCGCTGGCCGCCGGCCGGTCCGGGCACCCCGGCGTAGCGGTAGGGCACCGGCTGCCGCCCCGGCTGGACGATGAGCAGCGTGCCGGGCGTGTCGGTGTAGAACGCGGACTCGACGGCGGCGGCCACGTCCTCGGCCGTGAGCAGCGGGAACCCGGCGCTGGTGAACATCTCCTTGGCCGCGGCGACGAGCGGCGTGTCGGTGAAGCCCGGGCAGACGGCGCTGATGCGGAT
The DNA here is from genome assembly GCF_040802095.1 of Nonomuraea sp. NPDC050783. Classification (NCBI taxonomy): domain Bacteria; kingdom Bacillati; phylum Actinomycetota; class Actinomycetes; order Streptosporangiales; family Streptosporangiaceae; genus Nonomuraea; species Nonomuraea sp. NPDC050783. Next base: position 121,933 of record NZ_JBFAHK010000008.1, read on the forward strand.
GTTCTGGGCGGCCAGCGGCTCGGCCAGCGCCCGGACCAGGCCCACCACGGCGTGCTTGGTCATGGTGTAGACCGGGTCGCCGGCGAAGCCGACGAGGCCGGCCAGCGAGGCGGTGACCACGACGGCCCCGCCGCCCGAGCGCAGCAGCAGCGGCACCGCGGCGCGCACGCCGAAGACCACCCCGTCCATGTTGACGCCCACGACCTGCCGGTAGCGCTCCAGGTCGAAGTCGGCCAGGTCCACCCGGCCGGTGATGCCGGCGTTGAGGTGCACCAGGTCCAGCCGCCCGTAGCGGCTCTCGGCCAGGGCCACGGCCTCCAGCGAGGCCGCGTCGTCGCCGACGTCGGCGGCCAGCCACGCGCCGCCGACCTCCTTCGCCAGCCGCTCCACCCCCTCGGCGTCGAGATCGACGAGGACGCACCGGGCTCCGGACGCCGACAGGCGCCGGGCCGTGGCGGCGCCGATGCCGCTCGCCGCTCCGGTGATCAGTGCAACTGTGCTCATGGCGCTCCCTGGGGGTCGGGCGGGCTGGGCGGGCCGACGGTCGGCGGATGGCGGCCGGCGGTCGGCGGGTGGCGGTGGCGGTCGGCGGTGGCGGTAGCGGTCGGCGGTGGCGGTAGCGGTAGCGGTCGGCGGTGGCGGTCGGCGGGCGGGTCAGCCCTGGTCGAGCGTGCGGTGCGCGCGGGAGATCAGCGTGGGCACGGCCGCGCCGATGCGGTCGAACCCCTCCCCCACGGTCTTACCCTGGCGGAAGCGGGCGTGGATACCCTCGATGATGACCGCCAGCTTGAAGTTGCCGAAGGCGAGGTAGAAGCCGAGGTCGGTGATCTCCCGCCCCGACACCTTGGCGTAGTGGGCGGCGAACTCGGGCACGTCCAGGAACCCGGGCGCCAGGGTGGCGTCGCCGGCCACCGGGATGCCCGCCCGCTCGTCGTCGCCGCGGCTGTGCCAGTAGGTCAGCGTCAGCCCCAGGTCGGCCAGCGGGTCGCCGAGCGTGGACATCTCCCAGTCCACCACGGCCAGGATCTCCATGTCGGCGAGGCGGACGAGGGTGTTGTCCAGCCGGTAGTCGCCGTGCACGAGCGTGCCGGGGGCCTCGGGGGGCAGCCGGTCGCGCAGCCGCCGCACGAGCCGGTCGTACTCGGGCAGGTCCGCCGTCTTCGACCGCTCCCACTGCTGGCACCACCGGTCGAGCTGCCGGGACATGTAGCCCTCGGGCCGCCCGAAGTCGCCGAGCCCCACCTCGCGGTAGTCCACGGCGTGGATGGCGGCCAGCACCTCGGCCAGCCGCTCCGACAGCCGCCGGGCCCGCTCGGGCGCCGGGTCGCCCAGCTCCTCGCGGGCGCGCACGGCGGTGCCGTCCACGTGGCCCATGAGGTAGAACGGCGCGCCGATCACGTCCTCGTCGGCGCAGAACGCGACCGGCTCGGGCACCGGCACCGGCGTCGGCGCGAGGGCGGAGATGACGCGCCACTCGCGCCGCATGTCGTGCGCGGTCGGCAGCACGTGGCCGAGCGGCGGGCGGCGCAGCACCAGCCGGCGCCCGGCGGCCTCGACGAGGTAGGTCAGGTTGGACCTGCCACCCGAGATGAGGGAGACGGACAAGGGCTCGCCGGCGTCGGGCACGTTGCGGCCCATCCACTCGACCAGGCGGGGCCGGTCGATGCCAGGTACGGTCATGGACACACCTTAGAACGTCACTCGGTCCTGAAGGCCAGCTGGGAGTTATGTAACGTTCCGGACCTGCGGTGATGGCATCGGCTGAGACCCTTTAATCTGGGCAGTACGTATGATCTGATCCCCCGTGGAAGCAGAGTACGGTCGTCAGTAGGAGCTCATGCGCGTCACCCTTGCCCTCCCTCGTGAGCTGGGACCCTCCGAAGTGAGCCGATGGCGGGCTCTGCAGGACGCCGATCCCGTCTTCGACAACCCCTTCCTGTCGCCCGAGTTCACGATCACCGTGGGCGGGCTCCGCGACCAGGTCCGGGTGGCCGTCCTGTACGACGGCCCGGAGATCGTCGGGTTCTTCCCGTTCGAGCGCCACCCGCTGGGCATCGGCAAGCCCGTGGCCGCCGGCCTGACCGACGCGCAGGGGCTGGTCCACGCCAAGGACCTGGAGATCGACGCGCGCCGGCTCATCAAGGACTGCGGGCTGGCCGTCTACGAGTTCGACCATCTGGTCTCCGGCCAGCCGCTGATGGGCCCGCACCACGAGCGCTACCCGTCGCCGGTCATCGACCTGCGCGACGGCTACGCGCCCTACACGGAGTTCCTGAAGGAGCACTCCGGCAAGACCTACAAGAGCACCCTGGCCAAGGAGCGCAAGCTCCAGCGCGAGGCCGGGACGCTGCGCCACGACTACGCCATCGCCTCCCTGGAGCCGCTGCACACGCTGCTCGGCTGGAAGACCGACCAGTACCGCCGCACCGGCCGCACCGACAGGTTCGCCCACCAGTGGATCGTCGAGCTGGTCGAGCGGCTGCAGGCCACGCGCTCCGACACCTTCGCCGGCGTGCTCGACATGGTCTACGTGGACGACGAGCCGGTGGCCGGGCACTTCGGCATCCGCACCCGCACCACGCTGGTCGGCTGGTTCCCCGCCTACGACACCCGCTTCGCCAAGTACTCCCCCGGCCTCATCCAGCACCTGCACATGGCCGAGCGGGCCGCCGCGTCCGGGATCGCGATGATCGACATGGGACGCGGCCAGAAGGAGTACAAGGACAAGCTCAAGACCGGCGAGCTGGAGGTGGCCGAGGGCCGGGTGGCCACGGCCAGCGCGGCGGCGGGCTTCCACTGGATGATGCGCGTCCCGGTACGCAAGACCCGGGCAACCGTCATGGCCAACCCTCTTCTGCTCAAAACCGCCGACAAGGCATTGAAAACCTACGGACGCTTCCGTACCGTTATGCAGCGGTGAAACACATCGCAGAGCGCACGGGTCGTCACTGCCTGCCGCTACCGTCCAACCGCCTGGGTCTCTACTTGGCGCTTCGGCACTGGTGCACGCCCGGGCAGCGGCTGCTGATGTCACCGATCTCCGCCGACGAGATCCTCTTCCTGGTGCTCGCCGCCGGCCTGCGGCCGGTCATCGCGCCGCTCGACCCCCGCGACGGCAACATCGACGCCGCCCGGGTCGACCTCGACACGGTGGACGCGGTCCTGACCACCAACCTCTACGGCCTGCCCGACCGCGTCGCCGCCTTCACCGGCAAGATCCTCGTCGAGGACGTCGCCCACGCCATGGAGACCCGGCTCGGCGACCGCCCGCTGGGCACGTTCGGCCAGGCGGGGGTCTTCAGCCTCTCCAAGCATCCCGGGGCGGGCTCCGGCGGCGTGCTGGCCGTGGAGCACGAGTCCGACCTGCGGGCCCTGGCCCGCGCCCGCGACGAGCTGCTGGCCCCCGGCTCGCTGCGCGCCGACCTGCTCTCCGTGACCACCTCGATGGCCCGCCAGGGGGCGCTGCGGCTCGGCCTGGTGCGCCCGGCGCTCGCCGTCGCCCGCGCCCTCGGCCTGCAGGAGCGGCGCGTGGGCTACCGCATCGCCCTCGACCCCGACGCGCTGGAGCTGGCGCTCAAGGAGACCCCCGAGCTGCCGCCGTTCGACCCGTGGGTCCGCGCCGACCTGCACGCCTACCGCGCCCGCCGGGGCCGGATGGTCCACTGGTACCAGGCGAGGCGGCTGGCCAGGCTGCCCGGCGAGCGCGCCCGGCGGCTGGCCGGCGTGGCCCGCCTGGCCGAGCTGCCCGCCGTCGCGCCGGCCGTGCGCGACCACCTCGACCAGCCGTTGTTCCGCGTGCCGCTGCTGGTGCGGGAGCGGGACGCGGCCATCGCCGAGCTGAAGCGCCACGGCGTGTCGGTCGGCTACCTGTACGACCCGCCGTACGACGACTACGCCCCCGGCTTCGCCGAGCCCTCCCCCGACCCCGCACAGGCGCGCTGGTGGGCCCGCCACGTGCTTCCGGTGGACCCGGTGTACGCCCACCGCGCGCTGCCCGTCCTGCGCGCCCTGGAGCCCGCTACGCCGCCGCCACCGCCCGCCTGACGACCTCGGCCAGGACGCGGCAGCCGCGGCGCACGTCGGCCAGCGAGGCCGAGCCGTAGCCGATCACCAGGCCGTGCAGCCGCTCGCGGCCGTGGTGGTGGCGGCCGGTCGCGTCGAGCAGCACCCCGCGCCGCCGGGCCTCCTCGACCACGACGGGCACCACGGCGGCCGGCAGCTCCGCCAGGACGTGCAGCCCGGCGGTGTCGCCGCGCAGCCGGCAGACCGGGCCCAGCAGCTCGACGACCGCGGCGCGGCGGCGGGCGTACTCCAGGCGCATGCGGCGCAGGTGCCGGTCGAGGTCGCCGCGCTCCAGCAGGACCGCCACCGCCTCCTGCACCGGGCCGCTGGTGCGGTCGGCCACGGCGCGGCGCAGCCCGGCGATCCTGGCGACCAGCTCGGGCGCGCCGACCAGCCAGCCGACGCCGACGTCCGGCGACAGGGTCTTGGACAGCGTGCCCAGCAGCACCACCCGCGACGGGTCGAGGCCGTAGAGCGCGGGCAGCGGGGCGACGTCGTAGCGGAACTCGGCGTCGTAGTCGTCCTCGACGATCGTCGCGCCCGTGCCGCGCGCCCAGGCCAGCAGCCGCTCGCGGCGCGGGATCGGCAGCCGCCCGCCCAGCGGGTACTGGTGGGCGGGGGTCGTGTAGAGCACCGACAGGTCGCCGGGGAGGCCGTCCACGATGACGCCGTCCTCGTCCACCGGGCACGGCACGATCTCCGCGCCGCGGGCCGCGAAGACCGTGCGCGCCACGTGGTAGCCGGGGTCCTCGACCCCGGCGCGGGCGCCGGCGCCCAGCAGGGCCATCGCGCACAGGTCGAGGCCGTTGCCGGTGCCCCGGGTGACCAGGATGTTCTCAGGGCCGACGGCCATGCCCCTGGCCCGGCGCAGGTGGTCGGCCAGCAGCTCGCGCAGGCGCGGCAGGCCGGCCGGGTCGGGATCGGCGCCGGGCGGCAGCTCGCCGGCCCTGCGCCAGGCGCGTTTCCAGGCCGCGCGGTCGTAGTCGCGCACCCAGGGGCGGCCCGCGGTGAGGTCGATGAAGGTGCCGGCCGGCTCGGGCGCGGCGGGCACGTACGGCGCCTCGCGCGGCTGCCCCGGCGGCGTGACCACCTCCATCTCGGCCACGAACGTGCCGGAGCCGTGCCGCCCGTCCAGCCACCCCTCGGCGTAGAGCTGCTGGTATGCCTCGGTGACCACGGTGCGGCTCACCTTGAGCTGGGCGGCCAGCGCCCGGGTGGACGGCAGCCGCTCGCCGGGCGCCAGCGCGCCGTCCAGCATGGCCCGGCGCAACCAGCCGGCGAGCTGGGCGGTGAGCGGCTCGCCGGACTCCCGCGAGAGGGAGACCGGCAGGTCGATGGAGCTACGCACGGAAGTGGTCCCTTGGAAGGGGTCGATAGTGGCCCTCCAGGTTAGGTCCACTTCGCGCGTACGGTCGAATCATGCTCTCCACCACTCCGCGCACCACGCTCGGGCGCTCCAAGGAGCGCGGCAGCACCGACAGGAACGACCTGTACGAGATCCTCGACACCGGTCTGATCTGCCACCTCGGCGTCGTCGTGGACGGCTTCCCGATGGTCGTGCCCACCGGCTACGGCCGCCTCGGCGACACCCTCTACCTGCACGGCTCCACGGGCGCCCGGTCGCTGCGCGCCGCCGACGGCGGCGAGGTGTGCGTCACGGTCACGCACCTGGACGGCGTCGTGCTGGCCCGCTCGATCTTCCACCACTCGGTCAACTACCGCTCGGCCGTCGTCTACGGCCGGGCCCGGCTGGTCACCGATCCCGACGAGCGCCTGGCGGGCCTGCGTGCCCTGTCGGAGCGGTTGGCCCCCGGCCAGTGGGACCACGTCCGGCGGCCGAGCCGCAAGGAGCTGGCGGCCACGGCCGTGCTGGCGCTGTCGCTGGAGGAGGCGTCGGTCAAGAGGCGCGGCGGCCCGCCGGTGGACGAGGAGGAGGACTACGCCCTGCCGGTTTGGGCCGGGGTGTTGCCGCTGGTCACGTCGTGGGGCGCGCCCGAGCCCGATCCGGTGCTCCCAGAAGGTATCGATCCGCCGGTTCACATCCTCCATCGGGAGTAGTTCCATAAATCAGGTGCCACCTGGAAAACCCGCACTCTTGATCGCACGTCTCATCAGGTGGGCCGAACCCTGATGGGAGATGGCATATGGAGTGGACCGCTCCCGGCTACAGCCACGTCAAGCAGCTCGGCGCGGGCGCGAGCGGCCGCGTGGTGCAGGCCGTGCACGACGAGACCGGGGTCAAGGTCGCGATCAAGTACCTGTCCCCGCACTCGCTGCGCGACGCGGCGGCGGTGGCCAGGTTCCAGTCGGAGGCGCGGCTGCTGACCACGCTGCGCCATCCCCACGTCGCCACGATGTGGGAGTACGTCCAGGACACCGGCGGCGCGGCCATCGTCATGGAGCTGGTCAACGGCGTCCCGCTGCGCGCGCTGCTGCGCGAGCACGGCGCCACCGAGCCGGAGGCGGCGCTGGCCGTGCTCAAGGGCTCGCTGCTCGGCCTGGCAGGGGCGCACGCGATGGGCGTCGTCCACCGGGACTACAAGCCCGAGAACGTGCTGGTCGGGGACGACGGGGTGAGCAAGCTCGTCGACTTCGGCATCGCGGTGCGGCAGGGCGCGGCCGGGGCGCCGGAGGGCACGCCGCCGTACATGGCGCCGGAGCTGTGGGAGGGCCGGCCGGCCTCGCCCTCGACCGACGTGTACGCGGCCACCGCGGTCTTCTTCGAGTGCCTGACCGGCCACCGCCCCTACCGCTCGACCGAGCCCAGCGTGCTCGGCTACCAGCACGTGCACGCCCCGGTGCCCTTCCACGACGCGCCCGCGCCGGTACGCGAGCTGGTCAGGCGCGGGCTGGCCAAGGACCCGGCCGCGCGGCCGGCGGGCGCGGCGGCGTTCGTGGCCGAGCTGGAGGCCACGGCCGCGGCGGCGTACGGGGAGGACTGGGAGGAGCGCGGGCGGCGGCGGCTGGCCGCGCTGGTGGGCCTGCTGGCGCTGCTGCTGCCCACGCCGCCCGCCGCGACGCCGGAGGTCTCGACGTCGTTCGCCAGGACGGTCTTCGACGGGCTGCGCTCGGGCTTGCGCTCGGGCCTGCGCTCCAACTTACGCTCCACCGCCGCGCGGGTGGCGATGGGCGGCGGGCTGGCCGCGGCCGTGGCGGTGGCGTCGGTGGTCATGCTGGCCAACCGGGAGCGGCCGCCGACCGGCCCGCTCGGCGCGGCCGCGATCGTGCCGCCCACCAGCGTCCGGCCCGAGGCCGCCTCGGCCCCGCCGACGGCACCCGAGGTGACGCCCCAGGAGACGCCCGCGGAGACGCCGGAGTCCACCCCGGAGCCGGCGCCCGAGGAGAGCCCGGCCGGCGGCACGCCCGAGAGCGTGCCCGAGGCCGTCCTGCCGGTGGACGAGCCCTCCCAGGGGCCCGCACCGACCCGGACGCGCGTACCGGACACGGGCCCGACGGCACGACCGACGGCACGACCGACGGCGCGGCCCACGGCGCGGCCGACCAGGACGCCGACGCGGGTCCCGACGCGGACGCCGACGAGAACGCCGACGAGAACCCCGGCACCGCGGCCGACCCCGACCTCCATCCCGACCGTGACGTCCGTTCCCACCGTGACGTCCATCCCGACCGTGACGTCCATCCCGACCGTGACCTCCATCCCGACCGTGACCTCCATCCCGACCGTGACCTCCATCCCGACCGTGACCTCCATCCCCACCGTGACCGTCCGGCCGCCGGTCACCTCCGTGCTCGCGGTGGGCCTCGGCGACCTCGCGGTGAACGCCGACGGCGTGGCCACCACGACGGTCACCGTGCGAGCGAGCGGCCCCGGCCCCGTCACCGCCACGGCCACCTGGTCGGCCCCCGGCACCGGCGGCCGCGTCCAGCGCCTGACCCTGCGCGGCTCGACGGCCTACACCCGCACGCTGACCTGGGCCATCGGCGAGCGCCCCTGCGGCAGCACGGTCACGCTGGCCCTCGCCACCGCGCCGGCGGCCCCCGGCGGCGCGCGCACCGCCTCGGTGTCGGTGCCGCCCTGCCCGACGCGGGTGACCGGGCTGCGGGCCGCCCTCGCCATGGCCGCCGCGCCGGACCGTACCGCGCGGGCGACGATCAGGGTGAGCGCGAGCGGCACCGGCGCGATCCCGGTCCAGGCCCGGTTCGCGGCGGGCGGCGAGAAGGACGGCGAGCAGGGCGGCACCCGGAGCCTCACCCTGTCCGGCCGCACCTCCTACAGCCGCACGCTCGCCTACACCTTCCACTCCCGCCCCTGCGGCTCGACGGTCTCGGTGCGGGTGACGGCGGGCGACCGGACGGCCACCGCGCGGGCCACCGTGACCTGCCCGCCGCAGGTCCGCCAGGTCAGCATCGTGCGGGCGAGCGCGAGCGAGGGCATCACGGCCACGGTGCGGGTGCTCACGTCGAACGCCCAGCCCGTACGCCTCACCGTCCGGTACTCGACCGGCGGCGAGGGCGGCGGCTCCGACTCGGCCACCCTGTCGGGCGGGACCTCGTACACGCGGACCTTCACCTTCCCGGTCAAGCTGCCCTGCGGCACGAGGTGGTCGGTGACCGCCTCGACCGATCCGGCGGCGGCCGGCGGCGGCGACTCGGCCGGCGGATCCACCGCTGAATGCCCGCCCCGGGAGGAGCCCTCGAAGACCCCGAGCCCCGAACCGGAACCTGAGACATCCGACACACCGGTAGAGATCGACTGAAATCGTCATCCACACTTATCTCCATATCGGTGAGGAATCCGGTGCGGTCTGGTTAAGCTACGGACCGTTTGATACGGGTGGGGGCCCAGACGACTCCAGAGGAGACCGCATGTACGGCGAGGGGCAATGGGGGGTCCCCGGCTACACCGAGGTTCGCGAGCTGGGCTCGGGAGCCGCCGGACGGGTCGTGCTGGCGACACGCGACCGCGACGGCGCCGAGGTGGCCATCAAGTACCTCAACAACGAGCTGAAGTCCGACATGAGCTTCGTCGCCCGCTTCCGGCACGAAGCCCGCCTGCTGGCCACGTTGCAGAGCGTCCACCACGCCCGGCTGATCGACTACGTCGAGTCCGGCCACGGCGCGGCGATCGTCATGGAGCTGGTCAACGGCGTCTCGCTGCGCGAGATCCTGCGTTCCCAGGGTCCGACCGGCCCCGAGGCGGCGCTGACCGTGCTCAAGGGCTCGCTCCTGGGCCTGGCCTCGGCGCACGCGATCGGCGTCGTGCACCGCGACTTCAAGCCCGAGAACGTCATGGTGCAGGAGGACGGCCGCAGCAAGCTGGTGGACTTCGGCATCGCGGTCCGGGCCGGCGAGGACGCCGGGGCCGCGGGCACGCCGCCGTACATGGCTCCCGAGCAGTGGTCCGGCTCGCCGGCCGGGCCGGCCACCGACGTGTACGCGGCCACCGTGGTGTTCTTCGAGTGCCTGACCGGCGCCCGCCCGTTCCGCGCGCCCAACATGGCCGCGCTGGCCCGCCAGCACCAGAGCGCGCCGATCCCGGCCGAGGAGGTGCCCGCGGCGCTGCAGGGCCTGGTCGAGCGCGGCATGGCCAAGGACCCGGCGGAGCGGCCGCCGTCGGCGGAGGCGTTCCTGAACGAGCTGGAGGCCGTCGCGGCCGGCGCGTACGGCCCCGACTGGGAGGAGCGCGGCCGCCGCCGCCTGGCCTCGCTGGCCGGGCTGCTGATCCTGCTCTTCCCGAGCGCGCTGGAGGAGCCGGTCGAGACGGAGACCGCGCTCGCCGAGACCCGCTTCCCCGACCCGGCGGGGCTGCTGCGCAAGCTGCCCGCGAAGATCGCCATGGCGGCGGTCGGGGTCGCCGTGCTGATCGGCGCGGCCGTGTTCGTGATCACCTCGGGTGCGGACGAGCCCGCCCTGTCGGCGGGCACCACGAGGGTCACGCCGAGCACGGCCCCGCCGGAGACCGGGGAGCCCGCCACGCCCGAGGACACCGAGCCGCCCACCCCCGAGGAGACCACGCCGGAGGAGACGCCCGAGGAGACGCCGGCCGCCACGCAGAGCCAGGCGCCGCCCACGGCGCAGCCGCCCGCGCAGCCGACGGCCACCGCCGCGCCCACGAGGAGCAGCGCCCGGCCCCGGCCCACGCGCAGCCCGATCAGGACGCCGTCCAGGACCCGCAAGCCCACGCCGGCCGCGTCCGACACGGACGAGCCCGACCCGACGGGCAAGGTGGACGTGCCGTCCAGCACCCGGCGCCCGAGCACGGCCGCCCCGACGCGCACCTCGAGCGCGCCGACGACCCGCCCGACGCGGCCCCGGCCCCAGCCGACGGTCACGGACACCCAGACCGGCGAGCCGACCGGCACGCCCAGCGGCGGCGGCGGCACGCCGAGCGAGGAGGAGTCGCCGAGGATCGCCCGCGAGGTGCCGAGGATCAACCGCGCCGACGTGGCTCCGGCCGTGTTGCTCCCGCTCGGCCTGGTGGCCTTCGCGCCGCGGCGCCGGGCGGCGGGCGGCCGCGAGGGGAAGCGCGCGGCGGGCCGCCGCGGAAGGAAGCGCTAGGGCGCGCCGAGGGGGGCGACGGCGATGAACAACCCTGGGCACGGTATCGCCGGATTCCGGCTCACCGAGCACACCTGGATGACCGAGCTGGGCAACTGGATCGACGCGATCTCGCCCGACGGCCGCAGGGCCGGCGCCCTGCTGTTCGACGCCCGGCTCATCGGCCTGCCGGGCGTGCGCGAGCGGGTGGTGGAGGCCGTCCTGACCGACCAGCGGCTGGTGCTGGGCGGAACGGGCGGGCTCATCCCGGTCGCGGACGTCGTGGCGGCCGGCGAGCAGGTCTGGCTGCTCACCGGCCAGGCGGTCAGCCCCACGCTGGCCGACCTGCTCACCGCGGGCCCGATCGACCCGGCCGGCGCGGCCTCGGCCCTGGTGGAGACCGCGCAGACGCTGTCCGCGCTGCACGCGGCGGGGGTCACGCACGGCTCCGTGCACCCCGGCACGGTGGTCGTCACGTCCGAGGGCGCGGCGCTGCTGTCGGAGCGCGGCCTGTCCGACGCCATCCGCGGCCACGTCTCGCCGCCCGAGCGGGACGCGGCCGGGTGGGCGGCGCTGGCGCGCGGGCTGGCCGCCTCCTTCGGGGGGCACGCCCCGCAGGCGGCCCAGCTCTTCGAGCGGGTCGCCGGCATGGCCGGCACGCTGGGCCTGGCGGCGGCGCGCGGCACGTTGCTGGCTGAGCAGGCCACGCTGCCCGGCGGGGCGATCAGCAGGGAGGGGCTGGCGCGGGCGGCGCGCGACCGCTCCGCCTTCGCGCAGCCGCCGCCCTACGCCCAGGCGTCCCCGGCGCCGCCCGCGCCCAGGGACGAGGGCGACATCGTGACGCTGCTGCACGTCCCCGGCCGCTCGGGGACGGGGCCGGTGCGGTTCGGCCCCGGCGTGGACACGCGGGCCCAGCGGCCGGAGACCACGGCGGAGCGCATCTGGCGGTCCGGGCGGGAGGAGGCCGAGACCGTGCACCGCGCGGGCGTCCGGCACCCCCGGGCGGCCCGGTCCCGGCGGTGGCGGACGATCTCCGCGACCGCGATCTTCGCGGTGGTCATGGCGGGGGCGGTCCTGGCCTGGTTCAAGCTGAGCGACCCGCCGGACCTCGCGGTCGGCTCGGTGGACGTCAAGGCGGCGAAGAAGACGTACGGGTGCGACAGCACGGCCCTGATCACCGGCACGGTGGTCACCAACGGCGCCTCCGGCGTGATCGCCTACGAGTGGCGCAAGAACCTGGACAAGGACGTCGTCAAGGGCACCCTGCAGACCCGCTCGGACCAGACGTCCTACCAGCTTCCGCTGCGCTGGTCGCTGCGCGGCAAGAGCAGCGTGAAGGCCACGGCCACGCTGCGCGTCCTGAGCCCGGGGCCGGTGCGTACGGACAAGGTCAGCTTCACGTACAAGTGTTGATCTCCGTCCAGCAATGCATATCAAAGCGGTTCTTACTAATCTGGCGAACATGACCACCCAGACCCCCGCGGGCTGGTATCCGGACCCCTATGGCGAGCCCAAGCTCCGCTGGTGGGACGGCAGCCAGTGGACCGACGCCACCCACGTCCAGGAGCAGGGGCCGGCGCAGCCCCAGCAGCAACCGGCCCCCGTGCCGCAGTCGCAGGCCCCGCTCCAGCAGCAGGGCCGGCCCCAGCAGACGCAGCCCGGCTGGGCGGCCACGCCGGCCAACCCCACGCTCCAGTACGGCGGGCCGACCCCCGGGCAGTCCGCCTACGGCCAGCCGGCGCCGACCCAGCCGAGCTGGGGCAACGCCGGTCAGCCTCCGGGGCCGGGGTTCGGCCCGCCACCGCCGCCGCCCAAGCAGGGCAACCCGATGCCGTGGGTGTTCGGCGGCCTGGCGGCGCTCGTGGTGATCGCGCTGATCGTGGCGGGCGGGATCTTCCTCCTCAACCGCGGCGGCGACCAGGGCGCGCTGCCCCCGCCGCGCGAGACCTTCGCGCCCCAGGACCCGCCGAGCGAGGAGCCCAGCGCGGAGCCGCCGTCCGGGCAGCCGTCGCCGGGCCAGAGCGCCGAGCCGCCGCCCCAGCCCGTGGACGGCCGGATCGCCGACGCGAAGAGCGGCGTCTCCTTCGAGGTGCCCGCCGGCTGGAAGGTGCCCGAGCAGATCAACCCGGACAACCTGCCGCCGAACGTGCAGCGCTGGACGTCGAGCGTGGAGGCCGTCTCCCAGGAGGACTTCGACGGCAAGGGCGGCAGGTGGGTCGGCAACGTCTCCACCGGGGTGCTGAACGAGATCTACCCGTACACGGGCGCCACCGCCCTGCGCACCAGCGCCCAGGCCGTCTTCATGGACTTCTCGACCCGGTTCTACTCCGTGGCGCACGAGAGCAAGGTCGTGGCCGACAAGGCCATGAAGGTCGGCGACCGCGACGCCTGGCTGCTGCAGTTCGAGCTGGACTTCACGAAGGCGTCGAAGGAGAACGGCTACAAGTGGAAGAAGGAGAACGGCGCGATCGTGCTCGTGGATCGCGGCGGCGGCGAGCGGCCGGCCATCTTCTACGTCTCCGTGCCGGACAACCTGGGCACCGACGTGGTGGGCAAGGTTCTCGGCTCGCTCAAGCCCGCGTGACCAGTGGCACTAGGCTGGTGAGGTAACAAGCGGGCGGGTCGCTCCGAGCCGCTGGGCGAGGAGATCGTATGAGTGACGTGCTGGTCTGGATCGACTGCGAGATGACCGGGCTCGACCTTGGGCGCGACGCGCTGGTCGAGGTGGCCTGCGTCATCACCGACAGCGAGCTCAATCAGCTTGACGAAGGCGTCGATGTGATCATCAAGCCGCCGCCGGAGTCGCTGGAGCAGATGTCGCAGGTGGTGCGCGAGATGCACACCGCCTCCGGGCTGCTGCCCGAGCTGGCGAGCGGGGTGACGCTGGCGGAGGCGGAGTCGCTCGTGCTCGACTACATCCGCCGCCACGTGCCCGAGCCGAAGAAGGCGCCGCTGTGCGGCAACTCCATCGGCACCGACCGCACGTTCCTGGCCCGCGACATGCCCGGGGTGGACGGCTATCTGCACTACCGGATGATCGACGTCTCGTCGATCAAGGAGCTGGTGCGGCGGTGGTATCCGCGGGTCTACTTCGCCGCGCCCGAGAAGCAGGGCGGGCACCGGGCCCTGGCCGACATCACCGAGAGCATCAGGGAGCTGCGCTACTACCGCGCGGCGATCTTCGTGGAGCAGCCGGGCCCCGACTCCGTGACCGCGCGCTCGCTCGCGGAGCGGGTCAGCGGTTGAGGAGGCTCGCGGAGCGGTAGCGCGCAAGGACTCGCGGAGCGGGTCGGCGGATAAGGAGTGGCGTAAAGACTCCCGAACCCCGCTACACTTTTCCTGTGCCGCCTCGCGAGGGGCGGCCTTGGTGGGTGTAGCTCAGTTGGCAGAGCACCAGGTTGTGGTCCTGGGTGTCGAGGGTTCAAGTCCCTTCACTCACCCTGAACGTGCGACGGCCGGTCCAGTGGACCGGCCGTTGTCGTTTTTCTCCCGACAACCGCCCCTAAATCACCACAATCGGGTTATGCTCACTGTCTACCGCTAACGCCGGAAGCACGGGGGCCTCGGCGATCTGATCGTCTTCGCGCCCCCGGAGGCCGGATGAGAGTCGACGACACAGCGTTCGACAGCGTGTTCACGTCCCTGAGCAAGCGCGAGATCGAGGTCATGGACCTCATCGCCACCGGGCAGTCCAACGGCCAGATCGCGCAGCGCCTGTTCCTCAGCGAGAAGACCGTCAAGAACCACGTGAACCGGATCTACGCCAAGCTCGGCGTGGACAGCCGGGTCACCGCCATCGGTCTCTGGCAGTCCCGCCGCCGGTAGCGCCGGAACGCGCCACCGGCCCCGCACCGGGCCGTGCCGGGCCGTGCCGGACGGCACGGCCCGGTGCGGTCAGGCTCCCGGCTTGATGCGCCGGCCGGTGACGCGGGTGGGGACGATCTTGAGGTACTGCCGGCGGTCGCCGCCCACCCACGGCTCGACGCCCGTGGCCGCGGCCGGCCCGCGCTCGTCCTCGGCCGTCACGTGGTGCAGGGAGCCCTGCACCAGAACGCTCCACCCGCCCCGCGTGAGGTCCTCGATCCGGTCCACCTCGAACGCCACCTTGTACTCGACGTCCGCCACGCCGGTCCGCAGGTCCTCGTCCGTGGTGCCGCCCGTGGCGGTGCGGAAGACGACCGCCCCGTCCAGCAGCCGGTAGTTGACCGGCAGCACGGTGAGCCCGTAGCGGCCCTCGAAGGCGATCCGGCCCACGCCGCCGGGCTCCAGCAGGCGCAGGCTCTCCTTCTCGTCCAGCACCAGCAGCTCGGGGTGGGCGGAGGCGGGCCCGGCGCCGGAGGGGCCGCCGGCGTCCGCGCCGAGCAGCTCCGCCACGGTCGTCCCCAGCGCCCCGGCGAGCCGGGCCAGCGCCTCGCGCACCGGCGGGCCGGCCTGCCCCTCCAGACAGGCGACGTAACCGGCGTCCACGCCCGCGCGCTCGGCCAGTTGCTCGCGCGTGAGACCCAGCGCGTCGCGCCGTTCGGCGATGCGGCGGCCCAGGCGCTCGATGGTGGTCACTTTCTGCGACATCAGCGATCTCCTCCCCAGGGCCACCGTAACCGCACGTCACGGCGGGCAGGGGCGGGGGCCCTTTCCCCGCCCGGTGGTTTAACCGACGCTGACGGAGTCATAGGAGTCCATGGCGATATTGAGGGGGAGGAAACCGGTCATGGTGCGTAGAACGCGGGTCGTCGTGGTAGGAGCGGGCTTCGCCGGGCTGGCGGCCACCAGGGAGCTGGCCAAGGGCGGAGCGCTGGTGACGGTCGTCGACCGCAACCCCTACTCCACGTTCCAGCCGCTGCTCTACCAGGTGGCCACGGCGGGCATGGGCACGGCGGACGTGTCCTACCCGATCCGGACTTTCGCCGCCAAGTGGCCGAACGTTCGCTCGCGCCGCACGGCGCTCAGCAAGGTGCTGGCGGACGAGAAGCGGGTGGAGTTCGAGGACGGCACCTCCCTTGAGTACGACTACCTGGTGCTGGCCACCGGCGTGACCACGAACTGGCTGAACGTGCCGGGCGCCAGGGAGAACGGGCTGCCCATCTACTCGCTCGGCGACGCGACCACCCTGCGCCGGCGGCTCCAGCACTACCTGGAGGACACCGCGGCCGGGCGGCGCGAGAGCACGAACGTCGTGGTGGTGGGCGCGGGCGCGACCGGCGTGGAGGTGGCCGGCACGCTGGCCGAGCTGCGCCGCGGGACGCTGCCGCTGACGCATCCGGAGATCCGGCCGGAGCAGACGAGCGTGACGCTGGTCGAGCGCTTCGACTACGTGCTGGCCCCGTACAAGCCGAGGCTGCGCCAGGCGGCGGAGACGGCGCTGCGCAAGCGCGGCGTGCGGATGCGGCTGGGCTCCACGGTGGCCTCCGTCGAGCCGGACGCGGTGGTGCTGCAGGACGGCACCCGGGTGCCGAGCGACGTCACCGTGTGGGCGCTCGGCGTCACCGCGCCCGCGCAGGTGGCCGACTGGGGGCTGCCGCAGGGCAAGGGCGGCCGGGTCTCGGTCACCGAGACGCTGAGCGTGCCGGGCCACCCGGAGATCTTCGTGGCCGGCGACCTGGCCTCGACGCCCATGCCGCTGCCCCAGCTCGCCCAGCCGGCGCTGCAGATGGGCAAGCACGTGGGCCGGCAGATCCTGGCGGCGGCGAAGGGCGAGCCGCTGCGGCCGTTCAACTACACCGACCCGGGCATCATGGCGACGGTGGGCAAGGCCGAGGCGGTGCTGGAGCGGCCCAGCGGGCTCACGGTGCGCGGGTTCCCCGCCTGGCTGGTGTGGATCCTCATCCACATCGCGTACCTGCTGGGCGGGCGCAACCGGGTGAGCGTGCTGATCAACTTCTTCTACCGCTACTTCGGGCCGCGCCGCACCGCCACCAGCGTCAGCCAGTGACGGCCCGCGCGGGCGGCGGCGCGCCGAGCGCCGCCGCCAGGGCGCGCAGGCCGTGGGCGAGGTCGGCCTCCGGGATGTTGAGCGCCGGGCGCAGCCGCACCGAGCGGGGGCCGCAGGGCAGCACGAGCACGCCGTGCTCCTCCCTGAGCCGGGCCACCAGGGCGTCCCTGACGGCCGGATCGGGCAGGTCGAAGGCGGCCATCAGGCCCCGCCCGCGCACGCCGGAGATCGCCTCGGGACGCTCGGCCTCCAGCTTGACGAGGCGTTCGAGCAGCACCTCGCCGAGCGCCGCGGCGCGCCGGACGAGGCCGTCGCGCTCGATGATCTCCAGGATGCCGCGGCTGCGGACCATGTCCACCAGCCCGCCGCCCCAGGTGGAGTTGATGCGGCCGCTGACCCGGAACACGTTGTCGGGCACCTGGTCCACCCTGCGGCCCGCCATGATGCCGCCGACCTGGACCTTCTTGGCGAACGCCACGATGTCGGGCGCCAGCCCGAGCTGCTGGTAGGCCCACGGGGTGCCGGTGGTGCCGCCGCCGGTCTGGACCTCGTCCAGGACGAACAGGGCGTCGTGCTCGTGGCACAGGGCCTGCATGGCCTGGAGGAAGCGGGGCGTCATGTGGTTGTCGCCGCCCTCCCCCTGGATGGGCTCGGCGATGAAGCAGGCGATGTCGTGGGGGTGGCGCTCGAACGCCTCCCGGGCCTGCGCCAGCGCGTGCTCCTCGGCCGCCTCGACGTCGCCGAGGTGGATGGCGGGCACGTCGATGCGGGGCCAGTCGAACTTCGGGAAGCGGTCGGTCTTGCCCGGCTCGGTGTTGGTCAGGCTCAGGGTGTAGCCGCTGCGGCCGTGGAAGGCCCGCGTCAGGTGCATGACCCTGGTGCCGAGGTCGCGGGGGCGGCCGGCGGCCTCGTTGTGGCGGCTCTTCCAGTCGAAGGCGGTCTTGAGCGCGTTCTCGACGGCCAGGGCGCCGCCCTCGACGAAGAACAGGTGGGGCAGGTCGGGGTCGCCGAGCACGCGGACGAAGGTCTCGACGAAGTCGGCCAGGTGCTCGGTGTACATGTCGGGATTTGCTGGCTTGTTCCGGGCGACCCGGCCGAGGAGCTGGACGAAGTCGGGGTCGAAGGGCGGGTTCACGCCCAGCGGGGCGGAGGCGAAGAACGTGTAGAAGTCGAGGTAGCGGCGGCCGTCCCGGGCGTCCACGAGCCAGGAGCCGCGGCTCAGCTCCAGGTCGAGGACGAGCCGGTAACCATCGACGAGCAGGTGGCGGGCAAGGCGGGTGTGTACGTCCATGTCGCCTCCACTATGGGCGGAGCGGCCGACGCTTCTCCGGCGGAGCGCCGGCCCGTACGCAAAATTTACGGGACATCTACCCGATATGTGAAGTTCTTCAACCCCGCCTCCGCCGTCACCCGTGCGTGTAGACCACGATCGACACCGCGACGTACTGCACGAGGTACGCCGCCACGGTGAAGGCGTGGAAGACCTCGTGGAAGCCGAACCAGCGGGGCGAGGGGTCGGGGCGGCGCAGCCCGTAGACGACGGCGCCCGCCGAGTAGAACACGCCGCCCACCGCCACGAGCACGACGGCGGCCACTCCCGCCCCCTCCAGCAGCTCCGGCATCACGAAGATCGCGGTCCAGCCGAGCAGCAGGTAGAGCGAGGTGGACAGCCAGCGCGGCGCGCCCCGCCAGAACATCCGGAACAACACGCCCGCGAACGCCCCGCCCCAGATGACGCAGAGCACGGCCACCCGCGCCGCGCCCTCCAGCGCCAGCAGTGCGAACGGCGTGTAGGTGCCCGCGATGATCAGATAGATGTTGGCGTGGTCGACGCGCTGCAGGACGCCGGCCAGCCGCGGCCCGAGGCTGCCGCGGTGGTAGGTCGCCGAGATCCCGAACAACAGCCCCGAGGTGATCGAGTAGACGGCGGCGGCCAGGCGGGCCTGCAGCGTCGGGCCGAGCGCCACGAGCACGAAGCCCGCGACCAGGGCCACGGGCAGCGTCCCCGCGTGCAGCCAACCGCGCAGCCTGGGCTTAACGGTCATGGTCGTCATAAAACCTACGGTACCGTAGGTTAGAGGCCGTTGAGGAAGCGCACGGCGATGGGCACCGCGGCCCCGCGCCCCGACCCGCCGTGCCGGACGAACACGCAGAAGGCCAGGTCGTCGCGGTAGCCGATGAACCAGGCGTGCGGCGGCCCGTCCGGCACCTCCGCGGTCCCGGTCTTGCCCGCCACGCCCTCGGGCAGCCCCGAGTCCGCCGCCGTGCCGTGGTCCACGACGGCGCTCATCAGGTCCCTGAGCGCCCGCACGACGTCCTCGTCCATGCGGGCGTCGTCGCTGGTGACGCCGTCGATGCGGCGTACCTCCCCCTTCGACAGCAGGCGGGGCGAGCGCCAGGTGCCGTTCTGCACGGCGGCGGCCAGCGCGGCCATGCACAGCGGGGTCGTGACGACCTCGCCCTGGCCGATCGCGTCCTCGGCGAAGGTGTCCGGGTCGGTGGTCTCCGGCACCGTGCCGCAGCTCCCGCCGATGCCCGTCACCACCGGCCGGCCGAACCCCCACTCGGCCGCGGTGTCGGCCAGGTCCTTCGAGGTCAGCCTGGTGGTGGCCTGCTCGACGAAGGTGGTGTTGCAGGAATGGGCGAACGCGTCGGCGAAGGTGACCGTCCCGCGGTCCACCCCGCCGTCGTTGGTGATCGTGCGGAAGCCCGGCACGGTGTACGAGCCGGGGCACGGCACCTCGGACCGCGGGTCGAGACCGGCCCTGAGCAGCGCGGCCGCGGTGATCGTCTTGAAGACCGAGCCCGGCGGGAAGACGTCGCGCACGGCGCTGTAGTGCTCCTTCAACCGGTCGGCCAGGCCCAGGATCTCGCCGGTGCTGGGCCTGACGACCACGATGGTGGAGTCGTCCACGGCGTCCAGGGCGCGGGCGGCGGCCGCCTGGACCGCGCGCGAGAGGGTGGTGCGCTCGACGTTCGCCTTGGGCTGCCGGCTCAGCAGCGGCCGGTCCGGCTGCCCCGGCGCCTTCAGCAGCAGCTGCCAGCCCTGGTGGGTCTCGGCGAACTCCGGCTTGAGCGGGTCGAGGTAGGCGTCGGCGTAGCTGTCGTGCGGGATCCGGGCGCCCTCGCTGGTCAGGAACTCCGCCGTGGTCGTGTCGATCTCCCCCAGCTCCAGCCGGGCGCCGTCCTTGAGCAGCGGGTGCAGCGTCTCGGGCGTCCATAAGACCCTCCACTCCTGGTCCCTGACGGCCAGCCGCAACGTGCTCTCGAAGGGCCAGGAGCCCAGCTCGGTGAGCAGCCGCACGCCCGCGAACGGCACCTCGGCCGACTCCTCGCCCGTGCTCCTCAGCGGCCCCGGCGTGAGCGTGATCGCATCGACGTGCAGCTTCTCCGACAGCTCCCGGTGCCGGGTGACGAAGTCGCCGGGCGGCCGGTGGACCAGCCGCTCCATGCCCAGGACGTCCCCCTTGCGCCAGGCCGCGAAGTACGCCGCCGCCGTCTGCGCCGCGCTGCCCCTCACCCGGCCGGCCGCCACGACCGCGAACGCGCCCGCACCCACTATCGCCGCGACCGCGACCACGAGCACAATCAGCTTTCTCCGTCGCATACGGTTTCTCCCGGGAGGGATCAGCGTGACACGTGGACAGCGGGAGCCGGCGCCTGGGGTCTACCCGGTGACGTTCGGCGAGGTCGAGCTTCTCCGGGACCTGGACAGGCAGGACGGCTGGATGTTGTCCAAGGATGGCGTACCCCAGTCGTACGTGGATCTCAAAGACCCCACCTTCCTGGAATTCGAGTACGTACGTCTCATGGCGGACGTGATCGACCTCCTCGATGACGGGCCGCTCAGCTGCGTCCACATCGGCGGCGGCGCCTGCACGATCCCGCGCTACGTCTCCGCCACCCGCCCCGGCTCCCGCCACATCGTGGTCGAGCCCGACGGCCTCCTCGTCAACCTGGTACGCGAGCAGCTCGACCTGCGTTCGGTGCCGCGCCTGAAGGTCATCGTCGAGGGCGGCCGCGCCGGTACCGGCCGGATCTGGGACGGCACCGCCGACCTGGTGGTGCTGGACGCCTTCGCCGGCGCGACCATGCCGATCGAGCTGGCCACCGCCGAGTACATGGGCGACCTGGCCCGCGTCCTGCGCCCCGGCGGCACCCTGCTGATCAACCTGGCCGACGGCAAGGGCCTGGCCTTCGCCCGCCGCCTGCTGGCCACCGTGACGGGCACCTTCCGGCACGTGGCGCTGCTGGCCGAGCCGGGCATCCTGCGGGGGCGGCGCTTCGGCAACCTCATCGTCACCGCCTCCCGCGCCGAGCTGCCGGTGGACCTGCTGACGCGCCGCGCGGCCGGCGGGCTGACCCAGGCCCGCTGCGTGCACGGGGAGGCGCTGACCAACTTCGTCGCCGGGGCGGCGCCCATCAGGGACGGCGACCGCGTGCTGGCCCCGGTGCCCCCGCCCGCCGTCTTCGGCTGAGCCCTCCTCCCCGGGCTCCCTCCCCGGGCCCGCTACCCGGCGGGGTGCGCGGCGGCGGTCTGCCGCCAGATCAGGCCGTCACGCAGCACCAGCGTGCCGTACGCGGTCACGCTCCGGCCGCCGGCGGTCATGCGCGCGTGGTAGAAGATCACGTCGTCGGTCGTGCGGACCGAGACCAGCTCGTCCACCCGCGGGGCGGCCGCCAGGTAGGCGGCGAACAGGTCCTCGATCTCGGCCGCGCCGCGCGCGACGCGGTCGAGGCGGACCACGGTGGCCTCCGGGTGGTACTGGGCCAGCAGGGCCTTCAGGTCGCCGGCGGCGATGGCGGCGAGCTGCCGGTCGAACACGGCCTGGGCGGTGGGCGCGGAATCGGGCGTGGGACCGGACGTGGGGCCGGACGTGGGACCGGGCGCGGGGTCGCTCGTGGGGTCGGTCATGCGGTGGCACCTTCGGGGGTGGCGGGGCGGGGGCGGAGGAGGTCGTGGGCGACCTGGGCGGCCGCGTACGCCAGGATCAGCGGCAGCGCGGCCGCGGTGGGCAGCGCGGCGGTGGCGAGCGTGAGGGCGGCGGCGGCCAAGCGCAGCCCGGCGGCGCGGCGGTCGCCGGAGCACAGGTGCTGGACGCCGAGCACGGCGAGCACCAGCGCGGCGGGCCCGCCGACCGCCCAGCTCGTCCCGGCCGGATGGGCGATCGCGTGCTCGATGCCGATCCCGTACGCCACCAGCCCGAGCGACAGCGGCAGGTGGGAGTAGACCCAGACCTGCCCGGCCAGCCGGGTGCGCAGCACGACCGACTCGTCGATGTGGCCGAAGTACAGCCACCAGAAGCCCATCGCGATCGCCACCCCGGCCAGCGCGACCGCCAGCGTGCCGGCCGTCACCTCGTGCCCCTTCAGCCCGGTGACCACGGACGTGACGACCTCGCCGAGCACGATCACCACGAACAGGCCGAAGCGCTCGGGCAGGTGCTCGGTCTGCGGCGGCAGCCTGCCCTGGTGGCGGCGGGCCAGCAGCGGGGTGGCCAGGTCGATGACCACGGCCACGGCCCACAACGCGTAGCGCTGGGGCGGCTCGACCGCGAGCGAGGCCAGCCAGACGAGCGCGGCGAGGGTGAACCCGGCGGCGTAGCGGCCGGTCAGCGGCCGGGCCTCGGGCACGTGCCGCCCGGCCCTGGCGTAGGCCACGACGAGCAGCAGCCTGGCCACCACGTAGGCGACCGCGAACAGCCCCGAGCGCCGCTCGATGTCGCCCACGCTGGCCGCCATGGCCGCCACGGCGAGGATCTGCGGCAGCGCGAGCAACCGGTGGCTGACGTCGTCGGTGTCGAAGCGGTTGGCGTAGAAGACGTAGCCCGCCCAGGCCCACCAGACCGGCACGAACAGGCCGACGTAGACCAGGAGGTCGCCCTCGGCGAGCACGGCGGCCAGCTCGGCGACCGCCACGACGAAGACGAGGTCGTAGAGGAGCTCCAGCCAGGTCGCGCGGCGGTGCGCCTGCTCGAAGAGCCGTAATCGGGGTGGCTGCCACTGGCGGCTGTCACTGGTCACTGCTGCGCTGCCCTTCGCCATGTAATGATGTAATTCTGGCATCACGTGGCGGGCGCGCGGAACGGGTTTTCGCGATCAGCGCAGGGCCAGGCAGGCGACCCGGTCGCCCGCCGTGCCGGCCTGCGGGCCGCTGGTCACCGTGGGCCCGGCGTGGATCACCAGCGAGCCGGGCAGGCGGGTGGGTTCGAGCGACCAGTCGTTGCCGGCACTGGCGCGACCGGCGCCCTCGTCGTCGGTGGTGAAGTCGAGCCAGACCTCGCTGACCGCGTCGACCTGGCCCGGGTGGTGCTGGTAGTGCGGGCCGGCGTCGGCGGGCGCGGCGCCGCAGGGCCTGGTGTGCAGGTGGGCGCCGTAGTGGTGGTCGGGCAGCAGGCCCTCCACGACGAGGGAGGTGCGGGTGCGGCCCCCCGACGACTCGACGGTGACGCTGCCCTGGGCGCCCTCGGGGACCAGCTTGCGGTCGTAGACGACGGCGGCGGAGACCGCGGTGGAGGCGGCCGGGGAGGCGGCCGGGGAGGCGCCGGCGGGGGTGCCGGAGGGGGCTTCGGCGGAGGCGTTTCCCTCGACGGGGGCGAACTCGCCGCCCCCGGACATGGTGACCACGCTCTGGGCCGGGGCCGCGCGCATGTCCGGCGCGGGATCGTGGTCCACGGGCGCGGGCGGACCCGCGCAACCCGCGGCTGCGAGCAGGACGAACAGGAACGCGGGCACGCGCATGTGAACTCCCCTAGGTCCGGGCCCCGGCGGCTTCCGAGAGGCCCCCACTCTAACGAGTGACCATGACATTACGGGGAGTATTGGCGACAGTCCGGTCAGGCGCCGTGCCGGGCCGCGATGTCGTCGATGATCGCGGCGAGGGTGAAGTCGCGCTCGGTGAGGCCGCCCTGGTCGTGCGTGGTGAGCGCCAGGTGCAGGGTGCGCCAGCGGATGTCGATGTCGGGATGGTGGTCGAGCTCCTCGGCCCTGACCGCGATCTCGTCCACGATGCGGATGGCCGTGGGGAAGTCGGGCGCGTTGACGC
Organism: Nonomuraea sp. NPDC050783; assembly: GCF_040802095.1. NCBI lineage: Bacteria > Bacillati > Actinomycetota > Actinomycetes > Streptosporangiales > Streptosporangiaceae > Nonomuraea > Nonomuraea sp. NPDC050783. The sequence continues at coordinate 145,467 of NZ_JBFAHK010000008.1, forward strand.
TGCGCCGGATCTCGTCGCCCTCGCGCCGCCAGGCGGGCAGGTCCTTGAGCTTGCTCTCGACGTCCATGCCGTCACCCTATGCGCGCCCTTGCTCAGAACAACCTTCTGGAAGCAGAGTGGGTCCCATGATTGTCGAGTACGCGGACCGCGTCTGGCGCGGCGAATCCGAGGACAGCATCGCCGACCTGGGCCTCGCCGGCCAGGGCCTGGCGGACGAGGGCGTCCGGACGATCGAGGACGGCCTCGGCTGGTGGCCGGGCTTCGGCAACGTGATCACCTTCGCCACCGAGGGCGAGCTGGTGCTCTTCGACACCGGCAGCCCGTTCTCGGCCGCCAGGCTGCACGAGGACGTGCGGCGCTGGAGCCGGGCGCCGCTGACGACCGCGTTCTACTCGCACGGGCACATCGACCACGTCTTCGGGCTGGGCCCCTTCGAGGAGTCGGGGCCCCGCGCCACGGTCTACGCCCACGAGGCCGTCGGCGACCGCTTCCGGCGTTACGTGCTCACCAACGGCTACAACGCGGTGATCAACCAGCGCCAGTTCCAGGCGGATGGCCTGCGCTGGCCGACCGAGTACCGCCATCCCGACGTGACCTACCGCGACGCGCTGACCGTCCGGCGCGGCGGCCTGACCTTCGACCTCCTCCACGCCAAGGGTGAGACCGACGACGCCACGATCGGCTACGTGCCCGAGTACAAGCTGCTGCTGCCCGGCGACCTGTTCATCTGGGTGACGCCGAACTGCGGCAACCCCCAGAAGGTGCAGCGCTACCCGCGCGAGTGGGTGCACGCCCTGCACCGCATGGCGGCCCTGGACGCCGAGATCATGCTGCCCAGCCACGGCGCCCCGGTCTTCGGGCGCGACCGCGTCCGCCAGGCCCTGCTGGAGACGGCCGAGTGGCTGGAGTCGCTGGTCACCCAGACCCTCGACCTGCTCAACGCCGGAGCGCGGCTGGACGAGATCGTCCACACGGTGCGCCCGCCCGCCCACCTCGCCGACCGCCCCTACCTGCGGGCCCGCTACGACGAGCCGGAGTTCGTCGTCCGCAACCTGTGGCGGCTCTACGGCGGCTGGTACGACGGCAACCCGGCCACCCTCAAGCCCGCCCCCGACGCCGTGCTCGCCACGGCGGTCGCCGGACTGGCGGGCGGGGCGGGAGCGCTGGCGGACGCGGCGCTGAAGGCGCTGTCCGGCGGCGACGAGCGCCTGGCCGGCCACCTGGCCGAGATGGCCGCCCTGGCCGCCCCCGACGACCCCGGCGTGCACCGGGTGCGGGCGGAGGTGTTCGGGGCCAGGGCGGCGAGCGAGCGCTCCCTGATGGCGAAGGGCGTCTTCGCCTGGGCCGCCGCCGAGTCCAGGAAGCGCTCCTCCTAGCCCCGTCCGGCCTTCTCGGGCGGGGCGGCTACCATTCCGTTCCCGGTGCCGGGATCACTGTGGGAGGGGTTCTCCGTGGAGCGGATGGTGGGCGTCGGCGTAGTGCTGACCGGGCCCGACGGGCGCATCCTGCTGGGCGAGCGGGTCAGGGCGGGCGAGCCGCCGTCGTGGTGCCTGCCGGGCGGGGCGGTCGAGCCCGGGGAGAGCTTCGAGGCGGCCGCCCTGCGCGAGCTGCGCGAGGAGACCGGCGTGCGCGACACCGGGACGCCCCGGGTCACCGCCGTCGTGCTCGACCACCCGGGGAAGGGCCTGGGCGAGGGTCCAGGAGAGCGCCCGGGCGAGGGTCCAGGGGAGGGTTCAGGAGAGCGCCCGGGCGGGGGTTCAGGAGAGGGTGCTGTGCGGGTGACGGCGGCGGTGGCCGTGGAGCTGGGGAGCGGGGCGGGCGAGCCCGAGGTCACCGAGCCGCACGTGTTCCGGTCGTGGCGCTGGTTCGCCGCCGACGACCTGCCGTCGCCGCTGTTCCCGGCGACGGCCCGGATCCTCGGCGGCCCGGCCGAGGGCTTCTACCGCGTGACCGGCTGAGGGGCCGGTCACGCCGATCCGCGGTCGCGGGCCGGGGACGCGGGCCGGTCACGCGGATCCAGGGGCGCGAGGCCGGGGGCGCGGGAGCTGGGCGTGGTGGCCGGTCAGCCGAAGTGGGCGCGGGTCTCGGCGAAGGCCCGGTCCGTGCCCTCCAGCGCCCTGGCGACGTCCTCCTCGGTGTGCGCGGCCGACATGAACCAGTTGTGCCAGGGGTGCAGGTAGACCCCGTGGCGCAGGCAGGCGTCGCTCCAGTGCATCGCCACGGACAGGTCGGCGTCGCCGTCGAAGCTCAGCCACGGGATCGTCACCGGCCCGGTCTGGTCGACCACGAACCCGTGCGCCTTGGCCTGGGCGTACAGGCCCTCGCGGAGCTGGGTGCCGGCCCGCTCCATCGCGGCGATGCCGTCGGTGTCGCGCAGGGTCTCGATGGTGGCCTTGGCCGCCGCCATGGCGACCGCCGAGAACCAGAACGAGCCGGTCGAGTACAGCGTCTGGGCGGCGCCGCGCAGCGCGTCCGTGCCGGTGACGGCGGCGATCGGGTAGCCGTTGGCCATCGCCTTGGACCAGGCCGTCAGGTCCGGCCGCACCCCGTACGGCTCCCAGGAGCCCCGCAGGTCGATGCGGAACCCGGCCCGCACGTCGTCGATCACCAGCGCCGCGCCGAGCCGGTCGGCCAGCGCCCGGGCGCCGCGCGCGAAGGCCGGCTCCACCAGCTCCTGGTCCTCGAACGAGTCGTGCTTGAACGGCGTCACGATGATCGCCGCCACGTCCCCCTCGACGGTGGCCGCCGCGGCCTCCAGCGACTCCAGCGAGTTGTAGGCGAACTCCACCAGGTCGGCGCGCTCGTTGGGAGTGGTGCCCGCGGTGGAGGGCGTGCACCAGGGGTCGGCCCCGTGGTACGCGCCGTGCGCCATCAGCACCTTGGTCCGCCCGGTCGCGGCGCGGGCGACCATGAGGGCCTGGGTGGTGGCGTCGGTGCCGTTCTTGGAGAACATCGCCCAGTCGGCGCTCGGGATCAGGTCCACCAGCAGCTCGGCCAGCTCGACCATGACCGCGCCCGGGCCGTTGAGGCAGTCGCCGAGCGCGGCCTGGCGGGCGGCGGCCTCCTCCACGCGCGGGTGCCGGTGACCCAGCACGACCGGGCCCCAGCTGCACATGAAGTCGATGTACTCGCGGCCGTCGACGTCCCACTGGCGGCAGCCCTCGCCGCGTTCGAAGAACTGGGGGAAGCCGGGGGCGAACAGGGCGGCGTTGAGGTGCCCGTACATGCCGCCGGGGACGACTTTCGCGGCCCTCGCGCGCAGGTCGGCGTCTTTCACGTGAGCATCCTTAGGGTCGAGTCGAGGTCGGTGAGCCCTGCGTCCGAGCCGAGGCCGGTGGCGACGCGGGCGGCGGCGGCCGTGCCCCAGCGGGCGGCCGTCGGCACGTCCTGGCCGTGCAGGAGGCCGGTGAGGAAGCCGGCGCAGTAGGCGTCGCCGCAGCCGGTGGTGTCGGCGACCTCGGTCTTGATCGCCGGCACCCGCTCGGCGCCGTCCGCGGTGAGGACGAGGCTGCCCTCCTCGCCGAGGGTGACGAGCACGCCGCGCGGGCCGTCGGCCAGCAGCGCGCGGGCGGCCTCCGCCACGTCCGCGGCCCCCGTCATGAGGAGGGCCTGGGACTCGTTGGGCAGCACGTAGTCCACGTGCGGCAGGAAGGCCCTGGCCATCCCCAGCAGGTCGGGCAGCTCGGACAGCAGGTCCATGGTGACGATCGCGCCGGCGGCGCGGACCTCGTCCAGGAGGGCGAAGAAGGCCGGGTCGCCGAGGCCGAACGTGACGTCCATGCCGCCCAGGTGGATGCCCCGCGCGCGGCGCAGCACCGCGGGGTCGAGGTCGGCGTAGGCGACGGAGAGGTTCGCGCCGGGCACGTGGAAGCTGGGGCGCCCGCCGTCCGGCCTGATGGGCAGGATCGAGGCGGCGGTCGCCTCCCCCGCCCTGCGCCGCAGGCACGAGGTGTCGACGCCGCGCTTGGCGAGGGTCATCAGCAGGAAGTCGGCGAGCTCGTCGTCGCCGACCGCGCCCATCGTGACCACGTCGTTGCCCAGCTTGACCAGGTCCACGGCGGTGCCGGCGGCCGCACCGGCGGCGGTGAGGCGGATCTGGTCGACCAGCACGGTGTCCTGGCCCTCGGGAATGTGGTCCACGGGCCTGGCGAGGATGTCGACGATGTGGACGCCGACGGTGACGACGGTCATAGTCTAAATAGACAGACGTCCGAATAAAACGTCAAGGGAGGGCTCGATGCCGAAGATCGTCGATCACGACGAGCGCAGGCGCGAGGTGCTGTCGGCGGCCCGCCGGGTGATCGTCAGGGACGGCATCGACGCCGCGACCACCAGGGCCATCGCCAAGGAGGCCGGCTACTCCAACGGCGTGCTGGCCCACTACTTCGCCGACAAGGACGAGATCCTGCTGTCCGCGCTGCGCCAGTCGCACCAGCGCATCCGCGAGCGGCTGGCGCGCAAGGTGGCGGGCGCGACGGGCCTGGCCGCCCTGCGCGAGCTGCTGCTGGACAACCTGCCGCTGGACGCCGAGCGCACCCAGGAGAGCCGGCTGGAGGTCAGCTTCTGGAGCCGCAGCCTCGCCTCCGAGCGGCTGGCCGAGGTGCAGCGGACCGAGGCGGACGAGCTGCGCGCCGCCGTCCGCGAGCTGCTGGGCCGGGCGAGGGCGGCGGGCGAGCTGCGCGCCGGCGGTGGGAACGGCGGCGGGAACGGCGACAGGGACGGCAGCGGAAACGGCAGCGGGTACGACGACGACAGCCTCGACGACCTGACCGAGCACCTGCTCGCCCTCGTGGACGGCCTCAGCCTGCACCTGCTGCTCTACCCCGGCCGCCTGACCCGGGTGGACGTCGAGCGGCTGATGCTGCGGGCGCTCGACCGCCTGTGATTGCCGGTTGTCGGACGACCGCCTGTGATTGCCGGTTGTCGGACGACCGACTACATTGCCGCCCTATGACTCCCCTGACTCCCCGCGAGCAGCTCTGCGCGTACGGCCGCCGCGCCGTCGAGCTCGGCCTGGTCATCGGCACGTCGGGCAACCTGAGCGCCCGCGAGGGCGACCTCGTGGCGGTCACCCCGTCGGGCGTGGCGCTCGACCGGCTCACGCCCGAGATGTGCCCGGTGGTGGACGTCGAGGGCCACCTCGTCGAGGGCGACCTGCAGCCCTCCAGCGAGACGCCCATGCACCTGGCCATCTACGCGAGCACGGACGCGCGGGCCGTGGTCCACACGCACTCGGTGTTCGGCACGGTGGTGGCCACCACGATGACCGAGCTGCCGCCGGTGCACTACAACGCGCTGCTGCTGGGCGGGGTGGTCAAGGTCGCCGAGTACGCCACATACGGCACCCCCGAGCTGGCCGCGAACGTGCGGGCCGCGCTGGCGGGCAAGCAGGCCGCCCTGCTGGCCAACCACGGCGGGGTGACCATCGGGGCGAGCCTGGAGCAGGCGTTCGAGGCCACCCGGCTGCTGGAGTGGCTGTGCGAGGTCTACGTCAGGGGGCTGAGCGTCGGCCGGCCGGCCGTCCTGACGGAGGAGCAGCTCGCGGCCGTGGTCGAGCGCGCGCTCAACCCCCCGTCGTTCCCCCGCCGCGCCTGAGGCGCCCTTTTCCCGCGACTGCCGGGCCGATCTCCGGGTAGATGCCGATCTCCCCAAGCCAGTCGCGAGAAAGGAACGATCATGGCCGGACAGGCCAACTCCCGAGACGTCGTCCAGCGCCCCGACGGCACCTGGGCGGTCACCAAGCCCGGCTCCGACCGGGCCCTGCACACGGCGGGCACCCAGGCCGAGGCGGTGGAGCGGGCGCGCGAGCTGCTGCACCGCGACGGCGGCGGCGAGCTGCGCATCCACGGCACCGACGGGAAGGTCCGCGACCAGCGCACCATCTCCCCCGGCAACGACCCCACGCCCCCGAAGGGCTAGCTAGCCCAGCGCCGCCTTCTCGGCCAGGCCGAGGGGCAGGCCGCCGGAGCCGGCGACGCGGTCGTGGAAGTCCTTGAGCGGCCCCTGGAACGACTGCCGGATACGGTCGATCTCGATGGCCCCCGTCAGGTAGGAGGGTGCCTGGGTGGGCCAGGCGCAGTAGCGGTTGACCTCACCCTGCGCGGTGCCGGGCGACAGCGACGCCTTGGTGGCCATGAACGTCTCGGCCTCCTCGATCGACATGTCCTCGCAGTGCAGCGCGGTGTCCACGACGATGCGGGCGGCGCGGAAGATCCGGCAGTCCAGGTGGGCCAGCTCGGTGGCCGGGGTGTCGAAGTAGCCCTGCTCGTGCAGGAGCTTCTCGACGTACAGGGCCCAGCCCTCGGTGAAGTACGCGGTCCTGAAGACCTTGCGGACCGTGCGCGGGTTGCCCGCCATGTACGACAGGTGCCAGTGGTGGCCCGGGTATGCCTCGTGGACGGCGATGGAGGGCATCTGGGCCCGCGAGTTCGTCCGCAGCCGCTGGCGCACCTGCTCCTCGGTGAAGCCGTCCGGCGTGTACGGCACGAAGAACACGCCGGTGCGCGAGCTGCTGAGCGGCGGCGGCGCCAGGTAGTGGGCGACGGACAGGACCGGCCGGGTGTACTCGGCCGACGGCAGGACGTGACACTCCTCGCCGTCGGCGAAGGTGACCAGGTCGCGCTCCTTGACGAAGTCGCGGGCGCGCAGCGTCTCGGCCTCGTACTCGGCGCGCATGTCGGCCAGGGTCGGCGGGTGGTCGTCCATCAGGGACTCCATGGCCGCCCGCCAGTCCTGGCCGCCGTTGACCCGGACGGAGACCTCGCGCATCCTGGCGTCCAGCTCGGCCCAGGCGGCCTTGCCCTTCTCGTGCAGCTCGGCGGCTCCGTAGCCGAGCAGCTCGCGCTCGCGCAGGAGGGTGGAGTACAGCTTCTCCCCCATGCGCCAGGTGCCGCCGCACTGGAAGCCCTCCAGGAAGGTCACCAGCTCGTCGAAGGCGCGGGCGGCGGGCTCGGCGGCCTCGGCCAGCCGGGCGCGCAGCCCCTCGTCCTCGACCATGCCGGGGATCGTCCTGGTGAGGAAGTTGCGGCCGGTGCGGGCCTGCCCGAGGCCGCGCTGGACGAGCAGCGGCGCCGCGAGGTCGGGGTCGAGGTTGGCGCGGCAGGCGGCGAGCACGCCGGGCACCTCGGCGAGCTTGTCGAGCGCGGCGGCCACCAGCTCGGGCTCCGGCTTGAGCCGGCGCTGGAACGGGGTGTACATCGCGCCGAAGACCGGCGACAGGTAGGCGGCCGGGTCGCGGCGCCACTCGGGCCAGGCCGCGAGCGCGATCGACCCTCTGAGCTGCGACACGACGAGGTCCCTGTCGATCTCGTCGTCGAGGGAGGTGGCCGGGAGTGCCGCGAGCCGGTCGAGCCAGCGGGCCTCCTCGCGCTCGCGGGCGGCCCAGCCGGCGGCGGTCAGGTCGCCGAGGGTGTGGTCGTAGCCGTCGGCTCCCAGGAGGCTGGCGAGCACGGGACGGTCGGAAAAATACCACTGGAGAAACTCGTCCACCGATGCACCATATCCTGAGCAAATGCCCCTGCAGATCACTGGCGCGCTCGGTGACCCCGACCTGCTCCGCCTCCCCTGGGACGTCCCCCTGCAAGACTGGCCGCAGCACCATCTGGTCGATCTTCCACGCGGCATCTCGCGGCACGTAGTGCGCTTCGCCCGCCTCTCCGGCAAGGTGTACGCGATCAAGGAGATCAGCGAGCGTTACGCCCGCCGCGAATACCAGCTCCTGTGGGACCTGGCCCGGCTCGACGCGCCCTCGGTGGAGCCGGTCGCGTACGTCACCGGCCGCGAGGAGGGCCTGGACGCCGCGCTGATCACCCGGCACCTGCAGTTCTCGCTGCCCTACCGCGCGGTCATGTCGGGCACGCTGCGCCCCGACACGCTCACCCGCCTGCTGGACGCCCTGGCCGTGCTGCTGGTGCGGCTGCACCTCAACGGCTTCTACTGGGGCGACTGCTCGCTGTCCAACACGTTGTTCCGCCGGGACGCGGGGGCGTTCGCGGCCTACCTGGTGGACGCCGAGACCGGCGAGATGCACCCGATGATCAGCGAGGGCCAGCGGCTGACCGACATCGACGTGGCCCACACCAACATCTTCGGCGAGATGCTGGACCTGGAGGCCGGCGGGCTGCTGCACCCGTCCGTCGATCCGATGGAGACCGCCGAGGACATCGTCGCCCGCTACCACCGCCTGTGGGCCGAGCTCAACGACAGCGAGATCATCGAGGAGGTGGACTGGCACCGCGTGGAGCAGCGCATCCGCCGGCTCAACCTGCTCGGCTTCGACGTGGCCGAGATGATGGTGCGGCGCAAGGTCGGCACCGGCCGGCTCATCGTGCGGCCGAAGGTCGTCGACGCCGGCCACCACCAGCGCCGGCTGCTCCGCCTGACCGGGCTCGACGTCGAGGAGAACCAGGCCCGGCGGCTGCTCAACGACCTCGACGGCTTCCGGGTGGCCAAGGGCCTGCGGCACGAGGACGAGGCCATCGTGGCGCACCGGTGGCTGGCCGAGGTGTTCACCCCGACGGTGGACGCGATCCCGGCGGAGCTGCGCGGGAAGCTGGAGCCCGCGCAGCTCTTCCACGAGATACTCGACCACCGCTGGTACCTGTCCGAGCAGGCGGGCGCCGACGTGGGCCTGGCCACGGCCGTGAAGTCGTACGTGGACAACGTGCTCGTGCACAAGCCCGACGAGAAGGCGCTCCTCCCGGACGAGCCCCCGGACGCCGATCCGCAGGCGGCGGATCAGTAGGCGACGGATCAGTAGGCGACGGATCAGTAGGCGACGGATCAGTAGGCGACGGTGATCCGCGTGCGCGGATGGGTGCCGCGCTCCAGCTCGTCGGCGACGGCCACGGCGTAGTCCTCGGCCGAGATGAAGCTGCGGCCCTGGGAGTCGGCGAGCAGGTCCTCCTGTCCGATGCGGTAGACGCCGGTGCGCTCGCCGGGCGCGATCTCGGCGGCCGGCGAGATGTAGGTCCAGTCGAGGTCGTCCACCTGCCGGAAGAAGCCGAGGACCGAGCGGCCGGCCAGGGCCTCCTTCTTGTAGACGTCCGGGAACTCGGGCGTGTCGACCAGGTCCACGCCCGGGGCCACCTTGAGGCTGCCGGCGCCGCCGACGACGATCAGGCGGCGCACGCCGGCCTCGCGCGCGCCCTCGACGAGAGCGCGGCTGGCCTCCATGAACGGGCCTTCCGGCTCGGTGCCGTCGCGGGGCGGGGCGATGGCCGAGACCACGGCGTCGTGCCCCTTGGCCAGGGTGGCGGTGTCGCGGACGTCGCCCTTGACCGGGCCGCCCGAGCGGCTGACGCCGGTCACCTCGTGCCCGCGGTCGGTGAGCTCTGCTACGACGCGCCGGCCGATCATGCCGGTCGCGCCAAAGACGAGGATCTTCATGCCGCCAAGAGTATCCATCGGATACTGGTTACTTCATCGTGCTATAAGTACCTTATGGATACCGGTGATGTCTTCGACCCTGATTGCCCCACACGAGTGGTCCTGGACAGGATCGGTGACAAGTGGTCGACACTGGTGCTGCTCAGCCTCCGGGGCGGGCCGATGCGCTTCACGCAGCTCCGCACGCGCATCGGGGGCGTCACGCCGAAGGTGCTCACCCAGACCCTGCGGGCGATGGAGCAGGACGGGCTGGTGACGCGGAAGGTGTTCGCCGAGGTGCCGCCGCGCGTGGAGTACACGCTGACCGAGCTGGGGCACTCGCTGCACGGGCCGCTGTCGGTGGTGGCCGAGTGGGCTGAACGGAATGTGGCGGAGATCCTCCGCTGCCGCGAGAGTTTTTCGTGACTCGCACCCTTGTCCGCCCTGCCCGGGCATGCCGTGGCCCGCGCCCGGTCCGGGGCGCGGGCCGCCGCGCGCCCGGGCTCAGGCGCCGCTCGTGAGCTTGGTGATCTCGCCGACGATCTCGGGCCAGAGCGCGCGCGGCAGGTCGTGTCCCATGCCGGGGTACGTCACCAGCCGGGCGCCGGGAATGGCCGCGGCCGTGGCCCGGCCGCCGGCCACGGGGACGAGCTGGTCGGCCTCGCCGTGCAGGACCAGCGCGGGCACGCTCACCCGGCCGAGTGCCTCGACGCGGCTGCCCGAGGCCATGATGGCGGCGAGCTGGCGGCCGGTGCCCGCGGGGTCGAAGCAGCGGTCGTAGGCCAGCCCGGCGAGCGTGGTGACGCGCTCGCGGTCCAGCTCGTAGCCGGGCGAGCCGATGACGGACCAGGTCCGCACCGCCTGCGCCAGCACGCCCTCGCGGTCCGCGGCCGGCCTGGCCATGAGGATCGCGGCCGCCTCGGCGGTCGGCGGGGCGATCTCGGGGCTCGGGGTGGACATGATGGAGGTCAGGGTCAGCACGCGCGCCGGATGGCGGATGGCCAGGGCCTGGGCGATCATCCCGCCCATCGAGGCGCCCACCACGTGGGCCCGCGGCCAGCCGAGGGCGTCCATGAGGCCGGCGGTGTCGTCGGCCATGTCGTCCAGCAGGTACGGCGGCGCCGCCCCGTGCGCGGGCAGGCCCGCCTGGTCGAGGTGGGTGGACAGGCCGGCGTCGCGGTTGTCGAACCGGACGACGTGGTGCCCCTGCTCGGCCAGGAGCTCGCAGAACTCCTCGTCCCAGTGGATGAGCTGGGCGCCGAGGCCCATGATGAGGAGCAGCGGCCGGCCTTCCGGCGAGCCGAAGCTCTCGTAGGCGATGTCGATGCCGTTGGCGGTTACGTGCGTGGTCACCGCACTAGAATGTCATTCTGGTGCGGTGACGTAAAGCTCCGCCGCAGGCCGCGTCAGCGCTTGGCCAGCCGTCTGAGGCGGTCGATGCCCAGCACCAGGCCCCCGCCGGCCAGGGCGAGCACGCCCGACAGCAGGGTGCGGCCCACGCCGCCGTTCTCCTCGGCCTGACCCACGGAGGCGGCCTCGACCGGGCGCCCGGTGGACTCCTCCTGCCCGGCGGGGGCGGAGGCGGGGGCGGAGGCAGGGGCGGGGGCGACGGCCCTGCCGGAGCCCGCGGCCGCCTCGGCGGTCCGCTCGGCCTCGGCGGCGGGCCGCTCGGCGGACCCGGTGGCGGACCCCGTGGCGGACCCGGTGGCCGGCTTCTCGGCTTCCGTGGCGGGCTCCTCGGCGGGCCGCTCGGGCTTCGTGGCGGCCGCGGGCCGCTGTGCCGGCTCGCTCGCCTCGGCCAGGACCTTCGGGGGCTCGGCCGGGTCGTTGTCGCGTACCGCCCAGGCGCCGGTGGAGAAGGCGACCGGGTAGTTCTTCTTGCCGACGCCGGGGCCCCACTTGGTGATGACGTACTGGACCTTGATGTGGCCCTGACCGCCGACGCCGTCCACGCCGAGCGTGCTGGAGTTGAACGTGCCGCCGGTCAGCTCGGCGAAGGTCTTGGCGTCCAGATCCAGCATGACGCCGCGGCTGGAGGGGACGCCGGGGCCGCGGTCGCCGACGAAGAACGGCGCCTTCTTGCCCTTGTAGAGCACGTAGCCCTCGGTCATGAGGGGCCAGCTCGGGCTGGCGGCCAGGCCCTTCTGCATGGGCTTGCCGCTGGCCGGCAGTCCCGTGTCACCGGCCCGGCCGGAGGCGTCGTCCCAGAAGTAGGAGGCCGTGGTCGAGCCCTTGAGCAGGATCTTCTCGTCGGTGTCGGCGTGGGCGGCGGCGCCGAGGGAGCAGGCGGTGAGCGCGCCGAGCGAACAGGCCGTGAGCAAGGCGAAGGAACGCAGGCCGGAGCGAGCAGACATGGAGCAGTGAGGTCCTTCGTGAGGGGACAGGGACGCGCTTCAGCGGAACTTCAGGGGAGAAGGGCGCAGCCAGGGAGGACACCTGACACAGGGGGCTGCGCGAAGCGCGGGAAAAGCCTGGTTGACAGGCTGCTCAGCGAGCGGCCGGCACGACGCCGACGGCGGAGATGGCGGCCCGGTGGGAGCCGGCGTCTGGAGGTGTGACGCGGTGAGACATGTGGGTGTTCCTCTCCATCACGCCTACCGGGTTAGCTGACGGGTTCGGACGAGGAGCTGCCCTACCGGCGCAGTGCCGGATTCACCCCAACAAGGTGGGTCCCCGGTTCCCGGCTGGTGCGGGATTCGGCTGGTCAATGGCCCACACTTAACCACCCATAACGGACGAACGCAAACGAATCGTCATGAATAGGACAAAAGATCTACCTATCCCCTAGGCAAAGAAAGAGGGGGCGCGGAATATCCGCGCCCCCTGCGTCGTCCGGATCTCAGCCGCCGCTCTTGCGCCTGAAGGATCGCTTGTTCGCGGCCGGACCGTGCGTCCCGTGGATCTTCGACGGGTCGCCGCCCTTACCGCCCGCGCCCCCGCCCGCATGCTGGTTGCGCTTGCGCTCCAGCGCCTCGCGGAACTTGCGCTTCATCTCGTCCTCGGGTGTTTCGCTGACTTCCGGCTCCGATGACTCCGCCATTGAGGACCTCCATGATGTTGGGGACCCTCACAGCTTCGCACGATGCTCCTTACGACGCGAAACTGGCCTCAACCTTGCTCTGCTGAACGGCCGGCACCTCCAGCCGCCTGCCGGGCATGGCGATCAGCGCCACGAGGGCGACCAGCGCGCCCGCCACGCCCAGCGACGGGATGACCGCGGCCGAGGCGGCGGCGTGCGCGGCGGGCAGGCCGTGCAGCGGCGCCTGCTCGGCCAGCGTCGAGGTGTAGAGGGTGCCGCCGACGGCCAGCGCCACCGAGCCGCCGATCTGGCGGAAGAAGGTGAGGTTGGCCGAGGCCGTGCCGATGTAGGCGGGCGGTACCGACTGCTGGACGGCCACGGTCAGCCCCGACAACATCGGCCCCATGCCCAGCCCGATCAGCGCCATCCACACCGCCAGCGCCAGGCCGCCGGTGTGCGCGGTGAGGCCGAGGCACAGCAGCGTGCCGGCCACGAGCAGGAACGGGGCGGCCACCAGCCACGGCTTGTAGACCCTGGTCCTGGACATGAGCGAGCCCATGATGGCGCTGCCCGCGACCATGGCCAGCATCATCGGGTAGATCCGCAGGCCCGACTCGGTCGCGTCGGCGCCCAGCGCCTCCTGGAAGTAGCGCGGCAGGAAGACGACGCCGGCGTACATGCAGAAGGCCGTGCAGAACGAGGTCACGTTGACCAGCGTGTACGTACGCACGCCGAACAGGTGCATCGGCATGATCGGGTTGGCCGCCCGCCGCTCCACCACCACGAACACCACCAGTGCCGCCAGCGCCAGCAGGATCGGCCCCGCCACGGGCAGGTCCACCCACGTGTGGCCGTCCAGCCCCTTCTCCGTCAGCCCCAGCAGCAGCGCGGTGATGGCCACCGTGAAGACCGCGATGCCCGCGTAGTCGGGGCGCCCGCCGCCGCCGGTGCCCGCCCGGCGCGGCAGGCGCAGCGCGACGACCGCGATCACCAGCGCGCCGAGCGGCACGTTGACGTAGAAGGCCCAGCGCCAGCTCGCGTGGTCGGTGAACAGGCCGCCGAGGAACGGCCCCGCCAGGTACGTCAGCCCCATCACGCCGCCGAGCGCGCCCTGGGTGCGGGCACCCCGCGGGCTGCCCGGCGGGAACATCTCCATCACCAGCGCGAGCGACAGCGGCAGCAACGCGCCCGCGCCCAGCCCCTGCAACGCCCGGAAGGCGATGAGCTGCACCATGTCCTGGGCCACGCCGCACAGGGCCGAGCCCACGACGAACACCACCATCCCGATCAGCAGCAGGGGTTTCCTGCCGTGCTGGTCGGACAGCCGGCCGTAGAGCGGCACAGTCACCGTCGAGGTGAGCAGGTAGGCGGTGACGACCCAGGTGTACAGCTCGCCGCCGCCCAGCTCGGCGACGATGCGCGGCAGCGCGGTGCCGACGATCGTCTGGTCGAGCATCGCCAGGAACATGCCGCCCAGCGCGGCCACCAGGACCGCGACACCCGGCTCCGTCTTCGTGTCATTATTCACATGTGAAGACTGATATGTAAGAGCTTACATGTCAAGTCTTCGCTATGCTGAAACCATGTCCCTGCGGATCGCGCTCCTGGGGCTGCTCTCGGCCGTGGGGCCCGCGAGCGGCTACGACCTGGCGAAGAAGTTCGAGCTGTCGCTCAACCACGTCTGGCAGGCCGGGCACACGCAGATCTATCCGGAGCTGCTGAAGATGGCCGCCGACGGCCTGGTGGACGCCGGCTCCGAGGGCGTCAGGGGCCGCAAGACCTACACGATCACGCCGGAGGGCAGGCGGCGGCTCCACGAGTGGATGACCGAGCACGCGCCCGCGGTCGTGGTGCGCAACGAGGTCGCGCTCCAGGCGTTCCTGCTGCCGCTGCTCGACCGCGACGACGCGATCGCGGTGGTCGAGCGGATGAAGGCCGGTTTCGAGGCGCGGCTGGCGACGTTGCAGTGCCAGCCCAGCGGCGGGATCGGCTCGCACGCGCTGAAGCTGGGCCTGGCGCAGGTGCGGGCCAGCATCCGGTGGGCCGAGGAGACCCTGGCGGAGCTGAAGGGCGCGGGCGGGTAAAGGGAGACCGTTCCGTTCCTGGTGTTGCGTTGGGGTTCCTCCGGAAAAGGAATCCGACATGATGGACATATCCCCTGGACAGCCATGAGCCTGCTCGGCGTGGACCTGGGGGCGGCACGTACCCGGATCTACGCCAGGCGCAGGGGCATCGTCCTGGACGAGCCCTCGGCCGTCGTCCGCGACGCCAGGACGGGCAGGATCGTGAGCTACGGCGCCGAGACCGGCGACGACGGCCACGAGACGTGCCGGCCCGTCAGCGGCGGGCTGCCGGCCGACGACGAGCTGACCCGGCTGCTGGTCCGCCACTTCCTGCGCCGGGTGCACCGCCGGCCCTTCGCCCGGCCGCGCCTGGTCATGGCGGTGCCCGAGCACGCCACGGCGATCGACCGGGCGGCGCTGCGGGAGGTGGCGTACGAGGCCGAGGCCCGCGGCCTCCTGCTGGTCCCGCACGGGCTGGCGGCGGCGCTCGGCGCGGGCGTGCCGGTCGGCGACGGCGCCGGGTGGATGGTCATCGACATCGGGCGGGACGCGGCGCGGGTCGCCGTCCTGTCCCACGGGGCGGTGGTGGCCGCGGGCACGGTCCCGGTCGGCGGCCGGGCCCTCACCCTCGCCGTCGCCCGCCTGGTGGAGCGCGAGCACGGCCTGCTCCTCGACGAGGACGAGGTGGAGGCCGTGAAACGCGAGCACGGTCCGCCGGACCGGCAGGTGCTCGTCCGGGGACGGGACGCGGAGACCGGACGGGAGCGCGCCGCCTCGCTGCCCGTGCGGCTCGTCCGCGAGGCGACCAGGCAGCCGGTGGAGACCATCGCGCAGGCGGCCGTGGACACCGTCGAGCGCTGCCCGCCCGAGCTGGTCGCCGACCTCGGCGAGCGCGGGGCGGTGCTGGTGGGCGGCGGCGCGCTGCTGCGCGGCCTGGACCGGTGGCTGCGTGTCGCGCTGCGCATGCCGGTGCGGCGGGCGGAGCGGCCCGTCGAGTCCGTGGCGCTCGGGCTGGGCCGCTGCGTGGAGGACCAGGACCTGGTCAACCGGCTCAAGGCCGTGGCTCCCTGACGTGCCCGGCTTCGCCAGTACTCGCACTCTCTTGCGGCGTTTGCCCTGTAGGCCGCGACGGCCGCCGGTAACCGGCAGGACGACCTGCTACGCGGCCGCCGGGCCGGAGACCGGCGGTCACGGGGCCGAGAGGGCTTCCGTCGGGGACAGGCGCGAGGCCCGTACGGCCGGGTAGAGCCCCGCCACCGCGCCGATGGCGAGCGTCGCCGCGAGCCCGCCCCCCGTCGCCCAGACCGGCACCACCGAAGGCCAGCCGCTGTAGAGCGCGTAGCCCATCGTCACCGCCGTGCCCAGCAGGACGCCACCGGCCCCGCCCATCGCGGACAGCAGCAGCGACTCGGCCAGGAACTGGGTGCGGATCTGCCCCCGGGTCGCACCCAGCGAGCGGCGCAGGCCGATCTCGGACCGGCGCTCCAGCACCGAGATCACCATCGTGTTGGCCACGCCGACCCCGCCCACGAGCAGCGCCACCGCGCCCACGCCCAGCAGCAGGTTCGCGAACGCCTGACTGGTCGCCTGCTTGGCGGCCAGCGCGTCGGACGGGCGGGAGACGTCCACCTCGTTCGGCGCCTCCGGGTTGGCCGTGGCGGCCAGGACCTCGCGCACGCTCTCCAGCTGGGACTCCTCCGAGCGGGTGTAGAGCGTCGTGGGATGGCCGTCGAAGCCCAGCCGCTCCTCGGCGACCGGCCAGCCGACCAGCACGCCGCTGTCCAGCTCGGTGGCGAGCGCCACCGGGTTCAGCACGCCGATCACGGTGAAGCGGACGCCGCCGACCACGACCTGCGTGTCCGGTCCCGCCGCGCCGATGCCGAGCCGCCGCGCGGCGGACGAGCCCAGCACGGCGGCCGGGTAGCGCTCGGTGGCCTGGTTGAGCCAGCCGCCGTCGCGCAGGGTCGCGCCGATGGTGGCGGGCAGGTCGAGACGGGCGGCGTAGGCGGTGATGCCGCCGGTCTGGGCCTCGGGGATCCGCTCCGAGCGGTACACCTTCGCCTCGGGGATCTTGCCGATGGACGAGGCCGCCTGCACCGGGCCGATGCGCTCGATCATCGCCTCGGACTCCGCCGGGAGCTGCGCCTCCTCGCCCATCAGGGTGGTGCCGGAGGAGATGGTGAGCAGGTTCGTGCCGAGGGCGGACAGGGTGCGGTCGAGCTCCGCCCCCGAGGACGACGAGAGCCCGACCACGCCGACCATGGCCGCGATGCCGATGGCGATGCCCAGCGCGGACAGGAACGCCCGCAGCGGGCGGGTACGCAGGCCGACCGCGCCGACGCGCATGATGTCGGCCGGGCGCATCCTGGCCGGGGACAGCTTGGGACGTTCCACCTCGATGACGGTCATCGTCCCACCTGCCCGGACTCGGCCATCGCGGAGCCGCCCGGGACGGCGGCGGCGGGATCGGCAGCGGGATCGGCAGCGGGATCGGCAGCGGGGCCGGCAGCGGGGCCGGCGGCGGGATCGGCGGAGTCGGTGACGATCCGGCCGTCGCGCATGGTGACCTGGCGGGGCAGCCCGGCGGCGATCTCGCGGTCGTGGGTGATGATCACGATGGTGGTGCCCGCCGCGTTGAGCTCGCGCAGCAGCTCCATCACGCCCGCGCCCGACACCGAGTCCAGCGCCCCGGTCGGCTCGTCGGCCAGCAGCAGCGGCGGCTCGCCGGCCACGGCCCTGGCGATGGCGACCCGCTGGCGCTCGCCGCCGGACAGCTCGTGCGGCTCGTGGTCCAGGCGGTGGCCCAGCCCGACGCGTTCGAGGGCGGCCGCGGCGCGGCGGCGGCGCCCGGACCGGCTCAGGCCGGTGTAGATCAGCCCGTCGGCCACGTTGTCCAGCGCCGGGACCCGCGCGGCCAGGTGGAAGTGCTGGAAGACGAAGCCGATCGTGGTGGCGCGCAGCGCCGAGAGCTGCCCGTCGGACAGCTTCGACACGTCGTAACCGTCGATGTGGATGGTGCCGGAGGTCGGCCGGTCGAGGGTGCCGATGAGGTTCAGCATCGTGGACTTCCCCGACCCCGACGGGCCGACGACGGCGACCAGCTCGCCGTGGCCGATACGCAGCGACACCGAGCTCAGCGCCGCCACCCCGCCGGGGTAGGCACGTGACACGTCCGTCAGGGCGATCATCGGGTACGTCATCGCGGCATCCCCACGGTCATGCCCTCGCGCAGCCCCTCGCCCTTGACCTCGACCCGGCCCCCGGAGAACAGCCCGGTCTCGACGGCGACGTACCGGGAGGCGCCGCCCTCGACGACCTGCAGCCCGAACCCGCCCTCCTTCAGCGCGACCAGCGCCGCGACCGGGACGGTGAGCACGTTCTCGCGCCGCGAGGCGGTGAACGTCACGTCCACGGCGGCCTTGTCCAGACCCTTGGCGGACTTGGCCGAGCCGATCGCGATCAGGGCCTCGACCCGGGTCTCGGGGTCGGCGTTCTGGCCCTCGCCCGGCTCGATCACCGTGGCGACCTCGGTCACCTTGCCCCGCACGCTCGTGCCGTCCGGCAGCGTGACCCGCACCTTGGCGCCCTTCTTGGCCATCCGCTGGTCCTCGGCCGCCAGCTCGGCGGTGACGACCTTGGCCGTACCGGTGTAGCTCAGCACCTTCTCCCCCGGCCGGGCCGGCCGGCCCTCCTCGGTCTCCAGGCTCTCCACCCGCACCTTGCCGGGGGCGAAGACGACCCGGCCCAGCTCGACCACGCCGGTCTCCTCCAGGCCACGGTCCTCCTGCCACTCCCTGACGGCCTCGGCCGTGTCGTAGGTGTACTCGTCGTCCACGGTGAAGCCGTCGTAGCCGAGCGCGCGCAGGTTGCGCTCCAGGCTCTCCACGTCGTCGCCCTCCATGCCGGGCCGCAGGTCGCGGTAGGCGGGCGTGCCGCCGTACATGAGGGTCACCGGCTGGTCGTCCACGCGGTAGAGCGAGCGGCCGCGGGTGATCTGGCGACCGCTGTCCGGCAGCCAGGTGATCGTGCCGGCCCTCCTGGTCACGGCGCCGGTGACCGGGCCGTAGCCGAGCTCGCCGTCGGCGTCCACGGTGTCGTTCAGGGTCTGCCTGGTCACCGTGGTGGTGGCCGGGGGCAGGACCGCGGCCGGGCGGGTGGGGCCGGCCGCGCCCTCCAGCAGGCCCGCGCTGTTGATCGCCACGAACCCGCCGCCCGCGGCGGCCAGCACGGCCAGCAGCCCGGTGACCACCCTGCGCCGGCCGCGGCGGCGGCGCGGGCGGGGCGGCACGGGCTGCGGCCCGGCCCGCCCGTCGCCGCCGTCCCTGCCGGCGCCGTCCCTGCCGGCCCCGTCGTGGCCGGCACCGTCCCTGCCGGCGCCGTCGTGGCCGTCCCCGTCGTGGCCGGCGCCGTCCCTGCCGTCGAGGGTGGCCGTGCTCATCCCAGGCCCCCCATGCCGGCGTCGGCCATCTCCTTCTGGCACTTCTCCTGGGCGGACTTGAAGTCGGGGTCCTCGGCGACGTCGCGGTTGATGCGCACCATGTTGCCGTCGGGGTCCGGGAACTTCTCGACGCCGTTGTCCCGCATGCACTGCGCGGCCTTGCGCATCGTCTCCTCGCGCTTGGGGTCGCCGCCGCTGCCCTTCTGGCCGCTCGGCGCCCACTGCTTGCAGGCCGCCTGCGCCTGGTCCATCTTCTCCTTCTGCGTGCCGGGGCCGATCTTGAGCGTGACCTTGCCGCCCGGCTCGGGGTCGGGCATGTCGATGCCGTTCTCGCGCATGCACTGGGCGTACTTGAGCGCCATGGCCTGCGGATCCTCGCTCTGCGCCGGGCCGGCGCTCGCGGACTGGCCACCGGTGCCGTTGCCGGTGCCGGCGACCGACGCCACGCCGGCGCCGCCGCCGTCACCTGCGCCGCAGCCGGACAGGAGCAGCGCGAGCGCGGCCGCCGCGCTGAGGACTCGTCCTCGCATGGGTGATCCCCCTTTGAAACGTTCGGGTCTTCGTTCGGGTCTTCGGAGTGAGATGCAACAGGCGACGGTGTTTCCCCGGCGTTTCCACGGGTCAGGCGTTCCTCCGTTTACTCTGGCCGAACGCCGTCTGCGTCACACTCGGCTTCGCGAGCCGACGAAAGGGGTCTGAGATACGCCATGCGGGTGCTGGTGGTGGAGGACGAGCGCATGCTCGCCGATGCGATCGCGGAATGGCTGCGGGAGGAGACCCACGCGGTCGACCTGGCGCACGACGGCGCCGCGGCGCTCGAACGCATCGCGGTGAACGACTACGACGTCGTCGTGCTGGATCGCGACCTGCCGCGCGTGCACGGTGACGACGTGTGCAAGGAGCTGGTGGCCTCCGAGTCCGAGGCGCGGGTGCTCATGCTGACCGCCGCGGCGCAGCTCGACGACCGGGTGACGGGGCTGTCCCTCGGGGCCGACGACTACCTGACCAAGCCGTTCGCGTTCCCGGAGCTGGCGGCGCGGGTGCTGGCGCTGGGGCGGCGCTCGCGGCCCGCCGTGCCGCCCGTGCTGCGGCGGGCCGGGATCACGCTGGACCCGTCGCGCCGGGAGGTGTTCAGGGACGGGCGGTTCGTGCCGCTGTCGAAGAAGGAGTTCGCGGTGCTGGCGGAGCTGATGCGGGCGCAGGGCGCCGTGGTCTCGGCCGAGCAGCTGCTGGAGAAGGCGTGGGACGAGCACGCCGACCCGTTCACCGGGGCGGTCCGGCTCACCGTGCTCAAGCTGCGCCGCAAGCTCGCCGACCCGCCGGTCGTCGAGACCGTGCCGGGAGTGGGGTACCGCATCGCATGAGGCTCTTCCGGGCGCCGCGAACCCTGCGGCTGCGGCTCACCCTCGTCTACGGCGCGCTCTTCCTGGTGGCGGGGCTGGCCCTGCTCGGCGTCACGTACCTGCTGTTCGACCAGCAGGTGGCGCGGTCGTTCGAGAACCGGATCGTGACGGCGCCGCCCGGGCGGCACAAGCAGATGATCATCATCCAGGACGACGTCCGGCTCACCGGCGACACGGCCGTCGAGTGGCTGCGGCAGCAGGAGCTGAAACTGCGCGGCGCCGCCCTCACCTCGCTGCTCGCGCAGGGCGCCGTCGCGCTGGTCGCGGTCGGCGGCACGGCGGTCGCGCTCGGCTGGGTCGTCGCCGGGCGGGTGCTGGCGCCGCTGCACCGGGTCACCGACACCGCCCGCAGGATCGCCGCCGCGCCGATGGCCGAGCGCGGGCTGCACGAGCGCATCGCGCTGGAGGGGCCGCAGGACGAGGTCAAGCAGCTCGCCGACACCTTCGACACCATGGTGGAGCGGCTGGACCACTCCTTCGACGGGCAGCGCCGGTTCGTCGCCAACGCCTCCCACGAGCTGCGCACGCCGCTGACCCTGAACCGGGCGCTGGTCGAGCTGGCCATGCACCGCCGTACCGCCTCGCCGGACGTCAAGGAGCTGGGCGAGAGCCTGCTGGAGATCAACACCCGGCACGAACGGCTCATCTCGGGCCTGCTGCTGCTGGCCAGGTCGGAGCGGGAGATCGCCGAGCGGTCGCCGGTGGACCTGGCCGACGTGGTGACGCACGTGGTGCGGCAGAGCGCCGACGAGGCCACCGCGGCCAAGGTCACCGTGTACGAGGTCACCGCCCCCGCCCCCACCACCGGCGACGCGCTGCTGCTCGAACGGCTGGTGCACAACCTGGTCGAGAACGGCCTGCGCTACAACGTGGACGACGGGAGCGGGTGGGTGCGGGTGGTGAGCCGTGCCGCGGGGGACGGGCGGGTCGAGGTGGAGGTGAGCAACACCGGGCCCGACGTGCCGCCGTACGACGTCCCGCTGCTGTTCAAGCCCTTCCACCGGCTCGGGGACGAGCGGGTGGTCACCGCGCCCGGCGCGGGGCTCGGGCTGTCGATCGTGCGCTCGATCGCCCTGGCGCACGGCGGCGACGTGCGGGCCCACCCCCGCGACGGCGGCGGCCTCGTGGTCACCGCCTCCCTCCCCCGCTCAGCCGCCCTGGGCGGCGGTGCGCAGTGACCGGTAGAGCAGCCGGGCGTCGCCCAGGTGATGGCGCAGGAGCTTCTCCAGGCCGCCGATAGGGACGAGGTTCTGGGGCGCGCGCGGGTCCTTGTAGTCGACGCCTGCCAGCGGCGGCAGCGCCAGGGTCAGCGCGTCGGCGAGCTGCACGACCTGGGCGGGCTCCAGCTCGGCGCTGGCCTCGCAGCGGGCCACCCCCGCCCACGGGGCGGGCGACTGCACCGGCAGCCGGACGTACCAGGCGTGCCGCCGCCAGCTCGTGCCCATGAGGAACACCGGCGTGCGCTGCCCCGGCGCGAGCTCCCCCACCACGGCGGACTGCGGCGGCGGCAGGTAGGCCGTGTGGTGG
Source organism: Nonomuraea sp. NPDC050783 (assembly GCF_040802095.1). Classification (NCBI taxonomy): domain Bacteria; kingdom Bacillati; phylum Actinomycetota; class Actinomycetes; order Streptosporangiales; family Streptosporangiaceae; genus Nonomuraea; species Nonomuraea sp. NPDC050783. The sequence goes on from NZ_JBFAHK010000008.1 coordinate 167,283, forward strand.
GTCTTGATGTAGCCGACCGTGCGCGGCAGGTGGCTGCGGCCCCGCAGCGGCCCGTCCACCAGCAGCAGGTCGTCGCTCTTGGTGCGGTGGCGCACCGCCAGGTCCACCTCCAGCTGGGTGACCTGCCGCTGCAACGCCAGGGACAGCTCCTCGAAGCTGGCGTCGGCGGCCTTGCTGGGGTGGTAGGTGGCGTGCGGGGTCTTGACCTCGGGCGTGTGCGGCGAGGCGGAGATGAGCGTCCGGCAGACCTCGATCTCGGCCGGCTCGGCGCCCTCGGGGCCGCACCGGACGATGCCGGCCGCGTAGGAGGCGGCGATGCCCGGCACCGGCATGGGCGTGTCGGGGTCGTGCACCCAGACGCGCGCGTCCACGCGCCGCACCCCGTCGGCGACCAGCAGCGTGCCGGGCAGGGCGGTGCCGGGCGCGGGAGTGAGCGGCCGCCAGGCGGCCGGCGGGCGCTCGATGTCGAGCACCAGCTCGGCGCTGGTGGCGCCCAGCTCGGCGGCGTTCTCGACGGCGAGCGCGGCGGCGTAACCAGGGTCCCAAGGGTCGATGGTGAAGCCGCTCACAGGGCGATCCCGGTCTTGTGGACGTGGGAGCCCTTGCCGTCGCGCCGCACCTCGAAGCGCACCGGTACCCGCTCGGCCAGCGCGGGCACGTGGGTGACGACGCCGATCATGCGGTCCTGGCCGGCGGCGAGGCGTTCGAGCGTGGTGGCGACGGTGTCGAGGGTGGCCGGGTCGAGGGTGCCGAAGCCCTCGTCCAGGAAGATCGAGTCCAGGCTCCTGGCGACGGCCCCGGACAGCGCCAGGGCCAGGGCCAGGGCGGCCTGGAAGGTCTCGCCGCCGGACAGGGTGCGGGCGCTGCGCCGCATCCCGGCCTCGCCGTGGTCGATGACCTCGATGTCGCCGGTCTTGTCGGCGAGGGCCAGCTCGTACTGGCCGTCGGACAGCTCGCGCAGCGTCTCGGAGGCCGAGGCGACCAGCACGGCCAGGGCCTCGGCGCACAACCAGCGCTCGAAGGCGTTGGCGCGCAGCCGCAGCGCCAGCTCGTGGGCGACCTTGGCCTCGTGCTCCTTCATCGCGGCGCGGTTCTCCAGGTCGGCGGCGCGGCGGCGCTCCTCCTTGAGCCGGTCGAGGGCGCCCTCGGCGCGGGCCAGCGTGCCGGCGACGGCGGCGCCGAGCTGGTCGGGCGAGGCGTCGCGCGGCGGGGTGACGCCGTGCTCGGCCAGGCGCTCGGCCAGCCTGCGGCGGTCGGCGGCGAGCCGGTCGCGGGCCTCGGCCAGCCGTTCCTCGCACGCGGCGAGCACGGCGCGGGCGGCGTCCGCGGCCCGGTCGCGCCAGCTCAGCAGCTCGCTCCAGGCGCGGTGCAGGTCGTCGCGGACGAGGGGCGGCGGCGCGTCGTCCGGCCTTCCGGCGCCGGAGCGCCCGTCGGAACCGGACGACCCGTCGGAACCGGACGACCCGTCGGAACCGGACGACCCGTCGGAACCGGACGACCCGTCGGAACCGGAGCGCCCGTCGGGACCGAACGACCCGTCGGGACCGGAGCGCCCGTCGGCGACGAGCCGCCCGTCGGTGACGAGCCGGCCGCCGGAGACGAGCAGCCGGTCGCGGGCGGACTCCAGGGCCTGCCACGCCGACGCCTCCTGGCGCTCGACCTGCTCGGCGTGGTCGCGGGCGCGTTGCAGCCGGCCGCGGGCCGCGCGGACGGCGGCGCGGGCCTCCCCCGCCACCGAGTCGGCCTTGGCGATGGCGGCCAGCCGGGCCTCCAGCTCGGCGCGGTCGCCGGGGGCGGGCAGCCCCGCCAGCTCGGCCTCCAGCCGCTCGGCCTGCCGGGCCAGCATGGACGCCGACGTCTCGGCCTTGGCGTGGGCGGCCCGGGCGCGCTGGGCCCGCTCGCGGGCCTGGGCGAGGGCGCGGTCGGCGGTGCGCATGTCGGCGGGCGACTGGTGGAGCGGCAGCTCGGTGACCGGATGGTGGCAGACCGGGCACGGCTCGCCGACGGCCAGCCGGTGCACCAGGTGGGCGGCGGCGTGCGCGTCACGCAGGCGCTCGCGCCGCTCCTCGACCTGGGCGACGGCCTGCTCCGCGGCGGCGGCCGCGGCGGCCAGGCCCTCCAGCGCCGCGGCCGCCTCGGCGGACTCGCCGCGGGTGCGGGCGGCGTCGGCGGCCAGGCGCTCGCGGGCGTCGAGCGCGGCCAGCGCGGCCCGGGGCGCGCCGCGGTCGCCCAGCGCGGCCAGCGCCTCGAACGCCTCGTGCTCGTCGGCCTCCAGCGTGGCGACCTCGCCGGCCAGCCGCTCGACGGCCGCGGCGGCGGCGCGGCGGGCCGCGGCCAGGGTGGGGACGGCCTCCGGCATGGCCAGCCTGGCCAGCACCGCCTGCCGCTCGGCGACGGCGGCGCGCTCCTGCTCGGCGCGGCGGATGTCGGCCTCGCGGGCGCGCAGCAGGTCGAGGTCGGAGCCGATGGCCTCCGACAGCCGGCGCAGCGCCGCCAGCCGCTCGGCCAGCTCGCGCTCGGCCTCCTCGGTCGCGCCGGTCAGCTTGGCGAGCTGGTCGCGGGCGAAGGACGCCTCCTGCCTGGAGCTCTCCTCCTCGCGGGCCGCGCGCTGCCTGATCAGCTCGTAGACGTCGGCGTCGAGGAGCTGCACCAGGAGGTCCTGCCGCTCGCGCGGGGCGGCGTGCAGGAACTCGGCGAAGCGGCCCTGCGGCAGCACCACGCACTGGGTGAAGAAGCGGTATTCCAGCCCGGTGACCCGCTGCGCCTCCGGAGTGACGCCCTCGCCCTCGGCCAGCGGCTTGAGCACGGCCTCGAACGCCTGCTCCAGCGGCGCGGCCGGGTCCAGCTCGTCGAGCCTGGCCTCCTTGGTGCGGACCGCGCCCTTGGCGTCGCGGACCATCGCGCGGACCACGCCGTAGCGGCGGCCGTCGCTGTCGAACACCATCGCGACCTTGCCGGCGTTGACGGACGGCGCGAGGGCGTGCGCGACCGCGCCCTCGCGGCCCCAGCGCGGCACGGTGCCGTAGAGGGCGAAGCAGACGGCGTCGATGATCGTGCTCTTGCCCGCGCCGGTCGGGCCGACCAGCGCGAAGTATTCGGTGTCGGAGAAGTCGACGATCACCGGCTCGCGGAAGCTGCCGAAGTGGTCGAGGTGGAGCAGCAAGGGACGCATCAGCCGGTCACCTCGTCGTAGAGCCGGTCGAACAGGGCGGCCACCTGGTCGTCGTGGCGCCCGGTGGCGGCGAGGTAGTCGCGGAACAGCTCGCGCGGGCTGCGGCCGGCGGAGCTGGCCCGGCGGGTGGCGGGCACGGGGCGGAACTTCTCGTCCAGCGAGACGTCGACGGCGGCGCCGGACAGCAGCTCGCGCACGTCGTCGGCGAGCCCGACGCGGGGTTTCTCCTCGACCACGACCTTGAGCCAGTCGTCGCCGGGGTCGATGCCCTCAAGCTGCTCCAGCGTGCCGCGCACGGTGCGCAGACGGCGGGCGGAGGTGAAGGTCAGCTCGCGCACCACGGCGGGCCGGCCGGGCGAGACCTCGACGAGCAGCGCGCCCGGGGTGTTGCCCTCCTCGCCGAAGTCGACGTTGAGCGGCGAGCCGCTGTACCAGATCGGGCAGGGGCCGGGGATCTGCTGGCGGCGGTGCAGGTGGCCGAGTGCGGCGTACTGGGTGGTGGGCGGGAAGGCGGTGGGCTCGAAGTAGTAGGAGAAGATCGACTGGGCCTCGCGCTCGCCGCCGCCGAACGCGCCGCCCGGCAGGGTGCCGTGCGTGGTGACGAGGTTGACCGTGTCGCCGTGGAAGCCGGCGGTGAGCGCGCCCAGCAGCTCGCCGACGCGGGAGGCGTAGTCGCGGTTGTGCTCGGCGGGGGTGCCGGTCAGCACCTCGGCGGCGCGGACGACGTAGCGGTGCGACAGGAACGGCAGCACCGCCAGGCGCACCGGCTCGCCCGTGCGCGCGGTGAAGGCCAGCGTGCCGCCCGCGTCGGGACGGCGGAAGACGCCGACCACGTGCATGCCGAGCTTGCCCAGCACCGGCCGGTAGACCTCCAGCAACTGGGGGTTGTCGTGGTTGCCGGCCAGCACGATCACGTCGCGGTGCTCGCCGCGCAGCGCCATGAGCGCGTTGAGCACCAGCGACTGCGCCTCGGGCGTGGGCGCGGAGGTGTCGAACAGGTCGCCGGCCACGATGACGGCGTCCACGTCGTGGGTGCGGGCGGCGGCGACCAGCTCGCGCAGCACCTCCCGGTGCTCGTCGAGGCGGGGCCGGCCCTTGAGCACCTTGCCCACGTGCCAGTCCGCGGTGTGCAGGATCTTCACGAAACCACCTGTGGGTCGTCAGAAGGGCGGGATGTCGTCCTCGGGAGCGGACGGGAGCCCCTGGAACGGATCGGCGCTCACTTTATGCGGGGCGACCGACAACGGCGCCGCCTCGGAGGGCCGGGTGGCCCACGCCGGGAACGGGAAGGCCACGGCCAGCGGCACCGGGATCTCCGGCTGGGCCACGAACATGGTGCCCGGCTTGGCGATCGTGGCGCGCTCGCGCACGGCCGGCGGCATCCAGCCGTACTCGGACCTGGCGGCCTCGGCCGGGTCGAGGCGGCCGGCGACCCGGACGGCGCTGTTGGAGACGATGCGCCGCTCCACCTCGGAGGCGGTCTGCTGGGCGCCGATGAGGATGACGCCGAGCGAGCGGCCCCGCTCGGCCACGTCCAGCAGGATCTCCTTGATCGGGGAGTCGCCCTCGCGCGGCGCGTACTTGTTCAGTTCGTCCAGCACCACGAACAGCAGCGGCTTGGCGCTGCCGGAGGACTCCTTGCGGTGGAACTCACCGCGCAGCACCACGCCCACCACGAACCGCTGGGCCCGCTCGGGCAGGTTGTGCAGGTCGACGATGGAGACCTGGGCATCGGAGGTGCCGACCGAGTGGCTGCGGTAGAAGGGCAGGTCGCCGCGGACGATCGGGGACAGCGGGCGCACGGCGCTGCGCAGCCGCCGCAGGAAGGCGTTGACGGTGCCGAGCGGGGTCTGCGCGCCGGTCCAGTCGCGGCGGCTGTCCTCCTCCTGGAGCTGGTCGGACAGCAGCTCCACCAGGTCGGCGAACGTGCGGCAGGTCGTGCCCTGGACGCGGACCGCGCCGCCGTCGCCGACCGGCTCGGCCCACGACTTCAGCCGGGCCGCGACCTGCCCGACGAGCAGGGAGTAGCCGGCCCGCTCATCGTCGGCGTCGGCGAAGACGAAGCGCAGCAGCTCCTCCTGGCAGAACTCGACCAGCGTCCAGTAGAAGGCGCTGACGCCCTGGGTGCGGGCCGAGACGTGGGGGACGCCGTTGGGGTCGTTGGGGCGCGGCGGAGCGAAGACGTGGACGCTGCCGAAGGCCCGCGCGGGCAGGCCGAGGCGGGCGTAGGAGTCGCGGGCGCGCTGGTCGAGCCGGGTGTTGTCGTGGTCGAGGAAGAGGAGGTCCTCGCCCTTGACGGAGAAGATCAGCGCCTTGGTGTTGGCGGACTCGGCGTCCAGCACGCCGGAGTTGAAGATCGAGTAGAGCAGGAACGTGGCGAAGGAGGTCTTGGTGGCCACGCCCGACACGCCGGAGATCGACACGTGGGCGCCCCGGGTGCCGTCGAGGAAGTCGAAGTTGACGTAGAGCGGCTGCCCGTCGCGGCCGGTGCCGAGCGGGATGCGGCGCTCCATGACGTCGAAGTAGAGCGCCTGGTCGCGGTCGCCGGAGCCGGCGAGGTAGACCTGGGAGCCGGGCAGCGGCGGCACGAACACCTCCGGCTCGACCCGGGTCACCCGCACCTCGGCCACCTCGACCACGGCGGCCGGCAGCGCGCCGTCGGCGATGAGGAAGACGTCGGAGTCGTACGCCGCCCCCTCGTGCCGGGCCTCCACGGTGGTCACCACGCCCGCGACCAGCACGGGCCCGTGGCCCGGCACCTCCCGCCTGGTCACCACCACGTCGTCGAGCTGGACCACCTTGCCCGGCTCCAGGCCCACCCAGAACGACAGCGGCGAGGCCGCCTGCGTGCCCAGGACCCGGCCGACCACCTCACCCGTCACCTGCACCGCGGCCGCCGCTCCAGCGATGTCCCGGCTCGCCGCTCCGTTGACCGTCACCAATCCCTCCGCCCCCAAGAACACCCTTCCCTGGGAGCGTAGTGGGACGGGCGGACAACATCCGGCCCATCCGGCTATTCGGCTCCCCGGGGCAGCGGGACGCGCTGCACGCGCAGCTCGTGCGCGCCGTCCGCGCGCGACATCTCGTAGTAGAGCCACCACTGGCCGTGGTGGATGAGCGCGTCGAGGTAGCGGACCGAGCCGGTGCCGTACGGGGAGGTCACCCAGGGGCCGTACTCCGACAGCCGGCGCCAGGAGAACAGGTCGGAGGAGATCGCGACGCCGCAGCGCTCCTCGTAGTTCTCGGCGTGGGTGGCCGAGCCGTCGTAGAAGCCGACGTAGCCGCCGCCGGGGATGGGGACGACGCTGTTGAGCCTGGCCTGGTAGCGGTCCCAGCCGGTGCCGACCGGCAGGACGCCGCCGCGCCAGGTGAACGACTCGCCGTCGAGGCTGGTGGCCAGGCCGGTCGGGTGGACGGTCGCGCCGACGTTGTAGATGTCGGCGGTGGCGTGGGCCCGCGGGTCGGGGCGGTCGAGGGGCGCGGCGTAGCTGGCGAACAGGTACGTGACCGGGCCGGCGCGCATCACGTACGGGTCCTTCACGCCCTCGGTGCCGGTCGAGGCGGCGGTGAGGACCGGCCGGGCCCGGGTGACGTCGAAGCCCGAGGGGTGCTCGGCGGTCAGCGCGTCGATCCGCCACCGGTTGTCGGCGGGGTCCACGTACGACAGGTAGAGCCGGTAGCCGCCGTTGACCGGCACGAGGCAGAAGCGCTCCATGGACGGGGTGCCCAGCTCGTCCTTGTGGACGGTCCACACGTCGGTGAAGGTGAGGCCGTCGTCGCTGACGGCCACCGCGCACTGCCAGCCGCGCTCGGCCGCCACGCCCCTCGGCCGGCGCCGCCGGTAGGTGAGCCAGAACCGCTCGCCGTCGTGCAGGACGCCGGCCGCGCCCGCCCAGTAGCCCTCGGCGTCCTTCTCCGGCTCCAGCACGACGGAGCCTGCCACCGGGTCGAACGCGGACAGCGGGGCGTACACACGGTTACCCACAGTGCCTACCTTTCGTACAGAAAACTATCGAGGGCGACGGCGGCTCCGCCCACCACCCCGGCGTCGCCGCCGAGGGTGGGGCGCTCCACCCGGACCGTGTCGCGGAGCGCGGGGAACGCCTTGGCGCGCAGCGCGGCGCGCACCCGGTCGAGCACCGGCTCCGGGGCGGTGCGGAAGATCCCGCCGAGCAGGATCAGCTCGGGGTTGAGCAGGTTGACCACGCTGGCCAGGCCGGTGGTCAGGTGGTCGGCCAGCTCGCCGAGGAGCGCGTCGTCCAGCTCGGCGAGCGGGTCGGGCGAGCGCCGGCCCAGGCGCTCGGCCAGGTACGGCTCCGACACGACGGTCTCCAGGCAGCCGGTCGCGCCGCACGCGCAGGTGCGGCCCTTCTCCAGCACGCGCAGGTGGCCCAGCTCGGTGACCCCGTACGCGCCGGGCCGGAACGGCTGCCCGCCGATCACCAGGCCGGCGCCCACGCCGGTGCGGACGTGGACGTACAGGAGGGGGTCGGCGCCGCCGGTGGCGCCGTAGCGGCTCTCGGCGAGTGCCATGGAGCGCACGTTGTGGTCCACGACGGCGGGCACGCCGAGCGCGTCCTCCAGCGGGTCGGCGAAGGCCACGTCGCGCCAGCCGAGGTTGACCGACAGGACGTTGCGGCGGTGCGCGGCGTCCACCGGGCCGGGGGCGGCGACCCCGACGCCGAGCAGCCGGCCGGAGGGCACGGCCGCGGCCAGCCTGGACGCCTCCTCCGCGATGCGCGCGACCACCCGCTCGGGGCCGTCGGCGGCGTCGAAGGCGAACGACGCGCTCTCCAGCACCCGCGCCCGCAGGTCGCACACCCCCAGCTCGACCGTGCCCGCGCCGACCCGCACGCCGATGACGTGCCGGGCGTCGGCCCGGATGGCGATGCCGGTCGAGGGCCGGCCGACCCGCTGGCCGGCGCCCTCCACGGCGCCCTCGGCGACCAGGCCCTCGTCGAGGAGCTGGCCGACGACCTTGGTCATCGTGGTGGCGGACAGGCCGAGGCGCCGGGCGAGGTCGGCGCGCGGCTGGGGGCCGTCGTCGCGCAGGCTGCGCAGCACGAGCCGGCGGTGGTGCCGGCGCACGTCCTGGACCGGCGAGTACCTGTCGTCCATGCCCCGCCCCTTAAGTAACTACTGGTGAGAAAATAACGCGCCCCAACGAGCCGGGCAACACCTCGCGAACCGCCCGAACGGCCGCTCAACCGCCCAGCAGCTCCGCCAGCGTGGTCGCCGGATGGCCGGTGAGCGCCGGGATCGCGTCGCTCACGCCGGCCAGCTCGCCGGCCGCGATCGCGAGATAGGTGGAGACCCACGCCTCCACCTGCCAGGCCGGCGCGCCGTAGGCCGCGCGGGAGGCGTACGCCTCCTCGACCGTCTCCTCGTGGTAGGCGTGCGGGCGGCCGGTCGCCGCCGTGAGCGCGGCGGCCACCTCCTCCAGCGTCAGGGCCTCGGGCCCGGTGAGGTCGTAGGTCGCGCCCTCGTGCGCGGCCGGGTCGAGCAGCACGGCGGCGGCCGCGTCGGCGATGTCGTCCTGGGCCACCGCCGCCACCCTCCCCCGGCCCGCCGGGCCGCGGATCACGCCGTCGGGGCCCGCCATGCCCGGCAGGAAGTCGGCGTAGAGGTTGTCGCGCAGGAACGTGAACGGCAGACCGCTGCGGCGGATGTGCTCCTCGGTCGCCCAATGGTCGCGGGCCAGTGTGAACGTCGCCTCCGGCGAGGCGCCGTAGAAGGAGACGTAGACCAGGTGGGACACGTCGGCCTCGCGGGCCGCGTCCACGAACGCCCGATGCCGGTCGAGGCGGTCGGCGCTCTCCGACGCCGACACGAACAACACCGTGCCCGCCCCGTCGAGGGCGCGCCGCACCGCCGCGCGGTCGCCGTAGTCGGCGCTCACGGCGCTCGCGCCGGCCAGCCTGGGGGCACGCCCGGCGTCGCGGGAGACGAGCCGCTGCTCGGCACCGGCGGCCGCGAGCCGGGCGGCGACCCGCCCGCCGAGCTTGCCGCTGGCGCCCGTGGTCACGACGAAGGCCATGAGCCCAAGCGTAGAGGCCCGGCGCCGCGCCGGGCCGTCGGCACGCTTTCCCGTTCGCGCGCTTCCCGTTCGCGCGCTTCCCGTTCGCGCGCTTCCCGTTCGCGCGCTTCCCGTTCGCGCTTTCCCGTTCGCGCTCGTCCCGCCGCCGCACGCACGCACGCGTCCCGATCGGGAGGGAATGCCCCCTTCCTCCGGGCCGATTCCCCTAGGCTGCGCGGATGGTCGCAACGGAGATCGGCTCGCCGGCCGAGGTGGAGGCCCTGCTGTCCGTCGCCGTCGCCGGCTGGGAGCCGGTGCCGCCCTGGGCCGTGGCCCGGGCGCGGCTGGGCGACGGCACGCCGGTGATCGCCAAGTGGACGCGCCCGCACGTCCTGGGGGCCCGCTCGCGCGGCTGGCGGACCCGTACCGAGGTGGCCGCGCTGCGCTTCCTCGCCGACGACCTCGGCCTCGCGCTCGCTCCGCGCGTGCTCGCGGCCGACCTGGACGGCGGCCTGGTCGTGCTGGAGGACCTGGCTCCGCGCACCCCGCTGGACCGGCTGCTGCGCGAGGACGGCGCCGCCGCGCACGCCGGCCGGCTGGCCGCCTTCGCCCGCGCCCGCGGCACGCTGGGCGCCGCCACCGCCGGCCGGGCCGGCGCCTACTACGCCCGCCGCGCCGCGCTCGGCCCGGTCTCGCCGGAGCAGGACCGCGCGGGCCACTTCACCGAGCACCACCGGCGGGGCGTGGAGCAGGCCGCCGCCCTCGGCGCGCCGGTCACCGGCCCGGCCGGGCGGGAGCTGGCCGCCGCCGTGGCGGAGCTGCTGGAGCCGGGGCCGTTCCTGGCGCTGAGCAACGGCGACCCGGAGACCAACAACGCGCTCGTCCACGCCGTCGGCGAGCCGGACGCCCGCCTCATCGACTTCGAGTTCGCCGGCTGCACGCACGCCCTGCACGACGCGGTCTGCCTGCACGTCCCCGGCCCCGGCTGGTTGTGGGTCGCGGACGACGGGCTCGCCGCCGAGTACCGAGGGGCGCTGGCCCGGGGCGTGCCCGAGGCCGAGGACGACCGCCGCTACGGCCTGGGCCTGGCGGCGGCCTGCCTCTGGTACGCCCTCGTCCGCCTGGAACGCCTGCCCGCCCTCGACGCCCGCCCGCCGGGCGACGACAGCCGCGCGCAGCTCGTGGCGACCCTGGAGTCCGCCGCCCGCGCCGGCGACGCGGCCCTGCCCCGGCTGGCCGGCTGGGCCCGCCGGGCGGCCGAGCTGGCGCGCCGCCGGTGGCCGGACGCCGACCGGGACTTCGGCGCGTTGCCGCCGTACACGCCGCGCCGCCGCTGACCTTGCCGGAACGTCTGGATCGTGCAAACTTAAGCGTCTTCGTTCCTCGCCGCCCCCGGGAGCCACCGTGCGCACGCACCTGATCGTCCCCTTGGCCGCCCTCGTCTTAGCCAACGCCCCGGCGGCCCCCGAAGTGGTGGACTACACGTGCACGACGGTCGCCACCGGCGAGAAGCAGAACATCAAGGTGAGCGTCGAGCTGGACGTCCCGCCCACCGGCACGGTGCAGGAGAACCTGACGATCGGGTGGAAGGGCTCCTACTCCGGCTCGACCCAGCTGATCGCCCCGGTGCTGGACGTGGAGGCCGGGCTCAACCTGTACGCCTACGTGGGCATCAGCAGGATCGACAAGCTGACCTCGGCCACCGGCGTCGCCCAGCTCACTGGCGTCACCGCGGGAGCCCCCATCGTCCTCCCCACGACGACGGTCAACCTGACGACGACTCCGCAGGGGACAGGCAAGGGCACGGTGCACGTCGGCGCCATCAACTTCGGGTCCAGTCCGCAGGAGCGGGTCATCGAGTGCGAGGTCACCAACACGAACGCCCGCACCGAGCACCCGTTGGAGATCACCGCCGCCGGCGCGTCGTCCAGCCCCAGTCCGACCCCCACCCCCACCCCCACTTCCAGCGCGACCCCGACCGACGACGACGAGCCGGACGAGGAGCAGGACCCCGAGGTCACCCCCGAGGAGAGCGAGACCCCCACGAGGACCCCGGAGGGCGGCGTCGCCACCGGGGGCGGGGGCGAGGCCGGGCCGGACGGGCGGCCGCTGATCCTGACCGGGTCCTTCCTGCTGCTCGCCTCCGCCGCGGGCTTCGCGCTCCGCCGCCGCCGCGGCCTGTCGGCGCAGCCATGACGGTCTGTCGGCGCGGCCGTTCCGGACCCCCGGTATTCCCCCTCTTCAAAGGTTAGCCTAACCTTATCTCCATGACCGAGGAGACCTCCCTCCGCGGCGCGGAGCTGTGCCTGAGTTACCACGGCAAGCAGGTGGTCCAGGACGCCCGCATCGCCCTCCGCCCGGGCCGCGTCACCGCCCTGGTCGGCCCGAACGGCAGTGGCAAGTCCACCCTGCTGCGCGCGCTGGCCCGGCTGCACCGCCCCGACAGCGGCGCCGTGACCCTGGCCGACGGCACCCCCACGCTGGACCTGACGGCCCGCGACTTCGCCCGCCGGGTCACGCTGCTCTCCCAGAGCCGCCCCACCCCGGGCGGCGTGCAGGTCCGCGACGTCGTCGGGTACGGCCGCCACCCCTACCGGCGGCGCTGGCGGGCCGGCGACCCCGAGGGCACGGCGGCGATCCTCCGCGCGATGGAGCTCACCGGCGTGGCCCCGATGGCCGAGCGCCCGGTGGACGAGCTGTCCGGCGGCGAGTTGCAGCGCGTCTGGCTGGCCACCTGCCTGGCCCAGGACACCGGCGTCCTGCTGCTCGACGAGCCCACCACGTTCCTGGACCTGCGTTACCAGGTGGAGCTGCTGGAGCTCGTCCGGGACCTGGCCGACGAGCACGGCGTCGCCATCGGCGTCGTGCTGCACGACCTCAACCAGGCCGCCGAGATCGCCGACCACGTCGTGCTCCTGCACGGCGGGCGGGTGCGCGCCGACGGGCCGCCCGCCGAGGTCCTCACCGCCGAGCTGCTCAGCGACGCCTACGGCATCCGCATCGAGGTCTCCCACGACCCCCGCACGGGCACGGTGACCACCCGGCCGATCGGCCGGCACACCCGTGCGGTCCCCGTAACGACATGACAGGAAAGACCATGCGCAAGACCCTGCTCGCCCTCGCCTCCACCGTCCTGCTCGCCGCGTGCGGGACGACCGAGGCCCCCGTGACCGAAGAGGCGGGGCCGAGCGGCAGTCCCTCCGCCGCGACCAGGATCAGCGTGACCGACAGCCGGGGCAAGCAGGTCACGCTCGACCGCCCGGCGGCCAAGGTCGTCAGCCTGGAGTGGGCCGAGACCGAGATGCTGGCCTCCCTCGGCGTCATGCCGGTCGGCGCGGCCGACGTGAAGGGCTACGGCGTCTGGGACACCGCCGCCAAGCTCGACGCCTCCGTCAAGGACGTCGGCACCCGGCAGGAGCCCAGCGTGGACTCCATCAGCGCGCTCCAGCCCGACCTGGTGGTCATGGAGGCCGAGCGGGACTCGGCGCTGGTGGCGCAGCTGGAGAAGTTCGTGCCGGTGCTGGTGACCAAGGGCAGCGACGGCACCGACAACTTCAAGCGCCTGCGCGACGACCTCACCATGATCGCCACCGCCGTCGGCAGGACCGACCAGGCCACCAAGCTGCTCACCGACCTCGACGCCGCCCTGGCCGACGGCAAGGAGAAGCTGGCCGCGGCCGGCGCGGCGGGCAAGCCGTTCGCCATGGCCGACGGGTGGAAGCAGGGCAGCACGATCTCGGTCCGCCTGTTCGGCAAGGGCTCGCTGGTCTCCGACGTCGCCGAGCGGCTCGGGCTGAAGAACGCCTGGACCGGCAAGGTGGACGAGCAGTGGGGCCTCGGCACCACCGACGTCGAGGGCCTGACCGCGCTCAAGGACCCCGAGACCCGCTTCTTCTACAACGCCTCCGACGGCGAGGACGTCTTCGCCGACGGGCTGGCCTCCAACGCCATCTGGAAGTCCCTGCCGTTCGTCAAGAAGCAGCAGGTCACCAAGCTGCCCCCGGGCATCTGGACCTTCGGCGGGCCGCTGTCGTGCCGGCAGTACGCCGAGGCGCTGGTGAAGGCGTACGCGGGTTGAGCACCGAGGCACGCCCGGCCGCGTCCCTCGCCGGGGCGCCGCCGGGCACGCCGCTGCGGCGGCTCGGCACCGCCGGGGTGTTCGTGCTCGCCCTGGCCGCGACCGTCCTGGTCGCGGCCGTGCACGTGACGCAGGGCACCTCGTCGGTGGGCGCGTTCGAGCTGCTGGCGCTGCCGTTCGGCGGCAGCGACGAGGCCGCCCGCGTGTTGCTGGCCTCCCGGCTGCCCCGGCTGCTGGCCGGGCTGGCCGTGGGCGTCGCGCTCGGCGTCGCCGGCTCCCTGCTGCAGTCGATCGCGCGCAACCCCATGGCCTCGCCGGACACGCTGGCCGTCAGCTCCGGGGCGTACCTGGCGGTGGCCACGGCGGCGGCGTTCGGGCCGGCGCTGCCGGTGCCCGTGTCGGGCGGGCTCGCGCTGGTCGGCGGGTTGGGCGCGGCGGGGCTGGTGATGGCGTTGTCGGCGGGCGGGCGTACCGGGACGACCCGGCTCATCCTGGCCGGATCCGCCACCGCGCTGGCGCTGAGCTCGCTCACCAACCTCGTCATGATCCTGTTCGAGGAGGAGACCACCGGGCTGTTCGCCTGGGGCAGCGGATCGCTCGTGCAGAGCGACTTCGGGGCCGTCGCCCAGCTCGGGCCGCTCATCGCGGCCGTGCTGGTGGCGGCGGTGCTGGCCGGGCCGCGGCTGGACATCCTCGGCCTGGGCGACGACACGGCCGCGGTGCTCGGGGTGAACGTGCGCCGCCTGCGGCTGTGGCTCACCCTGCTGGCCGTGCTGCTGGCCGCCGCCGCCGTGACGATCGCGGGGCCGATCGGGTTCGTCGGGCTGTGCGCGCCGGTGATCGTACGGCTGCTGCCCCGGTCCGTCCCCGGGCTGCACCGCAACCGCGCGCTGCTGCCGCTGTCCGGGGTGGCCGGCGCGCTGATCGTGCTCGGCTCGGACATCCTGCTGCGGGCCGTCCTGGGCGGGCAGGCCGGGGTCGAGGTCCCGCCCGGCGTGGTCACCACGGTGCTCGGCGCGGCCGTGATGATCTGGCTGGCCCGCCGCTACCGGGACGCGGGGCCCACCCGACGCCCGCCCGCCGCCCGCACCGGCGCCACCCGGACCCGGGCCGCCTTCCTCGCGGTGGTGGCGATCGGCGCCGTGCTGCTGGCGGGGGCGCTGGTCGCGGGCATGCTGGGCGGCGACCGGTGGCTGCTCACCGGCGACGTGCTCAACTGGTCGCAGGGCCGCTCGGGGCGAGCGCTCACGTTCGTGCTCGACCAGCGCTGGCCCCGGGTGCTGGCCGCCGTACTGGCGGGGGCCGCGCTGGCCGTCGCGGGCGCCGCCGTCCAGGCCGTGTGCCGCAACCCGCTGGCCGAGCCCGGCGTGCTCGGCGTCACGGCCGGCGCGGGCGTGGGGGCGGTCACGCTGCTGACCGTGGTGCCGCTGGCCGGCGTCTGGGCGATGACGGCGACCGCCGGCGTGGGCGCGCTGGCCGCCTTCGCCCTGGTGTACGTGCTGTCCTGGCGCGGCGGCCTGCACTCGGACCGCCTGGTCCTGATCGGCGTCGCCATGCAGGCCGCCTGCACCTCGATCACCGTGCTGATCATCGTCAAGGTCGATCCGTGGAACACCGCGATGGCCCTGACCTGGCTGTCCGGCTCCACCTACGGCCGGGTGCCGGCCCAGCTCGTCCCGGTGGCGCTGGCGCTGCTGGTGGCCGTCCCGCTGCTGGCCTGGCTGCGCCGCGACCTGGACCTGCTCTCGCTGGACGAGGACACGCCGCGCGTCCTGGGCGTGCCGCTGGAGCCCGTGCGCCTGGTGGCGCTGGGCGCCGCCGTCCTGCTCACCGGCACGGCGGTGTCGGCGGTGGGCGTGGTCAGCTTCGTCGGGCTCATCGCCCCGCACGCGGCCCGCGCGCTGGTCGGCTCGCGGCACTCACGCGTGCTGCCGGTGGCCGCGCTGCTGGGGGCGGTGCTGGTGAGCCTCGCCGACACGCTGGGCCGCACGGTCATCGCCCCGGCGCAGGTGCCGGCCGGCCTCGTCACGGCCCTGATCGGCACGCCGTACTTCGTCTTCCTGCTGTGGCGGGCCCGCGCCCAGGCCGACGCCACGTGAGGGGCCGGCCGTGACCGGCGGCGGGGCCGTCAGGAGCCGCCCATCTCCTTGACGAACGCCTCGTGGGCCTCGGTCAGGCGGCGCTCCATGGACTGCAGCGCCGCCTCGTCCACGGAGGTGATCACGCCCGCCTCGGCGATCAGCGCCTGCGCCTGGCGGTTGCAGTCGTCCTGGGCCGCGTTGACCGCGCGCAGCAGGTGCTCGGCCAGGTCCTGGCTGGCCAGGCGCATGACGCGCGGGTTCAGCTTGATCGAGTCGATCCGTCCGGTGCTGTCGGCGCCCACGACGATCTGGCCGTCGGCGGCCGTGCCGGTCCCGCGTACGCTGCCGAGGCGCTGCTGCATGTCGGTGAGGCGCCGCAGGGCCTCGTCGGTCTCCCTGGCCACCCGTTCCAGAGCTTCCGGGCTGATATCACCGGGATCAAGCACGTTCGTCCCCTCTTATCACTTCTGTAACACTGATCACCCCTGACTCGGGACAAAATACTCGATACGCTCATGCCGCGTTAAGCCGGTGTTTCATCACCCGACAAACGAGGACGCCGAGGAGAGAACGTGGCCCAGGACAAGTACGTCACGTCCAAGACCATCGCCGACATCCAGCGCAACCTGCGCGAGTACCTCCTGCCGGGCCTGGAACGGCTGAAAAGCTCCGTGGACAGCACCGCAGTGCCCTTCCCCGGCTTCGGCACCCTCGGCGTCCTCCTCGTCGGCAAGTACGACAGCACCCGCGACGACGTCAAGCACTACGTCGACGACGCCATCGAGACCATCAACAACTGGATCGAAGCCCTGGAGACGATCAAGAAGAACTGGCGGGAAGCCGAAGAAGCCAGCAAAGTCGTCTACCAGTGACAGGAGGACCTGCCCCATGCCCTACGCCGCGCTCCATGCCAAGGCCGCCCTCGACGACCTCAAGCTCGCCGCCAAGTCGGCCCCGGCCATCATGGTGGGCGTCACCATCGCCACCACCGCCATAGCGAACCTGCCCGGCATGGGTGACGCGAAGGCCAACTGGAACTCGCTGGCCAAGGCGCTGGAGGTGGAGTACCCGGGCCTCCTGGGCAACGCCGTCTTCCTGTCGAGGTCGGGCTGGATCGCCGACGACCGCGAGGAGTTCCTGAACGCGGCCAGCGTGTTCGGCGGCGACCTGCAGAAGCTCAGCGGCCTCTGCTACAACCTAGAGTCCCAGGTGGACCAGGTCCGCGACGCCTACGCCGTCTACTGGATGCAGATCGGCGTCCTCGCCTCCGCCGTCCTCGGGTACATCGTCGCCTGCCAGGCCATGAAGGCGACCCCGTACATGAGGGCGATGGGCGACATGCTGCTCCAGCGCCTGTCCATCCTCACCAACGCGATGATCGCCCAGAAGACCAAGGTGCTGTACGGCTTCCTCGCGGTCGCGGGCGGCACCCTGGCCACCAGCTCGCAGTCGATGGGCCAGCTCTTCAACCTCCAGCCGACCAAGGGCGCCGCGATCAACTTCCAGCGGGCCGTCATCCACACGACCCCGCCCTCGACCTACGTCGCCCCCAAGCGCGAGATCCCGGCCCCGCCCGAGAAGTAGCGGACGAACGATCACCCGGCGATCCCGTCCCCCGCACCAGGCACCGACGGGATCGCCCGTACCCCCGCCGCGGCGTCGGCCGATCCCACGAGCTCCGGGACGCCGGGCGTCCGCGTGCCCTGCTCGGCCGCCTTGAGCTCGGCCAATCGAGCTCCTGGCGGACGGCCTGCACGGTCGCCGCCTGGGCCCGTTGCTCCTCGGCGGGCTTCAACGCGACGCGCTCGTCCGCCGCGCGGCCACAGGCGACCAGACAGGCGATCGTCGCACTGACCAGCACGAGCACGATCACCAGGACGACGAGGGACAACGACGTCAGCTCAGCCCACCCGCTTCCAGTCCTGGCACCCGCTGGTGTCGAAGAACTCGCCCTTCTTGAGTGCCACCCTGGTCTGGCCCTGGACGTTGTCGTTGGCGATGATCGCGTCGAGCTCGCCGGAGGCGTCCTTCAGCCGGGCCCAGTAGCAGCCGGAGCCGTCGGCCCCGGCCGTCTTGTAGGTGCCGGGCTTGACGTCCTCGCCGACGAGGTACTGACCGTCACCGGGGAAGGCGGCCAGCGGTCCGCCTTCCCCCTCCGAGCTCACCGCGGGCTCGACGGCGACCTCTCCGGTCACGGCCGGCACGGACGCGGCAGGCACAGACGCGGCAGGCACAGACGCGGCCCGCGCGGTCTCGGTCACCGTGCCGGCGGGGCGCGGGGAGGCCGCCGAGGTCCCGGTGTCGCCACCCGCGCCGATCCCCACCCCGATGACCAACGAGACGACCGCGATCATGCCGTGGGTCAGGAAGCGCCGGCCGGGACGGTCCACGGGCGCCACGGGGGCGACGGGCCGACCGGTGGGGTCGTGTCTAGTCATGTCGAGTCCTCTCACGGTCGTACTTCTGAGCCCGATGGGGCTGACGGGAGGACTGTGGCTCAGGCTCCTTGATGAGCACTGAATTCATTCCGATAACCGCACTTGTCACCATTTGTCATGGACACCACCGGAAGCAGCAGAGGCGGTAACCGATGGGCGGTTAGAGGCCGTCGGTGGTACGGGCGTTGTGGCGTTCGAGGCCGAGCTGGTTCTTCAGGGTCCAGATGATCGCTTCGATGCGTTGGCGTAGCCAGCCGGGAAAGGGCGCAGCGGTTCGTGCCAGGTCGGAATCCGGCGGGCTAGCCACGATGCCGCCACTGACA
The DNA here is from genome assembly GCF_040802095.1 of Nonomuraea sp. NPDC050783. Classification (NCBI taxonomy): domain Bacteria; kingdom Bacillati; phylum Actinomycetota; class Actinomycetes; order Streptosporangiales; family Streptosporangiaceae; genus Nonomuraea; species Nonomuraea sp. NPDC050783. The sequence continues at coordinate 185,391 of NZ_JBFAHK010000008.1, forward strand.
TCTGCGAGCCCAGATCGCGCAGCTGCCGGTCGTAGACGGTCTGGGACGCAGCCGCGGGAACAGACGGCCGATCCTGGCGCCGCCCTCCGTAACCAGTAACGTTCCTGGTCGCATCGCAGCAGTACTTGAGCCACGACCACGACCACTACTCGGCGTAGCGGACCGGGCACAGATCACCCGAAGTCCTCCGCACCTGATGCAAAGAGCCTGGCGGCTCCCTCAGGCTACGAAGACGTAGGCCAGAACTTGGGCGAATTCAGCGCAGGGTCGATCACCCGTAGCCGGCTGGCCACCGTGGGATCGACGCCTCGTAAAGTGATCAAGCGTGGTCCGCTGGATTCTTCCAGCAACGCCAGCGCGCTCGGCAATCCAGCGGCAACCGTCGCGATCGCGGCGCCCATCCCGACCAGCCCAGGGTGCTTGTGCGGATATTCGATCCGGTGCAGACCAGAGACGGCGATAGCGGCCACTTCCCGCGGTCGCTGCATCTGACGGCCGTCGTTGGTGAGAACCACGTGGAACCCCTCGGCCGCGGCTCGCGGATACAGGGTCTCATCGCGCGTGCCCGACCAGCCAGGAAGATCCAGCAGGTGGACGATGTCGTGATTCAGTACGAAACTCGTCAGGACCTGGTGCAGCGGACGGGGGACGTTCTCATCCAGCAGCAGCCTCACGCTGCTCCCTGGGAGGCTCGTAACTGTCGACGTAGTCGGCGAAGTCGGCGGCGTCCAACGCCGCTGTGGCCGACACGCTAGGGTAATACTCCACGATCCGCTCAGCCGGAACACCATCCCGCAGCAGCGCCGCAATCTCGTCGTACGGCACGCGGGTCCCTTCGATCACCGGCATCCCACCGCGGACCGCCGGGTCGACCGTGACGTGCTCCCGGGGACGTAGCAGGTCCGGAATGTGCCGTCCGTCGCGGTAGAACGGCCGCAACACCTCGACCATGTCATGGATGACGAGATTGGCCTTGCGATGCACCAGATCGGTGGCCTGACCCTGCTCGACCAAGTAGATCGTCGAACCATCGGTCACCAACTGGTACGCCGACAGATGCTCACGCTCCTGCAGGTCGTCGCGAAGCGTGTCCAACGCCCGGCGGATCTTCTGCAAGGACGCGTCATTGCGCAGCTTCACACACGTACGCAACGCCACCAGGTCCCGAAACGAATACAGCACCGGACGCACCGGCGAGACCTCCGGCACCAGCACCGCGCCACGCCCAGAACTGGCCTTACGCCAGTGCGCGAGCTGACGAAGCGTGGCACCCGACAACGCCGCCGCCAGCTTCGGACTGTAGGACACCCACTTCACCTCCCTCGCGCGACCCGGCCCCCTTCATCATCGCAAACATCCCCGCGATTCACTCACCATTACCCATCTTGATCGGGAGTCGCCGCACCATTGCCCTCGATCGCACCACCGTCACCGCGCTATGCCGTCACTGCGACCTCCAACAGGCCGGACTCGCCCTCCCCGGCGCAGACGGCGGTGGCTACCTCTTCACCACTCAACACGGCCGGCCAGTCTCGCGCTTCAGGCAGGTGCGGACCTCAAGGCCATTCAGGACCAGCTAGGTCATTCCAGCATCGTGCTGACGGCCGATACCTACGTAACCGTCGACCCACAGGGCGCTCATGACACCGCCGAAGCCATAGCCCGCCTCATTCGCGAGGCCGGACGCCGACTGGTGTTCGCTGACGCGCTCGCCCTGGCCTCGTCACGGCCCCATCAAAGATCAGGCCCGGCTGCCGTAACAGAAGCCGGGCCTGATCAGAGGTTGTGCGCCGCCAGGGACTCGAACCCCGGACCCGCTGATTAAGAGTCAGCTGCTCTGACCAACTGAGCTAGCGGCGCTTGCAGGAAGGAATATACCGGTCATCCGCATCCTGGTCGAATCGGTGGCGGAAGGCGTCCTGGGGCTAGAATAAAGTTCGGCCTGCAGACAGGAGCATCGATGTTCGACTCGCCCGCCGACGTGACGGCGCGGCTCGCCGCCGTGGACTACCTCTCCGACGACGCCATCTCCACCTCGGTGTTCCTGGCCGCGGCGCTGGGCAAGCCGCTGCTGGTCGAAGGGCCGGCCGGGGTCGGCAAGACGCAGCTCGCCAAGGCGGTCGCGGCGGCGACCGGGGCCGAGCTGATCAGGCTCCAGTGCTACGAGGGCCTGGACGAGGCCCGCGCCCTGTACGAGTGGAACTACAAGAAGCAGCTCCTGCGCATCCAGGCGACCAGCGCCGACGACGACATCTTCAGCGAGGAGTTCCTGCTGGAGCGCCCGCTGCTCAAGGCCATCAGGTCCGAGCGGCCCACCGTGCTGCTCATCGACGAGACCGACAAGGCGGACGTCGAGGTCGAGGGGCTGCTGCTGGAGCTGCTGTCGGACTTCCAGGTGACGATCCCCGAGCTGGGGACGATCGCGGCCAGGCGGCGGCCGTACGTCGTGCTCACCTCCAACGCCACCCGCGAGCTGTCGGAGGCGCTCAAGCGGCGCTGCCTCTACCTGCACATCGAGTACCCGACGCCGGAGCGCGAGCGCGACATCGTGCTCAGCCAGGTGCCGACGATCCGGGCCGACCTGGCCGAGCAGCTCGCCAGGACCGTCGCGACGCTGCGCGCGCTGGAGCTGAAGAAGGCGCCCTCGGTGGCCGAGACCGTCGACTGGGCCAACACGCTGCTCGCCCTCGGCCGCGAGGAGCTGGACGAGGCCACCGTGGCGGGCACGCTGGGCGTGGTGCTCAAGCACGCCTCCGACCACACGCGGGCGGTCAAGGAGCTGGGGCTCCCCGATGCCTGAGCCGGGCTCGCTGGTCGACCGGCACGTGGGGTTCGTGCAGGCGCTGCGCGAGGCCGGGGTGCCGGTGTCGGTGGCCGAGGGGCTGGACGCCGCCAACGCGCTGCGCGTGGTCGAGCTGTCCGACCGGGAGTCGCTGCGGGCGGCCTACGCCGCGACGCTGGTCAAGAAGCCGGCCTACCGGCCGGGGTTCGACGTGCTGTTCGACCTGTGGTTCCCGGCGGCCACCACCGAGCTGCAGGCGCCCCGCGAGCGTCCGGTGGACCCGGAGAGCGCCACCGTCGAGGAGCTGCGCGCGTACCTGGCCCGCCTGCTGACCGACGGCGGCGAGGCGGAGCTGCGCGCGTTCGCGCAGGCGATGGTGGGCCGGTTCGGGCGGCAGCAGTCCGCCGGGCCCGGCCGGCAGAACTGGTTCTCCTACAGCGTCATGCGGGCGCTGTCCCCCGAGACGCTGATGGCCCGCATCCTGCGCGAGGTGCTGGCCGGGCAGGAGCGCGGCGGGCTCGCCGAGAAGACCGTGCGCCAGCGGGTCAACGCCGGCATCCGGCGCTTCGAGGAGGAGGTGGCCACCGACGTCCGCCGGCGCATCGCCGAGGACTCCGGCATCGAGCGCATCGCCCGCTCCGCCGTACGCCCCCCGCTCGACCAGATCGACTTCCTGCGCATCACCAAGGCCGACCTGGCCCGGCTGCGCAGGGAGGTCCACCCGCTGGCCAGGCGGCTGGCGGCGCGGCTGACGATCAAGCACAGGAAGGGCCGGCGCGGGCGGCTCGACTTCCGCCGCACCGTGCGGGCCTCGTTGCAGAGCGGCGGCGTGCCGCTGACCACGCACTTCAAGCCGCCCCGGCCGCACAAGCCGGAGCTGGTCATCCTCTGCGACACCAGCGACTCGGTCTCGTCGTTCGCGCACTTCACGCTGCTGCTGACGTACGCGCTGCGCGAGCAGTTCACCAAGGTGCGGGCGTTCGGCTTCGTGGACACCGTGGACGAGATCACCCGCTTCTTCCAGCCGGGCGCCGACGTCGTCGAGGCCATGACCAGGCTCGCGAACGAGGCCGACATGGTCCGCTTCGGCCGCACCAACTACGGCCACAGCCTGGAGCGCTTCGCCGAGCGCTACGGCGACGCCATCGGCCCCAGGACCTCCCTGCTGATCCTCGGCGACGCCCGCTCCAACTACCAGCCGCCCGCCCTCGACCTGCTGAAGTCGCTGGCCGCCAGGGCCCGCCACGCCTACTGGCTCAACCCCGAGCCCCGGCAGCAGTGGGACACCGGCGACTCGGTGGCGGGCGACTACGGCACGATCGTCCCGATGCACGAGTGCCGCAACGTCGCCCAGCTCACCGCATTCATCGAGACGCTGGCCTAGCGCCCCGTCGCCGCCTTTTCGACCTCCAGGAAGGCGACCTGTCCTAGTTCGTCGGTGAAGACGCGGACCGTTTCGACGTCCTCGTCCGGCAGGGTCTCGGCGAGCCTGAGCAGCTGCGCCTCCGTGCGGTACAGCAGCCACCAGTCCATGTACGCCTCCATGTAGGCGGCGCTGGTGCAGGTGGGCATCACGTTGGCGACCAGGAAGCGGCCGCCTGGAGCGAGCATGCTCAGGAGCCGCTCGCAGAGCCGTCGCGCCACCGGGTCGGCGAGGTAGTCGTACAGGCCGGTCGCGTAGACCAGGTCGAAGCCGCTCAGGACCACCTCGCCCCTGAGGACCTCCCGGACCGAGGCCGCCAGCGGGACGACTCCCCACGGGCCCAGCTCGCGCGAGACGACGGCCAGGCTCTCCCTGTCCTGGTCCACGGCGAGGAAACGGCCCAGCCGCCCCTGCCGGAGGGCGGGGCAGTACCTGGCCTCGCGCAGATGCCCGCACGCCAGGGAGAGCACCGACAGCCCCGGCGTGCCGGCCGCCCGGCGGTTCAGGATGTCGATGATCACGCGCCGGCGGGACCGGGCGGCCCGGGTCCCCTGCGAGCAGGTGGAGGTGTAATGGCAGATCTGCTTGCCCAGCGTGGTGCCGGCCTCCCACTCCGGCGGCATCAGCGCGTCCTCGGCGGCGTACATGAAGTCGAGCAGCACCGCGTCCCCCGCGTATCCACGCGGTTTGCGGAACGCGCGGAAGGTGAACGGGTCCTGGTGGAGAAGACCCGCGAGGGGATGGCGGCGGCACGCGCCGACGACCACTTCTCCCCAGATGTCCGCGGGCACCTGCCGTCGGGTCGCGAACAGCTCGCGGAAGAGCACCTCCATCGTCTCCGTGGCGGCCCCGTGCGCCTGGAGCGCCGCCGCGGTCCGGTCGAGCACCCTTTCCAGATCGGCGAGGGAACGGTCCGCCGGTGCGTCCATGAGCCGTTTCCGATCCCCGCGCCCGGCTAGACCGGGGAGGGTGACACGCCGAGCTGCCGGAGCAGGCCCATCAGGTCGAAGTACTGGTGGAAGCTGCTCACCTTCCCGCCGGAGAAGCGCTGCACGTTGCAGAAGCGCACCTCGGCCCGGCGCCCTGTCGCGGCTATCGTCCCGGCGGGGCCGAGCAGCGTGCCGGCGTGGGTCCCGCGTCCGATGAACTCGACCACGCCCTGGTCGCCGGTCGCGAAGGAGTTCGTGATCTCGATCGTGCTGCCGGGGAAGGCGGCCGTCCACGCCTGGATGAACTGGGCGTACCCGGAAGGCCCGTGAAAAGTGGCGCCGAGCGGGACGTTGACCACCTCGCAGTCGTCCGTGAGCACGGCCAGGGATTTCGCCAGCCAGTCCGGATCCGACGGGTGCGCGCCGTATAAGTCGAGCAGGAGGTGATTGAGCGTTGTCGCGTCCGTCATCGCAGTTCTCCCGGCAGCACGGGCCGACACTGGAACTCCAGACTGCCGACAACCCCCGGGCGGTTCAAGACCCTTTCCGCGGAGGCGCCGGGGTGCTAGGCGGCGGCCTTGAGCAGTTCCTTGGCGGCGGTGCGGGTCAGCAGTTCGAGCTGCTCGTCGGTGTAGACGCGGCCCTCGGCGGCCCTGATGACCTTGGCGGCCACCCGGGGCTTGAGCACGGTGAGCCCTTCGGCCACGAACACGCCGCCCCTGGGCAGCAGCCCGCAGTGGACCGCCAGCATGGGCGAGATCGTCACCGGGATGCCGGTCTCGCGGGTCAGCAGCTCGGCGAACGACTCGGCGGTGCGCACCAGGCCCTGGGCGTACTTGGAGCCGTACTTCTCGCCGAAGAACAGCCGCCCGGCGTAGACGTTGATGTCGGTGTCGGGGCTCCAGGACTCGTTGTCCACGATCCACACCCCGGCGGGGCCGATCACCAGGTGGTCGATGGACGCCTCGCCCTTGACCGCGCGGCCGTCCAGCACGGTGTAGCCGTGCCTGCTCAGCGAGCGGCGCAGCAGCCGGGCCGTGATCGTCTCGCCGTGCTTGGCGCCGCGCCAGACGGCGGTGGCGTGGAAGGCGCGCCAGTCGAGGTACCAGTCACCCGCGGCCACCAGGGCGGCGACGAGGAGGCCGGCCAGCACGGAGGCGGCGGCCAGCTCGAAGCGCAGCCCGAGCGCCAGTCCGACGACGAACCCCACGCCCGCCTTGACGTACCTGGACCTGCGCCGGTTCTGGGCGTCCTCGCGCCAGAGTTTCTCGTACCACCACTGCGCGGAGTTTCCTGTGTACTTGTCGCTAGGCTGCACGTAGATCGAGCCACCGGGCACGGCAAACTCCCCGAAAGAGTAGGTGATGATGCTGGATCTGCCACGCCGAAGATCCCTCGCCGGTCAAGGGATACCCGCCCCTTAACCAAGGCAAGCCTAAGGTGAGGTGATTGGCACCGGCAAGACGGGCGACCGACCAGTCGGTATGCTATGGCGGTGACCAAGGGGGATCAGGTGAAAGAGGAACCGGTCCGGCAGCGCCTGCTGGCCGAGGCGACCCGGCTGTTCGCCGAGCGCGGGTTCGAGAGCACCTCCGTGCAGGAGGTCGTCGTGGCGGCGGGCGTCACCAAGGGCGCCATGTACCACTACTTCGACTCCAAGGACGACCTGCTGCGCGAGATCTACGGCCGGGTGCTGCGCATGCAGATGGACCGCCTGGCGCAGATCGCCGACGGCCCCGGCACGGTCGAGCAGCGCCTGCACCGCGCCGCCGCCGACGTCGTGGAGACCACGACCGCCAACCTCGACGACTCCAAGATCTTCTTCCGGTCGATGCACCTGCTGGCCCCGGAGACGCAGAAGACCGTGCGGGCCGAGCGCCGCCGCTACCACGAGCGCTTCCGCGCCCTGGTGGCCGAGGGGCAGCGCACCGGCGTGTTCGCCGCGAAGGTCCCGGCCGAGCTGGTCGTGGACTACTTCTTCGGCTCGGTGCACCACCTGGGCACGTGGTTCCACGCGGACGGGCCGCTCACCGGCGCCCAGGTGGGCAGGCACTTCGCCGACCTACTGCTCGCCTCCCTCGGGGCCGGGGACGCCGGCGAGTGAGGCCAGCGCCGCCCGGTGGTCGCCGGGCGTGCCGAGCGCGATCTCGGTGGCCTTGGCGCGCTTGAGATAGAGGTGGACGGGGTGCTCCCACGTCATCCCGATCCCGCCGTGGAGCTGCAACGCCTCCTCGGCCACGCGCACCGCGACCCCCGCGTTCCACGCCTGGGCCACGGCCACCGAGACGCCCGACGGGTCGGCCGCCGCGTTGCGCGCGGCGGCCCTGGCCCGGACGACGTCCAGCCACAGGTCGGCCAGCCGGTGCTTGAGCGCCTGGAACGAGCCGATCGGCCGGGCGAACTGGTGGCGCTCCTTGACGTAGGCGAGCGTCGTCTCCAGGCACCACTCGGCCACGCCGAGCTGCTCGCTGGCCAGCAGCGCCGCGCCGAACCGCAGCACCGCCGCCAGGTCGCAGGCCCCCACCCGCCGGGCCTGCACCCGGTCGAAGGTCACCGTGGCGACCGGCCGGGTCAGGTCCAGCGAGGGCACGACCGCCACCGAGGCGCCCTCGGCCGCGTACAGCTCGCCGTCCACCGGCACCAGCAGCACGTCGGCCACGTCCGCCCCGGCCACCCCGGTGACCGTCCCGGTCAGCCGCCCGCCCTCGATCCGCACCTGCGAGCCGCGCAGCGGCCGGTACGGCGAGGCCGCGAGCGACACCGCCAGCGCCGCCGTCCTGCGCCCCTCGGCCAGCTCGCCGAGCAGGGCGTCCCTGGTGGGCAGCAGCGCCCGGGTGGCCAGCACGGCGCTGGTCAGGAACGGCACCGGCGCCACGGCCCGGCCCAGCTCCTCCAGCACCACGCCCGCCTCGCCGGGCCCGGCCCCGGCGCCGCCGAGCTCCTCCGGGATCAGCAGCCCGGCCACGCCGATCTCGCCGGCCAGCGTCTTCCACAGGTCCAGGTCCGCCGGCTCGGACTCGGCGCGCTTGAGCACGGCGGCCGGCGGGCAGCGGTCGGCCAGCAGGGCGCGCACGCTCGCGCGCAGCTCCTCCTCGATCTCCGAGTACAGCAGGGTCGCGGATGAGGTCATCGCGGCAGGTCCTTCCAGGGCACGTCCTTGTCGACGCGGGGTTCCGAGGGCAGGCCGAGCACCCGCTCGGCGATGATGTTGCGCAGGATCTCGGACGTGCCGCCCTCGATCGAGTTGCCCTTGGCCCGCAGGTAGCGGTAGCCGGGGCCGCGGCCGTAGAAGTCGACGTCCTCCGAGCGGCGGAACGTCCAGTCGTCGTAGCCCAGGTCGCGGTGGAACTCGACGTCGAAGCCGGTCAGCGCCTGGTTGAGCCGGGCGAACGACAGCTTCATGCCCGAGCCCTCGGGGCCCGGCTGCCCGGCGGCGAGTTGCTCGCGCAGCCGCGCGCCCGACAGGCGGGTGACCTCGGCCTCCACCCACAGCGACAGCAGCCGCTGGTGCAGGTCGTGGGTACGCAGCTCGGGGTGCTCGCGCCAGGCGTTCAGCACGGTGGCCATGACACCGCCGCCGCGGCGGGTGGGCGCGCCGCCGATGGCCACGCGCTCGTTCATGAGCGTGGTCTGCGCGACCCGCCAGCCGTCGCCGACCTCGCCGAGGCGCAGGTCGTCGGAGAGCCGCACGCCGGTGAGGAAGACCTCGTTGAACTCGGCCTCTCCGGTGATCTGCCGCAGCGGCCGCACCTCGACGCCGGGCGCGTGCATGTCGCACACGAAGTACGTCAGGCCGCGGTGCTTGGGGACGTCCGGATCGGTGCGGGCCACCAGGATGCCCCACCGCGCGTGGTGGGCGCCGGACGTCCAGACCTTCTGGCCGTCCACGACCCACTCGTCGCCGTCCCGGACCGCCCGGGTGGCGAGCGTGGCCAGGTCGGAGCCGGCGCCGGGCTCGCTGAAGAGCTGGCACCAGATCTCCTCGCCGGTCCACAGCGGGCGCAGGAAGCGGCGCTTCTGCTCCTCCGTGCCGAACGCCAGGATCGTCGGCGCGGCCATGCCGAGCCCGATGCCCTGCTTGCCGCCGTTGATCTGCGGCGTGTCGGCCAGCTCCCGCTCCACGACCTGCTGCAGCTCGCGGGCCACGCCCAGCCCGCCGAGCCCTTCGGGGAACCACACCCAGGCCAGGCCGGCGTCGAACCGGGCCCGCAGGAACTCCAGCCGGTCCCCCGCCGGATCGTGCCCGGCCAGGAAGGCCGCGACCCGTTCCTTGATCTCCGCCTCGTTCACATGTACCTCTTGATCTCGCGATGGGCCAGTGAGCGCTTGTGCACCTCGTCGGGGCCGTCGGCCAGGCGCAGGGATCGGGCGCCCGCCCACAGCGCGGCCAGCGGGAAGTCCTGGGAGACGCCGCCCGCGCCGTGCACCTGCACGGCCTTGTCGAGGATCCACTCCACGGTGACGGGAGTGGCGATCTTGATCGCCTGGATCTCGGTGTGGGCACCCTGGTTGCCCACCGTGTCCATGAGCCAGGCGGTCTTGAGCACGAGCAGCCGGAGCTGCTCGATCTTGATCCGGGACTCGGCGATCCAGTCCTGGACGACACCCTGCTGCGCGATCGGCTTGCCGAAGGCCGTCCTGGACAGCGCCCGCCTGCACATCATCTCGACCGCCCGCTCGGCCATGCCGATGAGGCGCATGCAGTGGTGGATGCGGCCGGGGCCGAGCCGGGCCTGGGCGATGGCGAAGCCGCCGCCCTCCTCGCCGATGAGGTTCGCCGCCGGGACGCGGACGTCCTCGAAGACGACCTCCGCGTGGCCGCCGTGGTCGGCGTCGGTGTAGCCGAAGACCTGCATCCCGCGCCTGGCCAGCACGCCGGGGGTGTCGCGCGGCACCAGGATCATGCTCTGCTGGCGGTGCTTGGGCGCCTCCGGGTTGGTCTTGCCCATGACGATGAAGATCTTGCAGTTGGGGTTCATCGCGCCGGTGATGAACCACTTGCGGCCGTTGATGACGTACTCGTCGCCGTCGCGGGTGATCGAGGTGGCGATGTTGGCGGCGTCGGAGGAGGCCACGTCGGGCTCGGTCATCGCGAACGCCGAGCGGATCTCGCCGTCGAGCAGCGGACGCAGCCATTCCTTGCGCTGCCACTCGCTGCCGAACATCGCCAGGACCTCCATGTTGCCGGTGTCCGGGGCGGCGCAGTTGGTGGCCACCGGGGCGATGGCGGGACTCCGGCCCATGATCTCGGCCAGCGGGGCGTACTGGAGGTTCGTCAGCCCGGCGCCGTGCTCGCCCGGCAGGAACAGGTTCCACAGGCCGCGCTTCCTGGCCTCGTCCTTGAGGTCGTCCAGCAGCGGCGGGGGGCTCCAGCCGCTCGTGGCCGCCTGCTCCTCGAAGGCGGACTCGGCCGGGTAGACGCACTCGTCCATGAAGCGGAGCAGGCGCTCGCGCAGGTCCTCGGTGACTCGGTCATAGGCGAAGTCCATGCGGCGAGCCTACCGACCGGCCGGTATGAGTGTCGACAGGTGGTTCCTCACAAAAACCGGCAGGTGGCCATTATCTGGACGACCGGGACTCCTTAGGGTTGCCGTCATGACCGCGCAGCTCCCCGCCCCCGTCGTGCTCGAGAACGACGCCGTCCGGCTCGAACCGCTCTCCCTGTCCCACCTCCCCGACCTGTTCGCGGCCGGCGGCGGGGACGACGAGGTCTGGCGGTGGCTGCCGACCGCCACGCCGCGCACCGAGGAGGAACTGGGCAAGATCGCCCTCGGGCTGATCCACGACGACAAGCACGTCCCCTTCGCCGTGGTGCCCCGGGAGGGCGGCCGGGCGGTCGGCTGGACCACCTACTGCGACGTGCCCGGCTTCGAGGCCAGCATCGAGATCGGCTGGACCTGGTACGGCCGCGCCGTCTGGCGCACCGCCGTCAACACCGCCTGCAAGCTGCTGCTCGTGGACCACGCCTTCGGGCTCGGGTACAACCGCGTCATGCTCAAGACGGACGCGCTCAACCTGCGTTCCCAGGCCGCCATCAGGCGCATCGGCGGCGTGCACGAGGGCACGCTGCGGCGCCACCGCAAGCGGCCCGACGGCACCTGGCGCGACACCGCCGTTTTCGGCATCCTCGAAGAGGAATGGCCGGAGCACCGGGCCCGGCTGCTGAACCGCTCGTAGAGAGGCGGCGTCCCATCCCGCATGACTGACCGGCTGGGCGGCTACTGGCTCGGCGCCCGGCTCGACGGCGGCGGGCGGGTGAGCGTCCGCGAGGCGTACGACGAGGCGGGCGAGCGGTACGCGCTGGCGATGCCCGCCCGCGGCGACGTCGCGGCCGCCCGCCGGGTGCGCTCGCTGTCGGTGGCCGCCGTCGTCGCGGCCTGCCCGGACGCCGATCCGCCCTACCTGGTCAGCGAGTACGTCCCCGGGCTCACGCTGCGGCGGGCCGTGGACCGGCACGGGCCGTACGCGGGGGGCGAGCTCTACCGGCTGGCCGCCGCCACCGCCACGGCGCTGGCCGCCGTCCACGAGGCCGGCGCGGCCCACGGGGCGCTCACCCCGGACAAGGTGCTGCTGAGCGCGGAGGGCCCCCGCCTGGTCGGCCTCGGCCTGCACGGCACCGCCCACGACGGGGGTGATGGCGCCGCGGGGGACGTGCACGCCTGGGGGCGGCTGATGCTCTTCGCCGCCTACGGCCCCGAGCGCCGATTAGGCGGCGGCGAACGCCTGGACCGCCCCCTGCGCGCCCTGGTGGCCGCCGCCCTGCACCCCGACCCCGAGCGCCGCCCTGCCGCCCGCCAACTCCTGATGTCCCTGCTCGACGTGCCCCAGTCCCAGCAGGGCCCGCTGCCGCCCCCCGAGCCCGTGGACGACCCGCCGCTCGGCGACCGGGCCGAGGCCGTCTACCAGCGGCTCGGGCCGGGCGAGCAGGACCTGGTGCCGGAGGTGTTCCTGCGCCTGGCCGGCCCGGACGCCGCCACCGTCGCCCCGGCCGCCAGGGACGACCTGCTGGCGGGACGCCCGCCCGACGAGGCCGCGGCCCTCGGCCGGGTGCTGGCGGCGTACACCAAGGAGGGCCTGCTCGCCGAGACGGAGGAGCCGGGAGCGCCGGCGGGGGGCGTCGGGATCGCCTGTGCCGCGCTGCCGCGGGCCTGGCCGCGGCTGCGGGAGTGGCTGGACGCCGAGCGGGACGGCCTGACCGTCCACCGGGAGCTGGCGGCGGCCGCGCGGCGCTGGGAGGCGGACGGCCGCCGCGCCGCGGGGCTGCTGCGGGGCGAGCCGCTGGACCGGGCGCTGGCCTGGGCGGCCGGCGGGCGGCGGCGGCTGACGCTGAACCCGGCCGAGCAGACCTTCCTGGACGCGGCGCTCACCAGGGCCCGCAGGCGGACGCGGCGGCGGTGGGCGGCCGTGGCGGCGCTGCTGCCGGTGGTGCTGGCAGTGGTGCTGGCAGTGGGGCTCTGGCAGGGGATGGCGCAGCGCGGCGCTGCCGAGCGGCGGCTGGAGGGGGCGATGGCCAGGGTGGCGGCGTCGCGGGCGGAGCAGCTCCGGCTCACCGACCCGGTCACCGCCCGCCGGCTGAGCGTGGCCGCCTGGCGGCTGGCGCCGGTCCCTGAGGCGTGGCGGGCGCTGACGGCCCCGGACGCGGCGGTGGCGGTGTTCGCCGATCCGCGCACGGGGCCGCGCACGCTGCACGCCATCAGCGGCGACGGCGCCCTGCTCGCCGCGCTGGAGGAGGGCACGCTGCGGGTCTACGACCTCGCCACCGGCCGCGAGCTGGCCCGCGTGGCGGGGCCGGAGCAGAGCGTGCGCGCCCTGGCCTGGTCGCCGGACGGACGGACGCTGGCGCTGGTCGGCGTGGACCGCTCGTACCTGTGGACCCTCGGCTCCCCCGCGGTCGGGCCGCCGTTCGGGCGGGGGCTGGGCGCGCCCGGCGAGCAGGCGGCGTGGTTCAGCCCGGGCGGCGGGCTGCTGTTCGCGGCGGCCCGGCAGTCGGGCGAGCGGTGGGCGTGGGACCTGCGGGCCCGGCGGGCGGTCTTCGTCGGCGAGTACGCGGTGGTCGGCCCCGGCGACCGGGTGGCGCTGGTGTTCGCCGGCCGCCGTTCCCGGATCAGGCGCGACGGCCGGGAGGCGCGGGCGGCCTGGCTGGACCGGATGCCGTGGGAGTACACGGCGTTCGCGCCGGACGGCCGGCGGGTGGCGATCGCCGAGGAGAGCGGCATCGCGGTCTACGGCCTGGACGGCGTGCCCACGGCCATGACCCGGTTACGTCCCTCGCCCGGCCGCCTGCGCTTCAGCCCCGACGGGCGGCTGCTGGCCGTCACCGACAGCGACCGCGTCCGGGTGTGGCGGCTCGGGGAGCGCCCGCTGCTGGTCGCCGAGCGGGCGGTGGCGGCGGCCGGGGTGGACCGGCCCGCGCAGGCCGTCTTCGTCCCGGGCGGGCGGGAGCTGCGGGTGCTGGCGGGGCGCGGTCTCGTCCTCACCCTCGATCTGGAGCCCGCGCGGCCGCCCCGCAACCCGGCCGCGTCCATCTGCTCCCGCTACGGCCCGCTCTCCCCCGCCGAGTGGGCCCGGCAGCTCCCGGAGCTGCCCTACCGCCCGACCTGCTGAGCCCCGGCCCGCTGGACCCCGGCCTGCTGGACCCCGGCCCGCTGGACCCCGGGGGACAATGCCCGTCATGACGTTGGACCATCTCGTGTACGCCACCCCCGACCTGGACGCCACCGCGGCCGAGCTGGAGCGCCTGCTCGGCGTGCGGGCCGCCACGGGCGGGCGGCACCCGGGGCTCGGCACCCGCAACCGGCTCATCGGCCTCGGCGGCCGCGGCTACCTGGAGCTCATCGGGCCCGACCCGGAGCAGGAGGAGCCGGCCGCGCCACGGTGGTTCCGGATCGACGAGCTAACCGGGCCCGCCCTGGTGGGCTGGGCCGTGACGGTCGAGGACCTGGACGCGGCCGTGGCCCGCGCCCGCGCCCGCGGGTACGACCCGGGCGAGCCGCGGGAGATGTCCCGCCGCGCCCCGTCCGGCGACCTGCTGACCTGGCGGCTCACCCCGCCGCGGCACGCCGGGCACGGCGGGCTGGTGCCGTTCCTCATCGACTGGGGCACCACCCGCCACCCCACCGCGAGCGGCCTGCCGCAGGCGGAGCTGACCTCGCTCACCCTCGCCCACCCGCACCCCGCCCGCCTCCGCGCGGACCTGGAGTCCCTCGGCGCCCCCGTCCCGCCCCTCGTCCAGGAGCCCACCCCTCACCTGACCGCGACCCTGACAGGTCCGTCCGGCCAAGCCGTCCTGACCTGAGCGGACCCGGGAGACGGGCGCGCGTTCAGCGCAGCATGCCGGCCAGGAGGTCGTCGACGGCCTGGCCGAGCTCGTCCAGGGTGGGGGTGGTGCCGGCGCCGGCGATGGCGTCGAACATCAGGCCCTCGCCGAAGGCCACGAGCTGGCGGGCGTGGCGGGACGGGGCGGCGGAGCCCAGGGCGGCGAGCAGGGCGACGGCCGGGTCGCGGAAGCGGCGGCCCGCGCGGTCGTAGATCGCGCGCAGCTCGGGGCGCCGGGTGGCCTCCAGGGCCAGCTCGTAGCGGGCCAGCGTGCGGGCGCGGTCCTGGAGCTGGGCGTGCAGCGCCCGGGCCAGGAGGCCGGGGGCGGCGGCGCGGTCGAGGGTCTCGGCCTCCAGGGCGGGGGCGAGCACCGCCGCCTCCAGCTCCGTCAGGCGGGCCAGGGTCAGCTCCAGCAGCGCGGCCCGCGTCCTGGCCAGGTTGGACGTGGAGCCGGGCGGCAGGCCCGCCGCCTCGTCCACCGCCCGGTGGGTGAGGCCGCGCATGCCGCGCTCGGCCAGCAGGGCGATGGCGGTGTCCGCGACGAGGTCCGAGCGTCTCACGGAAGTCGATACTACAGCGGTAGTGCGGGCGGACTACAGGCGTAGTAGCCTGTCACTACAGACGTAGTGAGCGGGAGGACCTGACATGCCGGAGGCAGTGGTCATCGGAGCCGGGATCGGCGGGCTGGCCGGCGCGATCGCGTTGCGGCAGCGCGGCTGGGAGGTGCGCGTGCTGGAGCGGGCGCCCGCGATCGAGCCGGTCGGCTCGGGGCTGGCGATCTCCGCCAACGCGCTCAAGGCGCTCGACACGCTCGGCCTCGGCGACCGGATCCGGGCGCTGTCCAGGATCCAGGGCCAGGTGGGGATCAAGCGCGCCGACGGGCGGTGGCTGATGCGCACCACGCCCGAGGCCGCCGCGGGCCGGTACGACGACTCGGTGGTGGTGATGCTGCGGGCGAGGCTGATGGAGGTGCTGGTGGACGCCCTCGGCCCGGACGCCCTGCGGCTCGGCACGGCCGTGTCGCGGGTGGACCCCGAGGGCGGCGTGGTCCGCACCGAGGAGGGCGAGGAGCTGCGGGCCGACCTCGTGGTGGGCGCGGACGGCATCCACTCGCCGGTCAGGCGGGCGATGTTCCCCGGGCACCCCGGCCCGGCCTACTCGGGGGTGACGGCCTGGCGCGGGCTGGTCCCCCGGGGGGAGCTGGAGATCCGCAGCACCGAGAGCTGGGGCAGGGGGCGGGTGTTCGGGGTGAGCCCGCTGGCCGGCGACCTCGTCTACGTGTACGCCACCGACGTGCTGCCCCAGGGGGCCGTGCTCGCCGACGAGCGGGAGGAGCTGATCCGCCGCTTCGGCGGCTGGCACGAGCCGATCCCGGCGCTGCTGCGGGCGGCCGACCCGGCGCGGATCATCCGCAACGACGTCCACCACCTGGCCGAGCCGCTGCCCGCCTACCACCGGGGCAGGGCGGTGCTGGTGGGCGACGCGGCCCACGCCATGACGCCGAACCTCGGGCAGGGCGCCTGCCAGGCCATCGAGGACGCCGTGGTGCTCGCGCACGCGGCGGCCGGCGGCGATCTGGGCGCCTACACGGCGGCGCGGCTGGCGCGTACGCGGAAGGTGGCGCGGCGGTCGTGGAGCGTCTGCCGGGCCACCAAGCTGCGCAACCCGGTCGCCGTGAGGGTACGTGACGCCGCGGTGTCCCTGGGGGCGAGGATGATGCCGGACCTGCTGGTGCGCTCCCTGGACGAGGTGCTGGCCTGGCGCCCCCCGGGCGAGCCGCCCGCGGCCTCCCAGGAGCGGCAGGCGGTCAGTGAGCGTCCGAGGCGGCCGTGACCGGGCTCGGCGCCGTGGCCGCGGCGGAGGCGGCCGGGCGGGTGTGGTCGGGGGCCAGGCGGCCCAGGGTGACCGTGCCGCCGATGGTCAGGGCGGCGGCCAGGATCGCCGGGACCGCCGTGGCCGGGCTGGTCGGCAGCGGCTCGCCGAGCAGCAGCGCCCCCGCCAGGACCGAGGTGATGGGATCGACGACCTGCACGCCGGCGTAGGCGATGCCGAAGTAGCCCACCGCGTACGAGCGCTGAAGCAGCACCACGGCGCACACCAGCAGCACGGGCACGGCGAGGGTGAACCAATGGACGAGCCGCCCCCAGTCGCCCTCCATGCCGCCGCCCACGACCCGCACGAACGTGGACACGCTCGCGGTGACCACGCCCGCCCCGACGGACAGCAGCATCGCCCGCCCCGGGCCGTGCATCCGGGCCGCCGCGAGCTGCGTGACCAGCACGATCCCGCCGATCACGGCCAGGAACCCGAGCGCGCTCCCGTTGCCGAGACGCGGCGTCACGTCGTGCTCGGGCACCAGCAGCATCAGCCAGAGCAGCCCCACGGCCACGGCGAGCGAGCCGATGATCTCCGCCCGGTACGGTCTGCGCCCGTACAGGAACGCGGCCAGCGGCACCGCGAACACCAGCGTGGCCACGCTGATGGGCTGCACCACGACCAGCGGGGCGAGGCTGAGCGCCACGGCGTGCAGGCAGGCCCCGGTGAAGCCGATGACGCCGCCGATCCACCAGCGGGGGCGGCGGACGAGCTTGAGCGAGGCGCCCTCGGCCACGGCCTCGTACTGTTGCAGGGCGGCGCCCAGGGCGTAGCCCAGCGCGCCCACCAGGGCGATGATCAGGCCGGCCCAGGTCATGGGCGCCCACGCAGGGGCAGGGATCCTTCCACGAGCATTGCTCCAGCTTAGGAGGCTCGTGGAGCGTGCGAATCATACTTTCGGCGGATCGTTGCCTAAATATCGCTCGGCCGCCCCCGCGACCTGCACCGACATCTTCCCCTCGCGGGGCGCCTCACCGCAGATGTTTCAGGACGTCTCGCGGCAGACGCAGAACGCGTGGCCCGCCGGGTCCTGAAGGACGATCCAGCGCGTCCCCTCCTCGGTGACGCCCGGCTGGAAGTCGGGCCGGGTGGCGCCGAGCGCCACGTACTCCGCCGCCGCCTTCTCCACGTCCGGCACCTGGAGGTCCAGGTGGAACTGCTTGTGGTCGCTGGGCCAGGCCGCCGGCTCGCGGCCGGGGACGCGGCCGAAGTAGATGTTGGTCGTGCCGTCGCTCACGGCGGCGTACTCGTCCTCCGCGTACGTGATCTCCCAGCCGGTGATCCCGTGGTAGAACTCGGCCAGTTTCCTGGGCTCGGGGCAGTCGATGCTGACCGCGAGGAGCTTCGCCTTCGTCGTCATGGCTCCAGCGTTCCATCCGTACCTGCCATCTTTTGTCAGGTACGGGAACGGGAACGGCGAGGGGCCGCGCCCTTTGCGGGCGCGGCCCCTCTCACGGCAGGTCAGGAGCTACCGGGGGAACCGGGAGTAGTAGTCACCGAGTCCCGCGCGGTAGTCGGGCTCCTTGAACCGGGCCTCGTCGAACTCCGGTGCGTCCTTGATCTCGGCCTTGGTGCGCGCCACGTACACGTTGCGCTCCTGGGGGTCGATGCTCGTGATGACCTGTGCCGGGAGCATGACCTTCTTGCCGAAGATCCAGGGGCCGGTGTCGACGATGACGTAGCTCTCGCCTACGTCGTACGTCGCCTCGTCGATGGACCCGATCTTGCCGTCCGTCGCCTGGACGTGGTAGCCCACGAGATCCAGGCTCTGGCCTCGGTCGTAGACGTCAGGTCGATAGTCCCAGAGCTCCATGAGAGCTCGCTCCTCTCTCTCTTTCGTCTTCTTCCTCGGGCTCCCTCCGACTTACCGGGCAACGGCCGCCTAAACGTCTTGCAAAGCACTTGCCGTCAACCCGCCCGCAACCGGCCGGGCGCACCGTGCCGTCATGGAGAACCGTGCCGTCGCGCAGAGACGGCTGTACGAGATCGACGGGCTGCGGCTGCTGGCGGCGCTCGCCGTCGTGCTGTTCCACTACACCTTCTCCGGCTGGGCCGGCGGGACCAGCCCCGTCGTCCTCGCGGCCGAGAGCGGCTGGTCGAAGTACGGCTACCTGGGCGTGGACCTGTTCTTCCTGATCAGCGGGTTCGTGGTGCTGATGAGCGCGTGGGGGCGCGGCCCCCGGCGGTTCCTGGTGTCGCGGGTGGTGCGGCTCTATCCGGCGTACTGGGTGGGCGTCGCGGTCACGGCGCTGGTCACGGCCGCGCTGGGACACGGGCTGTTCCGGGTGACGCTGCCGCAGGTGCTGGCGAACCTGACGATGTTCCAGGCGGTGCCGGACGTCCCCAACGTGGACGTCGTCTACTGGACGCTCTGGGCCGAGCTGCGCTTCTACCTGGTCGTCCTGCTGCTCACCTGGGTCGGGACGAGCCGGGCCCGGGTCCTGGCGGGGATGTGGACGTGGCTGGGGCTGGCGTTCGCGGTGGAGGCGGGCCTGCTGCCGCGCGCGGCGGACCTGCTCGTGCAGTCGGAGTTCGCGCACTACTTCATCGCGGGGATGGCGCTGTTCCTGCTCCACCGGTTCGGGCCGAGCCCGCAGATCGCGCTGCTGGTGCCGATCTGCCTGGGCAACGCGGTCCACCGGGCCCTCGGGTACGCCGACGCGGTCGGGCGGCGCTACGGCGTCGAGTACTCCCCCGTGGTCGTCACCGCCGTGGTGGTCGCCGCCTTCCTGGTCATGACGCTCGTGGCGCTGCGGGCCACCCGGCGGCTCGGGCGGCCGTGGCTGGCCTCCGCCGGGGCGCTGACGTACCCGCTGTACCTGCTGCACGCGCACGTCGGGTTCGTCGTCCTGGCCAGGCTGGGCGGGCGGGTGGAGGCGCACGTGCTGGTGGCCGGGCTGGTCCTGGCCATGCTGGGGGCGGCGTACGCGGTGCACCGGTACGTGGAGCGGCCGCTCGCGCCCGTACTGCGGCGCCTGCTCCTCGCGCCGGCGCCCCGGGCGCTCCCGGCCGGGGCGCCCGCCGCGTGACCGCCCACATCCCGGCCTGACTCTCCTGACAAACGACCGCCAGAGAGGGCATCGGGGCGCCGGGTGCGGATACGATCCGCGCATCGGAGCGAGCGCGACGAGGGGGTCAGGTGAGTCTCGACAGCCCGCGAGAGTGGGCCCCACCCGGCGTGGACCCGTCGCGGCCGAGCGTGGCCCGGGTCCACGACGCCCTGCTCGGCGGCATGGAGAACTTCGCCTCCGACCGCTCGGTGGCCCGCCGGCTCAAGGACGCGGTGCCCGAGGTCGTCGATCTCGTCTGGTGCAACCGCGCCTTCATCGGCCGGGTCGTGGACTTCCTGGTGCGCGAGGCGGGCATCCGCCAGATCGTGGACCTGGGCGCGGGGCTGCCCACGGTGGAGAACACGCACGAGGTCGCCCAGTTCGCCGATCCGGGTTGCCGGGTGGTGTACGTGGACATCGACCCCATGGTCGAGCCGCACGCCCGCGCGATCATGAACGGCAACCCGTACGCCGACGCGATCACCGCCGACGCCCGCGACGTCGCGGCCGTGCTCGGGCACCCGTCGCTGACCCGGCTCATCGACCTGTCACGGCCCACCGCGATCATGGCCGTCGGGCTGCTGCACCTGTTCCCCGACGAGGACGACCCGCACGGCCTCGTGCGCCGCTACATGGCGGCCCTGCCGCCGGGCAGCTACCTGGCCGCCTCCAACTTCATGGCCTCCCCCAGCCCCAAGGCCAAGGCGCTGGAGGTGCTG
Organism: Nonomuraea sp. NPDC050783; assembly: GCF_040802095.1. Lineage (NCBI taxonomy): Bacteria > Bacillati > Actinomycetota > Actinomycetes > Streptosporangiales > Streptosporangiaceae > Nonomuraea > Nonomuraea sp. NPDC050783. The sequence continues at coordinate 205,484 of NZ_JBFAHK010000008.1, forward strand.
CTCCAGGCCACGATGGGCACCGGCTACTTCCGCGAGAGGGAGGTCATCGCCGCCTACTTCGACGGGCTGGCGCTGGAGGAGCCGGGCGTCGTGCACTTCCCGGAGTGGCGGCCCGACGAGCGCGTGCCGGGGCCGCTCGCGCCCTGGGAGGAGCTGCTCCTCGGCGGCGTGGCCCGTAAACCGTGATGCTCGCCGATCGGGACGTCGCTAGGCTGGGCGTCGTGCCGCGACGTCTGATCTGCTCCCCGCCGCCCGCCCTGTAGCGGGCGGCCTCGCACGGACTTTCCGGATCCGATCCGAGTGATCCGGGGGTGGTCGCTGCCCGCGTACGGGCCCCTTTCCACCACCTCCTCCGGAGAGCTCCTGTCATGACCCATGTCTCCGCCCGGCGGGGCGCCGTCTACGTGTCCGTGGCCGCGACCGCCTGGGGCACCGGCGGCGCGGCCGGCTCCCTTCTCTTCGACCTCGGCGGGCTCGGCCCCGTCGGCGTGTCCCTGTGGCGCTACCTGCTCGGCGCCGCCTTCCTGCTGGCCCTCGCGCCCCGGCCCGCGCGGTTCGGCCGGCGCGTGGTGCCGATCGGGGCCGGGATGGCCCTGTACCAGACCGCGTACTTCGCCGCGATCGACCGCGCGGGGGTGGCCGTGGCGACGGTCGTCACGATGGGCGCCACGCCTGTGCTCGCCGCGCTGGGCAGCCGTTTCCTGCTGCGCGAGCGGCTCGGCGCGCTCGCCCTCGGCTCGCTGGCCGCCGCCCTGGCCGGGCTGGTCCTGCTCACGGCCGAAACCGCGTTGAACGGGACCGTATCGAACAGCGCCGCGTTGAACGGAACTGGGCCCGGGGCGGGCGGCTCGGCGGCGGCCGGGATCGGCTTCGCGCTCGCCTCGGCCGCCGGCTACGCCGGGGTGACCCTCCTGTCCCGCCACCGCCGCGACGACGACCCGGCGGGAACGGCGGCCGGCGGCTTCGTCGTGGCCGCGGCCTGCCTGGCGCCGTTCGCCCTGACCGGTCACGTGGTGCCGGAGGTGAGCCCGGCCTCGGTGGCGCTGCTGCTCTACCTGGGCGCGGTGCCGACGGCGCTGGCGTACGGGCTGTTCTTCCGCGCGCTGACGGTGCTGCGCGCCACCACCGTCTCGATCATCTCGCTGGGCGAGGCGGTGGGCGCGGCGCTGCTCGGCGTGCTGCTGTTCGGCGAGCGGCTGGCCCCGCTCGCCTGGTGCGGGTGCGCGCTGCTGCTGGCGGCGGTGGCGGTCCTCGCGGCCCGGCCCGAGACCGGCTGAGGCGGGCCCGGGCGGGGGCGGAGCAGGGGCGGCGGCGCGAGTCGATCGGTCCACGCGGCCGGATGGGTTAAGGTCCGGTACGGCGGCGCGCGCCCGCGTCGCCGCTGCGCTCCCACCCCGCCATCGGGGGAACGGTGACGGCGAAGCGTGCGTTGGAGGAACTGTGGCCTCATTCAAGGGAATGTTCAGGAATCTCCTGGACCGTCCAGGCGGCGTCCCCCTGACCCCTTACCAGAAGGTCGTCAAGGCGGCTGGCGAGCGCGCCGAGCGGATCAAGGGGCTGGCCGAGCTGCCCAGGCCCGGCATGGGCGACCTGGCCGAGTTCTGCGCCGTGGCGCGGGAGGCCGCCGACCGCACCCTGGGGCTGCGGCCGTACGACGTGCAGCTCCTCGGCACCCTGGCGCTGCTCGACGGCAAGGTGGCCGAGATGGCCACCGGCGAGGGCAAGACGCTGTCGGGCGCGATGGCCGCGGCCGGCTACGCGTTGCAGGGCAAGCGGGTCCACGTGATCTCCGTCAACGACTACCTGGCCCGCCGGGACGCCGAGTGGATGGCGCCGCTCTACGAGGCGCTCGGCGTGAGCGTGGGCTGGATCGACCAGAACTCCTCGCCGGAGGAGCGGCGGGCGGCGTACGCGAAGGACGTGACGTACGGGCCGGTCAGCGAGATCGGCTTCGACGTGCTGCGCGACCGCCTGCGTACGGACGCCGCCGAGCTGATCGTGCCCGCCCCCGAGGTCGCGGTGATCGACGAGGCCGACTCCGTGCTCGTGGACGAGGCCCGCGTGCCGCTGGTGATGGCCGGCGCGGCCGACCCCGGCGACGCGGTGCCCGAGATGGCGGCGCTGGTCAGGCAGCTCGTGCGCGGCTACCACTACGAGATCGACGAGCAGGCCCGCAACGTCTACCTGACGCCCAAGGGCGCCGACAGCGTGGAGAACCTGCTCGGCGTCGAGCTCTACGACGAGAACGAGCCCGGCGCGCTCATCGAGCTCAACCTGGCCCTGCACGCCCACGCGCTGCTGACCCGCGACGTCGACTACATCGTGCGCGACGGCAAGGTGCAGCTCATCAACCCCTCGCGCGGCCGGGTGGCGCTGCTCCAGCGCTGGCCCAACGGCCTGCAGGCGGCGGTGGAGGCCAAGGAGGCGCTGCCGCCCAGCGAGAAGGGCGAGATCCTCGACTCGATCACGGTCCAGGGCCTGATCCGCCGCTACCCGCAGATCTGCGGCATGACGGGCACCGCGGTCGCGGTGAGCGAGCAGCTCGGCGAGTTCTACGGCCTCAAGGTGGCGGTGATCCCGTCCAACCGGCCGTGCGTACGCGAGGACGAGCCCGACCGGATCTACCCGGCCGTCCCCGACAAGGACGCGGCGCTGGTGGAGGAGATCCAGCGGGTCCACGCCACCGGCCGGCCTATCCTCATCGGCACGCTCGACGTGGCCGAGTCGGAGAACCTGGCCAGACTGCTCCAGCGGCGCGGCATGGAGCCGGTCGTGCTCAACGCCAAGAACGACGCCGAGGAGGCCGCGATCATCTCTCGGGCCGGCGAGCGCGACGCGATCACCGTCTCGACCCAGATGGCCGGGCGCGGCACCGACATCCGCCTCGGCGAGGGCGTGGCCGAGCTGGGCGGCCTGTACGTCATCGGCTCCGGCCGCCACGCCAGCAGCCGCCTGGACGACCAGCTCCGCGGCCGGGCCGGCCGCCAGGGCGACCCGGGCGGCTCGGTCTTCTTCGTCAGCATGCAGGACGACCTGATCACGCAGTTCGTCCCCGACGAGCGGCCGCCGGCCGCCGATCCCGACGGCGTGGTACGGCACCGGCGCGGGGCCTACCTGGTGGGGCACGCCCAGCGCGTCGCCGAGGGCGTCAACCTGGAGATCCACCGCAACACCTGGCGCTACACCCGGCTGCTGGAGCAGCAGCGCGAGCTGATCCTGGAGTGGCGCGACAAGGTCCTGCACGGCGACGCCGCCTCCAGGGCGCTGGAGGCGGCCGACGCCGAGCGCTGGGCGGAGCTGCCCGAGGACACCAGGGACGAGACGGCCCGGCAGATCGTGCTGCACGCCATCGACACCTGCTGGACCGAGCACCTGGCCTTCCTCCAGGACCTGCGCGAGGGCATCCACCTGCGGGCGCTGGGCCGCATGAGCCCCATCGACGAGTTCCACCGCGAGGCCGTGGCGGAGTACAAGTCGCTGCTGGCCGAGGTGGAGCGGCGCTCGCTGGAGGCGTTCGAGTCGCCGGAGCCGGACCTGAGGCGGCCCGCGGCGACGTGGACGTACCTGGTGCAGGACAACCCGTTCGGCACCGAGTGGGACCGCATCCTGCGCCGGGTCAAGAACGCCGCCCGGCGCGGCTGACCCGGCCTCCGCCTCCCCCTCTAACGCAGGCGGGGCAGCACCTCCTTGGCGTAGAAGTCGAAGAAGGCGTCCTGGTCGGGGCCGATCTGGCTGACGTAGACCTCGTCGAAGCCGGCGTCCACGTACTGCCGGATCGCCTGGAGGTGCTGGTCGGGGTCGGGCCCGACCGGGCTGGAGCCGACGGCCTCGTCCTCGCCGACCATCTCGGCGAGCTGCTCGAAGTGCCGCGGCAGGGGCAGCAGCTGCGAGGCCTCGCCCTTGATGCCCTGGGTGGGCCACAGCCGGTGGACGGTCCTGCGGGCCTCGGCCTCGTCGGTGGCGTAGCACGCCTTGAGCCCGCCGCAGACCGGCTTGCCCGCGCCGCCCGCCTCGTGGAAGCGCTTGACCGCGTCGGCGTCCGGCATGGTGGTGATGTAGCCGTCGGCGATGCGCGCGGCCAGCTCGGTGGACTTCTCCCCGAACCCGGACATGAAGATGGGGGCCGGCTCGTCCGGCAGCGTGTAGAGGCGGGCGGTGTCGACGTTGTAGTGGCGGCCCCGGTGCGTCACGAGCTTGCCGGTGAACAGCTCGCGCATGATCTCGACGGCCTCCTCCAGCATCTCCAGCCGCTCGCTGAGCGGCGGCCAGCGGGAGTCGACGACGTGCTCGTTGAGCGCCTCGCCGGTGCCCACGCCGAGCCGGAAGCGCCCGCCGGTCAGCGCCGCGGTGGTGGCGGCGGCCTGGGCGACGACGACCGGGTGGATGCGGACCAGCGGGCAGGTCACGGCGGTGGTGATCGGCAGGGACGTGGCCTCGGCCAGGGCGCCGATCACCGACCAGACGAACGGGGCCTGGCCCTGCTCGTCGAGCCAGGGGTGGAAGTGGTCGGAGATCCACAGGGCCTCGAAGCCGGCGCGTTCGGCGGCCTTGGCCTGCCGGACCAGCTCCTTCGGGCCGTGCTCTTCGCAGGACAGGAAATAGCCGAAAGTGGTCATGAAATGACCCTGCCCCTTGGTCCGCTGAAAAACATGTTATGGAGCCTCCGCTGGGGGCAGTGAAGGCGCATGGCTACTTTGCTCTGGATCATCGCGGTAATCCTCGTCATCGCCGGGATCTACGTGATTCTGGCCCGTCGCGACCTCCTGTGGGGGATCGTCCTCATCGTCCTCGGGTTCCTGGTCGGCCCGGGTGGCGTCAGCATCTTCAATGTCTAGGGGCGCCTGCCGCCCGAAGCTCTGTTCCGTACCGCCGCTGGGCCGGTCCTCCGAGAGCGGCCCAGCGGCTCCACACCGTTTGTTTACTAAAGAAGAGTCTGAAACGAACTTTGTCACTGCCCCTCAGGGCATGACAGCTATGTGAGCAAGTACCCGCCGTTGAGCCGTTACGAGACCAGTGCGGCCACGGCGAGAGTGCGTGAGCAGCTGGCCAGGCTGCGTCACCACATGCGCAGGGAAGCCATCCTCGACGAGGCCACGGCACGGCTCGCCACCGAGATGAACATCCGACCGGGCGAGGCCGCCGAGCAGCTCGCCAGGATGGCTCAGCACAGCGGACTCGACCTGGTCGAGATCGCCCAAGGCGTCGAGCGCCCGCCGGAGGACCAGCCGGCGGCGCCGCCGGAGGTGCCCGCCTGGGTGCGCGGCATGCTGGAGGCCGTCCACGCCTCCGCCCTCTATCTCCTCCCGGTCGCCGACGGAGCCGGCCGGGTGGTCGACTTCCGCATCCTGGCCGCCAACCGGCACGCCCGCACGCCCGCCGGCGTCACGGCGGCCGAGCTGACCGGGCGCCGGCTCATGACGGCCAGCCCCGGCGTGGCTGGCTCCGGCCTGCTCGACGACTACATCGAGGCGTACGAGAGCGGCGAGCCGATGCGCCGCGAGCCCCTGGAGTTCGTGGAGGTCGTGGACCACCTGCTCTGGCCGGCCACGCTCAGCGTGCGCGCGGCCCGCGTGGACGACGGCCTGCTGGTGAGCTGGCGCGCCCTGGACGACGAGGAGCTGCTGGTCTCCGGCTGGGAACGCGCCCAGCGCCTGGCCGAGCTGGGCTGGGGCGAGTGGAACCTGGCCACCGAGCGCACCCTGTGGACCTCCCAGATGTACGAGATGTTCGGCCGCGACCGCGCCGAGGGCCCGATGGCGCTGGAGGACCTGCCGGGCATGGTGGTCCCGGAGGACCTGCCGCTCGTCGAGGAGCAGATGCGCTCCCTGCTGGAGCACCGCGAGGCGGTCGAGACCGAATACCGCATCCAGCACCGCCACGGCGTACGTCACCTGAGCGTCTTCAGCGAGCCGATCCTCGACACCGACGGCGTGCCGGTCAAGGTCCGCTGCCTGGCCCAGGACGTGACCAGGAGCCGCCGCAGGGAGCGCGCCCTGGCCGTGGCGCACCAGCAGGCCAGCTCCCAGCGCCGGCGCGCCGAGGAGGAGCACCGGGTCACCGTGCAGCTCCAGAACACGATCCTGCCGATGCGCCGCGGCCTGCTCAACCTGCCGGACCTCGCCGTGGGCGTGCGCTACCTGCCCGGCGAGCAGCTCACCCGGCTCGGCGGCGACTGGTTCAAGGCCCGCCTCATCCCCGACGGCCGCGTCCTGCTCTGCATCGGCGACGCGATGGGGCACGGGCTGACCGCGGCCAGCCTCATGCTCCAGATGCGCTCGGGCCTGGCCGGGCTGGCCTACACCGGCGCGTCCGCCGGGCAGCTCACCACCTGGCTGAACGACCTCATCGTGCACGGCAACGAGGGCGTCACGGTGACCGGGACCGCGATCGTCGGCCACTACGACCCGAAGGAGCGCACGTACTGCTGGACCAACGCCGGCCATCCCGCGCCCGTGCTCGTCAGGGACGGCCGCGCCGAGGCGCTGACCGGGGCCACCGGCCTGATGCTCGGCGCGTTCGACGCCGCCGAGTACGAGCCGACCACGACCCGGCTCCGGCCCGGCGACGTCCTGGTCCTCTACACCGACGGCATCGTGGAGCGGCGCGGCGCGGACCTGGACGACGGCATCCAGGCGCTGGTGCAGGCCGCGCGCTTCTGCGTCGGCGACGATCCCGAGGCGATGATCGACTGCCTGCTGAGCCGGCTCGGCGGTGACCACGCCGAGGACGACGTGTGCGTCATGGCGGCGCGGGTGCTCTAGCGGGGGCACGCTCCGGCGGGGGGCGGGGGTCAGTCCTTCTCGCTCTCGCGCAGGCAGTAGACCGCGTAGGCGCGGCCGAGGACGGGCAGCGCGACGTTGCGCACCCGGATGCCGCCCGGCGTCATGCCCTTCTCGCTGCCCTTGTGGGCGTGCCCGTGCAGGATCAGGTCGGCGCCGGCCGTGTCGACCGCCTCGGCCAGCAGGTAGCTGCCGAGGAAGGGGTAGATCTCCGGCGGCTCGCCGTCCAGCGTCTCCTTGATCGGGGAGTAGTGCGACAGGACCACCTTCAGGTCGGCGGTCATCTCCTTCAGCGCGACCTTCCACGCCTCGGCGATGTTGCGGGTGTGGGCCACGAAGTTCTTGATCTCGCGCTCGCCGAACTCGCTCGCGCACTTGCCGGCGTAGCCGCCGCCGAAGCCCTTGCCGCCCACCACGCCGAGCTTGGTGTCGCCGCACTGGATGACCGCGCCGTCGTCCTCCAGCACGATGATGCCGGCGTCGCGCAGCTCGCTCGCGATCGCGTACTGCAGGTCGGAGTGGTAGTCGTGGTTGCCGAGCACGGCGACCGTCGGGACGGGCAGGCCGCGCAGCTCGTCGGCCACCAGCCGGCCCTCCTCCAGGGTGCCGTGCCGGGTGAGGTCGCCCGCCAGCATGAACACGTCGGCGCGCTCCTCGATGCCCTCCAGGCGCTTGCGGTACTGGCCCCGAACGTCCTCACCCAGGTGGATGTCTCCGACGGCCGCAATGCGCAGTTCAGTCAAGGTGCTCATCCTCTCCCGGTTCGGTGACCTCCACGATCATGATCTCGTTGTGCACGCGCAGGTCGGGCGCGGCCTCGTGCGCCACCTGGCCGAGCCGTTCGCGCTGCTCGGCCCCGCTCACCTGCCCGCGCAGGAAGAGCTGGTCGCCGCGGATGTCCACGCGGATGCCCAGCTCGTGCGTGCGTCCGTCCTCGGCCAGCGCCTGCTGGACGCGGGCCGCGACGTACTGCGGAGCTTCCATGCTTCGCCTCCTCACTCTGTCGTCGCGTGCCCGGGCATGAACAGCTCAAACGGCACGAATCAGCTCGATAACCGCCCGTTCCACCGGCCCCGCGGTCGCGAGCTGCCCGAAGTCGGCGGCCGCGCCGAGCTCGGTCAGGGCCGCGCCGATGGTCCTGTCCTGGTCGTACGCCTCGATGACGCGGGGGTCCACGTACGACGCCCGGGCGACCGTGGGCGTGTTGCCCAGGTACTCGGAGACCTCCCGCATCACGCGGGTGATCGCCCGTTGTTTCTTGGCCTCCCCCTCCTCGACGGCGGGCCGGGACACCGCCAGCCCGACGGCGGCCAGCACCGTGGCGTGCCAGGTGCGGAAGTCCTTGGCGGTGACCTCGTAGCCGATGATCCCGCGGAGGTAGTCGTTGATGTCCTCGCTGCGGATGTCGGCCCAGCCGCCGTCGCGCCGGTAACGCAGCAGCTCGCCCTCGCCGCCGGAGCGCTTGAGCGCGCGCAGCACCGCGCACGCGCCGGGGTCGGCCACCTCGACCTCCCGGGGGATGTCGCCCTTGGCCTGGTAGGAGAAGACCACGTAGTCCTTGGCGAAGGTCAGGTGCTCCATCCGCAGGGTGGCCAGGCCGTAGGTGTCGTAGCTCTCGCCGCCGATGCGGAAGAAGCCGATGTCCAGCAGCCGGGCCGCGGTGGCCAGCACCCGCTGCCGGGTCAGGCCGCGCCCGCGGAGCTGCTCGTCCACGACCTTCCTGAACGCCGGCAGCCGCTCGGCCACCTCCAGCACCCGGTCGAACTTGGCACGGTCCTGCTGCTCGCGCCACAGGTCGTGGTAGCGGTACTGGAGGCGCCCCGCCGAGTCGGTGCCGACCGCCTGGAGATGCCCGTAGGGGTCGGTGCAGATCCACACGTCGGTCCAGGCCGGCGGGATGGCCAGCGCCTTGATCCTGGCCAGGGTCTCGGGGTCGCGGACCGGAGCGCCGCTCGGGTCCACATAGCTGAACCCGCGCCCTCGGCGTCGCCGGACGATTCCCGGCTCACTTCGGTCACTCGGCTGCAGCTCGGACACAAGGGCCGGGCTACCCATCACGTTAGGCGGCAAACAGGACGGGCAGGTGAGCGGCATGTCTGATAAGGGAGAGTGGCACGAGGAGCGGTCCGCCAGGGGCCACGCCATGGTGCCGGCGACCCCCCGCGATGTCGTACACATCAGGGTGGGGTCGTTCTTGCTGGTGTTCCTGTTCGCCTTCACGGTGTTGGGACTCATCGCGCGGGCACCGGTCATCACCGGCATCGCCATCGCACTCGCCGTGGTCACGGTCATCGACATGATCCTGGCCGTACGGCGCCAGAAGCAACGACGCGGAGACGGAGAGGCGGGCTGATCTGTCCATGGCACCACTGCGCGGGCGAGTAGTCGTGGTGACGGGCGCGAGCGGCGGCGTGGGCCGCGCGGTCGTGCGTGAGCTGGGCAAACAGGGCGCGAAGGTGGCGCTCCTGGCGCGTGGGACGACCGGGCTCGGGGCCGCCGCGGTGGACGTGGGAGCCGCGGGCGGCATCGGCCAGGTCTACGAGACGGACATGGCCGACTACGAGCAGGTGAGGGCGTCGGCCGAGCGCATCGAGAAGGAGCTGGGCCCCATCTCCGTCTGGATCAACACGGCCTTCTCCAGCGTCTTCGCCCGTTTCACCGACATCTCGCCGGAGGAGTTCGAGCGGACCACGGCGGTGACGTACCTGGGGTACGTCTGGGGCACGAAGGTGGCACTGGACCTCATGGGCCCCCGCAACCAGGGGGCGATCGTCCAGACGGGCTCGGCGCTGGCGCAGCGCTCGATCCCGCTGCAGTCGGCGTACTGCGGGGCCAAGCACGCGATCCAGGGGTTCACCGAGTCGGTGCGCACCGAGCTGCTGGCCGACAAGAGCAACATCCGCATCACGGTCGTGCAGCTTCCGGCGGTCAACACCCCGCAGTTCGAGTGGGTGCGCAGCAAGCTGCGCCGGCACCCCCAGCCGGTGCCGCCCATCTACCAGCCGGAGGTCGCGGCCAGGGCCATCGTGTACGCGGCCGAGCACCCGGAGCGCAAGGAGTACTGGGTGGGCGGCATGACCGCCGCGACCCTCATGGCGCAGCGGGTCGCCCCGGCGCTGGTGGACCGCTACCTGGCGCGGACGGGCATCGAGTCGCAGCAGACCGACGAGAAGACGCCGACCGGCGTGTCGAACCTGTGGGAGCCGGCCGACGACGACACGGACTACGGCGCGCACGGCACGTTCGACCAGCGCTCGACCGGGCGCAGCCCGCAGCTCTGGCTGTCGCAGCACCGCCGCCCGGTCCTGCTGGGGCTGGCGGGAGGCGCCGTCGCGGCGGGCGCGGCGGCCTTGCTGAGGCGCCGCTGAGACCGGATCGCCGCTGAGACCGGGCCGCTGAGGCCGGGCCGCTGAGACCGGGCCGCTGAGGCCGGGCCGCTGAGACCGGGCCGCTGAGGCCGGGCCGCTCGGTCCGGCCGCTCGGTCCGGCCGCTCGGTCCGGCCGCCGGGAACGGACCGGCGCGGGCCCCCGTCCGCATCGGGGCCCGCGCCGGAGCTCATCGGGTGGAGAGCGGAACGCGGCTCACTCGGCGGACTTCATGAGCTTGGCGTAGCCGAGCTGCAGCCAGTCCGAGATCGTCACCGCCGTCATCGTCGCCCCGACCAGGCGGGTAGCCTTCGGCGCGATCACCAGGCCGGCGGCGTACGCGGTGGCGACCCACTGGGCCAGGCAGAACGGGCAGGCGAGCAGCTCGCCGAGCGCGCTGCGCGGGCTCTCCTGCAGCTCGGCCGGGCCGCTCTGGCCCTCGTAGCGGGTGAAGGGGGCGCGCAGCGGGCTGGTGACCGGGTCCTTGGCGATGCGCCGGGACACCTTGTGGGTGCAGGCCGCCATGAGCGCCAGGTCCATCACCCCGATCCCTTCGGGCGCCCGCCGCCCGGCGAGCGCGGCCGCCGCCGCGGCGACGGCCACCGTGCCGCCGTAGGCGGCGAGGATGCCGAGGTAGCCGCCGAGCGGCCGGCGGTGCTCGCCCTGATATGCCTGTTCCGTCTTCTCCAGCATTTCCGTCATAGTCTTCGCTGCTACCCTCCTGCCGCCGAGTTCAACGCCTACTTGACCTTCGCGTGGGTAGCCCGCACTCATGAGCAGCCACGGTCACGAGGTCACCGACGCCATCCTGGACACCTTGAAGCGCGCCAGTTCGGGGCTCAAGGACGCCGGGGTGAAGTTCGCGCTGGCCGGGGGTTGCGCGGCCTACGCGAGAGGTGCCGCCCCCTCCCTCCATGACGTTGATTTCGTCCTCACCGAGCACGACGTGCCGGCCGCCCTCCAGGCGCTGCGCGAGCTCGGCTTCGAGACCGCCAAGCCCCCGGAGGACTGGCTGGTCAAGGCCTACGACGAGGGCCGCCTGGTGGATCTGATCTTCCGCGTCTCCGACATGGACATCACGGAGGAGCTGCTCGACCGCGCCGAGCCGCTCAAGGCGTCGGCCGTGATCGTGCCCGTGCTGGAGGCCACCGACCTGGTGATCTCGTGGCTGCTGCCGCTGTCGGAGCACGCCTGCGACTACGGGTCGCTGCTGGCCCAGGTGCGCGCGCTGCGCGAGCAGGTCGACTGGCCGCGGGTGGCGGCGGTGACGGCGCACTCGCCGTACGCGGCCACGTTCATCACCCTGCTGGAGCGGCTCGGCGTGCTGAACGGCCCGGTCGAGCCCTCCGGCGACACCAAGTGGCCCTGACGCGCGCGCGTCCGGCGGCAGGCGCTCAGAGTTAACCGGGCCGGTCGGGGTAGGCGGGGCAGAACCGTCTTCCAGGAGGTCCTGATGCCTGAGCGCGATCTTCCCTACCTGGCCGAGCTGGCCGCGCAGCTACGCGTCGACTCCGTCCGCGCCGCCGCCGCGGCCGGCTCCGGTCATCCCACCTCGTCGATGTCCGCGGCCGACCTCATGGCCGTGTTGTTCACCTGCCACCTCCGCTACGACTTCGGCGACCCCGGCAACCCGGCCAACGACCACCTGATCTTCTCCAAGGGGCACGCCTCCCCCCTCCTGTACTCCCTCTACAAGGCGGCGGGCGCCATCGACGACGAGGAACTGCTGACCTTCCGCCGGCGCGGCAGCCGCCTGGAGGGGCACCCCACTCCGCGCCTGCCCTGGGTGGACGTGGCCACCGGCTCCCTCGGGCAGGGCCTGCCGATCGGCGTCGGCGTGGCGATGGCCGGGCGGCTGGAACGGTTGCCGTACCGGGTGTGGGTGCTCTGCGGCGACAGCGAGCTGGCGGAGGGCTCGATATGGGAGGCCGCCGAGCACGCCGGCGACGAGGGCCTGGCCAACCTCACGGTCATCGTGGACGTCAACCGGCTCGGCCAGCGCGGCCCCACCCGGCACGGCTGGGACACCGGGGCCTACGCCCGCAGGTTCGGCGCGTTCGGCTGGCACACCATCGAGATCGACGGGCACGATCCCGGGCAGATCGACTTCGCGCTGGGCGACGCCTGCAACACCCGCAGACGGCCCACCGTCATCCTGGCCAAGACCCGCAAGGGCGAGGGCGTGCTGGAGGTCGAGAACCGCGAGGGCGCGCACGGCAAGGCGCTGAAGGACCCGGACAAGGCCGTCGAGGAGCTGGGCGGGACGCGGGACGTGCGGGTCGAGGTGCACGTCCCCGACGCGGCCCCGGCGCCGTTCCGGTTCGGCGACGGCCCCCTGGAGCTGCCGGCCTACAAGGTCGGCGACACGGTGGCGACGCGCACGGCCTACGGCGACGCGCTGGCGGCGCTCGGCGCGGCCAGGGGCGAGGTGCTGGCGCTGGACGGCGAGGTGGCCGACTCGACCAGGACCCAGGCGTTCGCCGAGGCGTTCCCCGAGCGCTTCTTCCAGATGTACATCGCCGAGCAGCAGCTCGTGGCGGCCGCGGTCGGGCTCCAGGTACGCGGGTGGAAGCCGTACGCGGCCACGTTCGCGGCGTTCCTGACCCGGGCCTACGACTTCATCAGGATGGCCGGGGTGAGCGGCGCCTCCATCCGGCTGGTCGGCTCGCACGCGGGCGTGTCCATCGGCGAGGACGGGCCGTCCCAGATGGGGCTGGAGGACCTCGCCATGATGCGGGCCGTGCACGGCAGCACGGTGCTCTACCCCTGCGACGCCAACCAGGCGGCGGCGCTGACCGCCGAGCTGGCCGACCTGGACGGCGTGTCCTACCTGCGGACCACGCGCGGTGACACGCCGGTGATCTACGAGCCGGGCGAGCGCTTCCCCGTGGGTGGCTCGCGCGTGCTGCGGCGCTCTGCGGACGACCGGGCCACGATCGTGGCGGCCGGCGTGACCGTCCACGAGGCGCTGGCGGCGGCCGACGAGCTGGCCGCGGCCGGCCTCCCGGTCGGGGTGATCGACCTGTACTCGATCAAGCCGGTGGACGCGGCGGCGCTGACCGAGGCGGCCACCACCACCGGCAACCTGATCACGGTGGAGGACCACCGGCTGGAGGGCGGGCTCGGCGACGCCGTGCTGGCCGCCGTCAGCGAGCTGGGGCCCCGGGTGGTCAAGCTGGGGGTGACGGGGCTGCCCGCCTCCGCGACGCCCGAGGAGCAGCTCGCCGAGGCACGCATTGACCGCCGCGCGATCGTCGCGGCGGTCAAGCGGTTGTTGTGATCGGCCCGGTCCGTCAGGGGGACAGGAGGTCACCGCGCCTTTGCGGTGGCCTTCCTGTTGGCCTTCTTGATGGCTTCGACCAATTCCTGCTTCTTCATCCTGGTACGGCCTCGCACGCCCAGCCGTGCCGCCACGCCCAGCAGGTGCTCCTTGCTGGCGTTGGCGTCCACGCCCTCGGCCGTGCGTCCGGACCTGTCCGTCGCGCCCTTGTCGGACGGGCCCTTCTCGGCCTTCGGCTCCCAATGGTCGCCGACCTTCTCGAAGGAGTGCTTCAAGGCGGCGAACGCGGTCATGTGCGCGCGCCGGCCCTCCCCGTACTCCTTCACGGCACTGTCATGCGCCTTGATCCACGTACGCTGCGCCTTCTTGGGCGAGCGCTTGACCGTGGACGGCAGTTCTTCGACACCTGGCATGCCGATTCACCTCCTACAGCGGCGGCTCGTCGTAGCGGCGGCGCTCCTCGTACACGGTGGTCCGGCGGGTCTCGGGCTCCGCGACGATCTCATGGCGGTGCACCGGTTCGTCGATCGGACCGACCGCCCTGCGGGTGACGGCGATCCGGTAGATGCCGAACAGGAGACCGACCAGTCCGCCGAGCATGAGGATGACCCCCACCACGTTGATGTCGAGACCGGCGAGGTCGAATTCGACGGCCCAGGCGAGGATCGCACCGAGCATGATGAGGATGATGCTTCCGGCGATGGTCATTTGATTTACCTCCTTGACACGAGGAACTTCTATCCACATGTCGAAAAACAAACCAGTCGTGGTGATCGGGCTGATGGGATCGGGTAAGACGACCGCCGGTCGCCTCATCGCCGAGGCGCTGGGGCTGCCCCTGACCGACAGCGATCCCTTCCTCCGTTCCCGCTACGGCGGCACCGCCGCCGAGATCGCCGCCCGCGAGGGCGCCGACGCCCTGCACCGCTACGAGGCCGAGCACGTCCTGCACGAGCTGGCCGGCGAGCGGAAGGTGATCGCGGCGGCGGCCAGCACGGTCGAGGACCCGAAGGTGCGGCAGGCGTTGCACGAGGCGTTCGTGGTGTGGGTGGACGCCGACGACGCCGTGCTCGCCGAGCGCATGCGCTCCAGCGACCACCGTCCCGGCTTCGCCCCGAGCGACATGCGGGCGCGGCGCGAGCGTTACTTCGAGGAGGTGGCCGACCTGCGCTGCGACGTGGGTGTCATGCGGCCGGAGCAGGTGCGGGACGAGGTGCTGCGGGAGTTGCGCTCCCGGCACCTGGCATAATGATCATGACGCATGGGCCCCCCGAGGCGCGCGGGGGGCCTGTGGCGTCCGTCTCGTCAACCATCCACCCGCGCCACGCATCTAAACGCTAGTGACTATGCGCTTGGTGCCCGGCGACCCCGAACGGCTTGGCGGCTTCTGGCTGGCGGGCCGCCTCGGCGCGGGCGGGCGCGGCGTGGTCTACGACGCCTACGACGACGAGGGCCGCCGCTACGCCGTCACCGTGCCGCGCGGGCAGGCTCCCGGGCGGCGCTTCGAGCGCGTCTCCTGCCGGCAGCTCGCCGAGGTGGTCGCGGTCGGCGTGGACGGCCGGCTCCCCTACGTGGTCGCCGAGTTCGTGGACGGCCCCGACCTGCGGCGGGCGGTCGAGCTGCATGGCCCGTACGCGGGCGCCGAGCTGCTGGCGCTGGCCGACGCCCTCGCCGCGGCGCTGGAGGCGCTGCACGGGGCGGGGCTGACGCACCAGGGCCTCAACCCGGAGAGCGTGCTGCTGTCCGCCGCCGGCCCCAAGGTCATCGAGCTGGGGCTGCCGGCCGCCGGCACGGTGGACGGCACCCGCACCTACCTGGCGCCCGAGACGCTGACCGGCGGGCGGGCCGGAGCGGCGGCCGACGTGTTCGCGTGGGGGGCGGTGGTGCTGTTCGCGGCCACCAGGCACGACCCGTTCCACGGGGAGACCCTGGGCGGGGTCATGCACCGGCTGCTGACCGTGGACCCCGACGCGAGCTGCCTGCCCGAGGGGCTGCGCGAGCTGGTCGCGGCCGCGCTGGCCAAGGATCCCGCCGCGCGGCCCGAGGCGCCCTGCCTGCGGGAGGCGACGTCCCGGCTCCTGCCGGACGGCCCCGTGACGCTGCGCCCGCCCGCCGGGCACACCGGGCCGCCCTCGCTCGGCGAGATCGCCGAGCGGGCATACCAGGCGCTCACGCCCGCCCAGCAGGAGCAGGTCCCCGGCCTGCTGCTGCGCCTGCTGGACGGCGACAGCCCGCACGACGAGGGGGACGTGCTGGGCCCACTCCTGGAGGCCGGGCTGCTGGTGCGCCGCAGCGTGCGGGTGCCGCCCGCCGAGACCGCCGTCGGCAAGCTGGTGGCGGTCGGCGACGGCCGGGTGGCCCCCGCCAGCGCCGCGCTCTACCGGGCCTGGCCACGGCTGCGCGGCTGGGTGGCCGACGAGCGCGAGAGCCTTCAGGTGCTGCGGCGCATCCGCGAGGCCGCCGGGCGGTGGTCGGCGCACCGGCGCGGGCGCGGCCACCTGCTGCGCGGCGAGGAGCTCGACACCGCGCTCGGCTGGGCCGCCACCAAGCGCCGCCACCTGCGGCTGAGCCAGCTCGAACGGGACTTCATCAACGACAGCGTGAGCCTGTCCAAGCAGCGCAGGCGGCTGCGGGTGCCGGCGCTCGCGACGCTCGGCGCGGTGCTGGCGGTCGCGGTGTCGATGTCGGTGGTGTCCGTACGGGGGCAGAACGACCTGCGCGCGCAGCTCGTGGAGGCCAACGCGCGGGCGGTGGCGGCGCGGGCGGAGGCGCTGCGCTCGTCCGACCCGCGCACCGCGATGCGGCTGAGCGTGGCCGCCTGGCGGCTGTCGCCGGTGTTCGAGGCGCGCGCCGCGTTGCAGGCCTCGCTCGCGCAGCCGGAGCTGGGCGTCTTCACCGACCCCGCGCCCGACTCGCGGGCCCGCTACCTGCTGCGCGGGGACGAACTGCTCAGGTGGGACACCGGCGGGGTCACCGCGTGGGACGTCACCACCGGGCAGCAGGTCGCCCGCCACGCGCTGCCGCCGGGCAACCCGGTGCTGAGCGACGACGGGCGATTCGCCGAGGGCGTGGACGGGCGGCCGTTCGAGGTGGCCACCGGCCGCACGCCGCAGGACACCGCCGTGTACACCATCAGCCGCGGCAACCGCACCCGGGTGTACCGGGGCGGGCGGGTGCTGCTGGAGGTCACCGACCGCGAGGTGGCGCTGTCCCCGGACGGGACGCGGGCGGCGGTGGCCCGGGCGGACGGGCGGGTCGAGCTGTGGGGGCTCGCGGGGCGGGCCAGGACGGCCACCGTCTCCGTCCGGCCGCCGCACACGCCCGTCCCGGCGGCGCCGCCGATGGCGTTCAGCCCGGACGGCGGGGTGCTGGCCGTGGCGGGCGAGGACGGCGTCACACTGATCGACCCCGCCGGCGCCGCCACCGGCCCCCTGGACCCGCACGACCCCGCCCCGGCCCCCCGCGACCGCGACCCGAAATCCCGTACCGGCGACCCGGACGCGAGCACGGGCGCGAGCACGGGCACGGGCACGAGCACGGGCACGGGCACGAGCACGAGCACGGGCACGAGCACGAGCACGAGCACGGGCGCGAGCACGAGCACGAGCACGGGCGCGAGCACGGGCGCGGGCGCAGACGCGGGCGCGGGCGCAGACGCGGGCGCGGGCGCAGACGCGGGCGCAGGAACGAGCACGGGTGCGGGTGCGGGTGCCGGGGGTGGCCGGGTCGTGCGGAGCGGGTGGGGCGGGTGGAGCGGTGGGTTCGCGGGGAGCCCGGCCGGTCCGGCGCACGGCGGGCCCCTGGGCGCGCCGGTCTTCAGCTCCGACGGCCGCCTGCTCGCCCTCCCCGGCGCCGGCGAGGTCCGGGTCTGGAACGTGACGGAGCGCCGCCTGACCGGCGCCTACCCGCTGCGCGACCCCCAGCCCGGCCTGACGTTCTCCGCCGACGGCCACTGCCTGCGCTACCTGAGCGGCACCGGCTCGGTGATCTCGCTGGAGGTGTCCGGGCTGCCGGTCCCGGCCGGCGAGCGCGAGGCGGCGGCCTTCTCGGGCAACGGCCGGGTGGCCGCCAAGGCCGACGGCGACGCCATCGAGGTCACCGACACCGAGGAGGGCCGCGCGCTCGGCCGCATCGCGGCGGCCGGCGACCTGGCGTTCGACGCGGACGGCGGCCTGCTGGCCGTGGCCGGCGACCCGGTGACCGTGTGGCGGGTGCCCGGCGGCGAGCTGGTGAGCTCCATCGACGCGGCCGGCGACGCGCTGGCCGTGGCGCTCTCCCCCGAGGGCGACCTGCTGGCCACGGCGCGCGGCGGCACCCTGGAGACGTGGGACGTGCGCACCGGCCGCCGCGTGCGGGTGTACGAGGGCGCGGGCGACCTGGCCCTGGCGTTCAGCCCGGACGGCGCGACGCTGGCCGCCGGCTCCACCCTGCTCGACCTGCGTACCGGCCGGGTGACCCCGCTGGACCTGCGGACCGGCACGCCCGGCGCGGCCACGGCCGACGCCCCCGTGCCGACCGCGCTCGCCTTCTCCCCCGACGGCCGCACGCTGGCGTTCGGCCTGGACGGCGGCCGGGTGCTGCTGTGGGACACGCGCGAGCGCGAGCGGATCGGCACGATCGAGTCCGGCACCACGGCGGTGGAGGCGCTGCGCTTCTCCCCCAAGGGCGACCTGCTGGCCGTGGACGCGGCCCGCACGTCGCTCTGGGACGTGCGCACGCTGCGCGAGGTCGGCCAGGTCACCCCGCCGGCGTCCGCGCTCGCCTTCAGCGCGGACGGCAAGCGGCTGCGCGGCGTGGCGCTGGACGGCAGCGTCCGTGAGAGCCCGGTCGATCCGGCGCTCACGGCGCGGGAGGTGTGCGCCAGGGCGGGCGGGCCGCTGAGCCGGGCGGAATGGTCGCGGCTGATCCCGGAGAGCGGTTACCGGGACGTGTGCTGAGGCGTCACCGCCAGCCGTGCGGGCCGGTCAGTCGTGCGGGCCCGTCAGTCGTGCGGGTAGGTCTTGATGACCTTGCCGTTCCGGTCGGCGGCCAGGTAGCCGGTGCGGCGGTAGCTGTCGCTGACGTACACGAGCAGGACCTGGCCGGGGGTGGCGAAGGCCCAGTCGGGCTCCACGATCACGTAACGGGTGGTGGGCTTCGGCACGCCCAGGTCCTTGTCCGCCTTCTTGACCAGGGTGGGGAGGGCGTCCCAGTTGTAGCTGTCGAGATCCGCCGTGGGGCCGTCGATGGTGCCGCCGAAGCCGGACAGCTTGGAGACCCGGCCGTTGCGGTAGTCGTAGCGGTCGTAGACCTCGGGGTCGCCCTTCTTGGGGGCCTCGATGGAGGCGTACGTCGGGTACACCGTCATCCTGGCGACCTTGGTGCCGCCGATCGCGGGCTTGACCTTGGCGATCATGGCCTTGATGCCGGCCGGGGTCAGCAGGTTCTCCTGCTTCGGGGGGTCGGCGTCCTCGCTCGCGCTCTCCTCCGGTCCGGCGCTCGCCGCCGGGGTGCCGCGCAGCGCGGTCGGCTCGTCGATCACGTGTGTGCCGGTGCCGCCGAAGGGGAGCAGCCGCCACGCCAGCACGCCGGCCACGACCACGGCCGCCAGGGACACCGCGCCGATCGCGGCCCGGGCGCCGCCGCCGCCGGAGCGCCGGGAGCGGACGGTGCCGAGCTGCGACACCGGCGTCCCGCCGTACGGGGGCGTCCCGCCGTACGGGGGCGGCGACGCGACCGGCTGCCCGTAACCGCGCGGCCCGGATCCGTGCGGCCCGGATCCGTGCGGCCCGGATCCGTGCGGCACAGGGCCGTGCCCCATCGGCCCGTGCGCCATGCCCTGCCCGTGCCCGGCCCCGGTGGGAACGGGCACGGAGCCCGGCGCGGGCCCGGAGAGGGGGCTGGAGGCGGGTCCGGAGTGGGGACCCGGGGCGGAACCGGAATGAGGACCTGACGCGGGGCCGGAATGAGGACCTGACGCGGGGCCGGAATGAGGACCTGACGCGGGGCCGGAATGGGGGCCCGATGCGGGGCCGGAATGGGGGCCCGATGCGGGGCCGGGGAAGGGGCTGGAGGCCAGGCTCGGGGCGGGGCCGGGGAAGGGGCCGGGGGTGGGGGCGCCTGGCGGGGTGGGGGGTGGTGGGGCGGTGGCGGCGGTGGCGAGCATGTGGTCCAGGGTCTCGGCGTCCGGGCGGGCGGCCGGGTCGCGCCGCAGCAGCGCCTGGAGCACCGGGCCGAGCCCCCCGGCCCGCTCCGCCGGCGGCACCTCCTGGTTGAGCACGGCG
Source organism: Nonomuraea sp. NPDC050783 (assembly GCF_040802095.1). Taxonomy (NCBI): domain Bacteria; kingdom Bacillati; phylum Actinomycetota; class Actinomycetes; order Streptosporangiales; family Streptosporangiaceae; genus Nonomuraea; species Nonomuraea sp. NPDC050783. The sequence continues at coordinate 225,172 of NZ_JBFAHK010000008.1, forward strand.
GCCAGCGTCGCCAGGGTGGTGCTGCGGCGCAGCGGGTGCCGCCCCTCGACGGCCACGTACAGGAGCATGCCGAGCGACCACAGGTCGGAGGCCGGGTCGCCTTCCTGCCCGTTGATGCGCTCGGGCGCGATGTACTCGGGCGAGCCGATGAACGACCCGGTCGCCGTGAGGCTGGTGGACTCGCGTACCGCGGCGATGCCGAAGTCGGTCAGCACCGAGCGGCCGTCCTCGCGCAGCAGGACGTTGGCGGGCTTGACGTCACGGTGCTGGATGCCGACGGCGTGCGCGGCCCGCAGGGCGGACAGCAGCTCGCGGCCGAGCCGGGCGGTCTCGGCGGGCGTCATGGGGCCGCGCTGGAGGCGGTCCTGCAGCGAGCCGCCGGTGACCAGCTCCATCACCAGCCACGGGTAGTCGTGCTCGCCGGGATCGACGATGTGGTGGATGGTGACCACGTGCGGGTGGTTGAGCCGGGCCAGCGCCCGCGCCTCGCGCAGGACGCGGGCGCGCAGCTCGCGCGCGGCCGCCGGGTCGCGGGCCTCGTCGAAGGCGGGGTCGGGCGGCCGGACCTCCTTGAGCGCGACCTCGCGGTGGAGCGCCACGTCCCGGGCACGCCACACCAGGCCCATGCCACCGCCGCCGAGCCGCTCCAGGAGCTCGAAACGGCCGTCGATCACCCGATTGTGCATGCAGAGCAGCGTAGGGCCGGGGCGCCGCTCCCGTCATCCGGGATGATCGGCGCCGGTCATTCGCCCAGCTCGCTCAGCCGGCCGATGAGCGCGGTGCGCGAGGTGATCCCGAGCTTGGTGTAGATGTGGCTCAGGTGGTACTCGACCGTCTTGACGCTCAGCACCAGCTTGCGGGCCGCCTGCCGGTTGGTCAGCCCCTTGCTGATCAGTACGGCCACCGTGTGCTCCTGCGGCGTCAGGCCGAGCCTGGCGGTGTCCTGGGGGCGCAGCACCGCGCGGCCGCTGGCGGCCAGCTCCAGGTCGCACTGCTCCAGGTACGGCAGCGCGCCCAGCCTCGACAGCGTGAGCTGGGCCGCCTCCAGTTGCTCGGCGGCGGCCGCCCGGCGGCCCCTGCGGCGCAGGAACGTCCCGTACGCGAGCTGGATCCTGGCCTCCTCGAACGGCCGGTCGAGCTTGGCGGAGTGGCCGAGCGCGACCTGGTACAGGGTCTCGGCCTCGGCCGGCTCGTGCCGGGCGGCCAGCAGGCCGGCGCGGGCGCGGGCGGCGGCGGCCAGGACGCCGCGGCGCTCACCGTCCAGGGCCGGCGGCTCGCACGGCAGGAGCGCCTTCTCGGCCTCCTCCAGCCGCCCGGCGCTGACCAGGGCGTCGGCGAGCAGCGTGCGCCACAGGGCGACGGCGGTCCCGCCGGGCAGGCGGGCGCCGGTGAGCGGCGTGAGGGCGGTGACGACCGCCTCGTGGTCGCCCCGGGCCGCGGCGGTCACGGCGTCGGCGACCGCCGCGGCGATCAGGGCGGGGACGTTGCCGGGCAGGCAGGCGGCGCGGGCGGCCCGGACGTGCGCCGCCGCCCGGTCCCACTCGCCCCGGGCGGCCGGGACCAGCGCGGCCACGGCGTGGGCGTAGCTCGCCAGCCAGACCTGGCCGAGGTCGTCGGCGGTGGACGCGGCCAGCTCGGCGTGCGCGGCGGCCTCGTCCCAGCGCCCGAGCCGGTACTCCACCTGCGCCACCCCGGTCGCGGCCAGGAGCTGGAACGCCGCGGAGGCGCCGGCTCCGGCGGCCAGCGCCCCGCCGAGGTCGCCGTGGGCGCCGCCGAGCTCGTCGGTCGCCAGCCGCAGCACACCCCGCCCGAGCAGCGCGTCCAGCTCCCCGGGCTCGGCCTGCCCCGGCGTCCCGAGTCCCGCGCACAGCGCGTACGCCTCCTCCAGCCGCCCGGCCCATCCGAGCCCCAGCAGCCGGGCGAAGCGCACCAGCCCGCCGTCCCCCGCGCCCGCCCCGCCCTCGGGGAGAGCGGCGTCAGGTACAACCCGGTCCGCCCGGTCGGACCACAGGACGGCGGCGGGGGCGTCGCCGCGCAGCAGGGAGGCCAGGGCCTGGCGGGCGGCGATCCCCGCCGACCAGGACGGGTCGCCCGCGTGCGCCCAGGCGTCGTCCAGCCGCCGGGCGGCCTCCTCCAGCCGCCCCGCCACCAGGGCCACCGACCCCAGCGCGTAGCCGCGTACCGCGGGGTCGGCGGCCGGGGCGAGCTGCGCGGCGAGGGCGGCCGCGTCCGCGGGGCGGCCGGCGGCGAGCAGCGCGGCGACCGCCTCGGCGATCAGCCGGTCGCGGTCCGGGCCCTCGCCGGTGAGCTGGACGGCCCGGGTCAGGCAGCCGCACGCGCTGGGCCAGTGCCCGGCGGCCGCCTGCCGCCGCCCCGTCCTGGCGACCTCCCGTACCAGCTCCGCGTCCACCTGGTCGGCGGCGGCGAGCCGGTGGTGCAGGCGCTGGACGACGTCGTCCACCAGGTCGGCGGCCCGCAGGTGCAGGCCGCGCCGGGTGGCGGGGCCGAGGTCGTGGTAGATGGCCGCCCGGACCAGCGGGTTGGGGAAGCCGACCGAGACACCGGCCCCGGTCCGCCACTCCACCAGCAGCTCCGCGCCGGTCGCCCGCTCCAGCGCGGGCAGCGGCTCGGCCAGCTCGGCGACGCCGGCCACGAGGTGCAGCGGCGCGGGGGTGCCGAGCACGGCGGCGGCGGTGAGCAGCCGCTGCGCCGAGGGGCCGCACCGGCCGAGCCGGTCGAGGACGAGCGTGGTGTAGGCGCGGGGGGCGGGCAGCGGGGCGTCCACGTCGGCCAGGGTCTCGGCGCGTACCTGCTGGAGCAGCGCGCGGGCGTGCAGCGGCACGCCCCTGGTGTGCTCGTGCAGGCGCTCGGCGGCCCGCGGCGTCAGCCGGACCGGGCCGATGCGGGCGCTGAGCGCCTGGAGCTCGCGCGCGCTCAGCCCGCCGAGCGGCAGCCGGAGCGCGGCGCTGCTGCGCAGCAGCCGCCGCAGCCCCTCGGGCAGCCGCGGGTCGTCGCTCTCCCTGACGATCAGCAGCGCCAGCACCCGATCGGTACGCAGCCGCCGCAACGCGAACGTCAGCGCGTGCAGCGACGGCAGGTCCGCCCATCCGGCCCCGTCCACGGCCATGACGACCGGCGTGCCGCGCTGCACCCGCCCGAGCAGCTCCAGCAGCGCGGCTCCCACCGCGAGCGGGTCCGGGCACCCGGCGCCCGGGGCGGCCAGGCGGGCCAGTGGTTCGGGCAAGGGGTCCACCTGGGGGGCGAGCTGGCCCAGCACCCCGTACGGCAGCTCCGCCTCCCCTTCCTCCCCGCTCACGTCCAGGACGAGCGCGTTCTCGATGGCCGACAGGAACTCCCCGGCCAGCGCCGTCTTCCCGATCCCCGCCGGCCCTTCCAGCACCACCAGGCCGGAGCGGCCCTCGCCGGCGCGGACGAGCTGGGCGTGGAGAACCGCCAGCTCCCGGCTGCGGCCGACGAACTGCTCGTCCCGGGAGCGCTCGGGTCCGTTGCGGAGGGCGCGGGCTGTCATGGACTCCTCCCCTGACCGATTCATCGTGTTCCTTGGTCCGGCGACCGTCCAGTGCCCGCGTTGACCCGAGTCAGGTCCCGCCGTCATCAGGGCGTCGCCCCGGGGTAATCCCCAGGGCGATTCCTGATGCTCCCGGCAGGGCGCGTTCATACCGTCCAACGTGGACGAAAGCCCCAAGAGCCGGGAGAACATCATGCCGTCCTACATCGCAGAGGAGCAGCGGGGTACGGAGGCGCGGATCCTCGACGCGCTGTTCCCCGTGATCCTCCAGGGCCTCCAGCTGACCCACCAGGCGGCGGACGAGTTCGGCGCCCAGCCGCGCCGGCTGCCTGCGGGGCCGCGGATGGAGCACCGGCACATGGAGTACCAGCACCCGGTGCGGCAGCGGCACCCCGATCCCGAGTCCTACGCCCGGATGCTGGCCGACCGCTCCTTCATGGACGTCGCGGCCGTGCTCATGCCGGTCGTGCAGGCCGTCACGCCGCCGCTGGTGGAGCAGCTGCTGTCGTTCGGCCCGCCGAAGCCGGAGATCGACCAGAACGAGGAGGACCGCTTCGCCCAGTTCGTGCCGCAGCTCGTCGGCACGATCACGCCCATCGTCACGCAGGTCCTGCCGGGCCTGCTCCAGAGCGTGCACGGCGTACGCGCCGGCCACCCGGTACGCGTCACCGACCGCGAGCTGAACCAGCGCTACCTCGGCCCGCTCCTGCAGGCCATGCTGCCCGCCGTCATCACCAGGCTGCCCGACCTGCTGGCCATCGTGCACGGCGACCAGCGCGCCCCGGTCCGCCACGAGCGGGTGCCCGGTCACGGCATGCTCGACCTCGCCAGGATCGACAGGAACGACCTCGTCCACGCCCACCGGCTGCCCGACGGCGACGTCGTCCACCTGATCGAGAGCGCCGCCCCGCCCGGCACCACCGAGGTGCGGATCAGCACGGCCCCGCACGCGCTGTGGTGGAAGGGCGTGCAGGTCACCGGCGAGGGCGACCAGGAGATCTGCTTCACCGCGACCGACGCCGAGCCGCACGCGCGCTTCGACTCCAGGTCCGTGCGGTCCGGCGGGAACGTCGTGCTGTGGAAGGCCCAGATGTTCGGCGTCCGCACGCCGATGTACGTCATCCCGATCGGCGAGCTGTCGCCGGACGCCAAGTGCCTGACCTTCCACTGGGCGGCGGACTGATGACCGGGCCCACGCTGCGGCTCGGCAGCACAGGCGACGAGGTCCGGCGGTTGCAGGAGCTGCTGCGCTCGCGCGGCTACCGGCTGCGGGCCGACGGGTACTTCGGCGGCTCGACGTACGGCGCCCTGCTGAGCCTCCAGCAGCGCGAGGGCATCCCGGCCGACGGCGTGGCCGGGCCGGAGACCTGGCGGGCGCTCGGCGAGGCGCCGTGGACGCGCGAGCGGCCGGAGGCACGGCGGGGCGAGCGCGGCGGGTGGACCTTCATGGTCCACCTGATGGGCGACAACGACCTGTCCGACGCTGCGGGCCGCGACCTGGAGGAGCTGCGGGCCGTGCCGGCGCGGGACGGCGTGCGGATCGCCGTCTTCGTCAGGCCCCGGCAGGCCGGCGGCCGGGCCAGGCACCTGCTGCTGGGCCCGGACCGCGACCGCGACCTGGTCGAGGAGCTGCCCTCCGCCACCGACCCCGGCGACCCGAGGACGGTACGCACGTTCGCCCGCTGGGCGGCCGGCCGCGCGCCCGCCGAGCGGTACGCGCTGGTGCTCTGGAACCACGGCGCCGGGCGGCGGGCCGACGACCTCGACCGCCTCTACCAGGAGACCAGGGGCCGCCGGGTCGGGCACGACGTCGAGTCCGGCTACGTGCGGCGCACCCCGCGCATGGCCATGCCCGGCGAGGAGCCGACCTTCTCCGAGCTGGTCAGGCTGGGCGAGCACCCCGAGGTCGCCAAGGCCGTGTTCAGCGAGTCGGTGAAGCGGCTGCTGACGCTGCCCGGCGCGGACGAGCGCGCGGCGGCGGCCGGCGACGGCACGCTCCGCGTCCTGGACACGATCGAGCTGGGCAAGCTCGCGGCCCACCTCCAGCAGGACCTCGGCCGGCCGCTCGACCTGCTGGGCCTGGACGCCTGCCCGGCCGGCACCCTGGAGGTCTGCTACGAGGTACGCGACCACGCCGCCGTGGTGGTGGGCTCGGAGGAGTCCGAGCCCCACGGGGGCTGGCCGTACGCCGAGATCGTCCCGGCGCTCGCCGCCGAGCCGCACATGGACGCCCGCGACCTCGGCCGGGTCGCCGTCGAGCGGTACGCCGGCCACTACCGCGGCACGCGGCACACGGTCACGCAGTGCGCGATGGACGCTGGCCGCATCGAGGAGTTCATGCGGGAGTTCCACACGCTGGCCGGCGCGCTGCGGCAGCAGGTGCGCCTGAACCGGTCGGTCGTGGACAGCGTCCAGTCGGTCGCCGTCCGGTTCGCCGGCGACCGGTCGCTGGTGGACCTGCGTACGGTGTGCCTCGCGCTGGTCGCCGACTCGCGGACCGACCCGACGCTGGCCTCGGTGGCGGACAAGCTGCTGGCCATGCACCATCCGGGCGGGTTCGTCATCCAGGAGGCGCACCAGGGGCGGAAGGTGGAGCACTGCGGCGGCCTGTCGGCGTACTTCCCGGTCGATCGCACGATCTCCCGTTCCTACGCCGAGCTGGGCCTCGCCCGGCACACCGAGTGGGGCGACTTCCTCCAGGAGTACGCGAACGCGCGCACCATCAACCGGTAGGAGCCACGCACCGGCGCGAACCCGCCGGTGCCTCCGGGGGCTATTGCGGCACGGGACCGGCCGCAATAGCCCCTACCGTTGACCTCATGGATCCCCTCATCAGCCGCCGGGCGCTCAACCGGGCCACCCTCGACCGCCAGCTCCTGCTCCGGCGCACCGACCGGGACGTGGTGGACGTCGTCGAGCACCTGGCCGGATTGCAGGCGCAGACCCCGCACACCTGGTACACCGGCCTGTGGAGCCGGATCGAGGGCTTCGACCCGGTGGCGGCCGGCGAGCTGCTGTCCTCGCGCGCGCTGGTCCGCATCGCGCTGCAACGCTCCACCATCCACCTCGTCAGCGCCCGCGACTGCCTGGCCATGCGGCCGCTGCTGGCGCCGGTGACCGAGCGCATGACGCGCAGCACGTTCGGCCGGCGGCTGGCGGGGGTGGACCTCGACGAGCTGGCCAAGGTCGGCCGCGAGCTGCTGGAGTCACGGCCGATGACCTTCGCCGAGCTGGGACGTGAGCTGGCCACGCGGTGGCCGGAGGCCGACCCGCACGCGCTCGGCCAGGGCGTGCGCTGGCTGGTGCCGCTGGTGCAGGTGCCGCCGCGCGGCGTGTGGGGCAGGAGCGGGCCGGTCGCCCACACCAGCGCCGAGTCGTGGCTGGGCTTCGAGGTGCCGCCGATGACGGCGGGCGAGCTGGTGCGGCGCTACCTGGCGGCGTTCGGGCCCGCCTCGGTCAAGGACGTGCAGACCTGGTCGGGCCTCACCCGGCTGGCCGAGGTGGTGGAGACGCTGGACCTGGTGCGCTTCCGCGACGAGTCCGGCCGCGTCCTGTACGACCTGCCGGACGCGCCCCGGCCGCCGGAGGACACCCCCGCGCCGGTGCGGCTGATGTACGACTTCGACAACCTGTTCCTGTCGCACGCCGACCGCTCACGGGTGATCGACGACCTGGGCGCCGGCATGCTGGCCCGCTTCGCGGGCACCAACGTCCAGCCACGGGTGATCCTGGTGGACGGCTTCCCCGCCGGCGACTGGACGTTCCGCCGCGCCGGCGGCGTGGCCACCCTCGGCGTGCACCAGTGGCGGCCCGTCGCGGCGGGAGGAGAGGTGGAGCGGGAGGCGCGGCGGCTGCTGGAGTTCCTGGCTCCCGGTGACCGGCACGAGGTCGTCGTCTCCGACGGTCCCTCGATCTGAGGAGCCGGGCGCGGCCAGGCCGCCGAAGCGCCGGACCGCCTGGTAGTACGTCCAGGCGAGCCCGGCGCAGGTCCGCCTGGCCGCCGCCTCGGCGTACCCGGCGCACACCTGCCGCAGGTCATGGTGGAAGGCCGCGTCCACGCGCGCCTTGTTCTCCGCGAACCGGCCGAGGGCCGCGTAGTTGCGGTAGCCGAAGTCGTGCCGCCGGCAGGGCAGGCGGAAGTCGAAGCCGAGCGGCCGGTCGGGGCTGCCCGAGCACAGGTCGCTCGACCAGTCGAAGGCGTAGTCCGTCCAGGCGTCCCGGTGCTCCAGGACCGTCCGCCAGGCGGCGGCGCTCGGCGCCGTGGCCTGGGTGAGCGCGGCGAGCACGGCGAGCTTCTGCTCCAGCGTCACCGCGTGGGCGGGCGTCCAGGGCCCGAGGGCCGGCAGGACGGCGGCGAGAAGGACGAACCCGGCGAGACGCCGCCGGACCCCGCGAACCAGGACCCTGCGAACCAGGACCCTGCGAACCGAGACCCTGCGAACCGGGAGCATACGGACCGGGACCATGCGAACCAGGAGCATGCGCACCAGGTTCGCCCGGCGTCGCCGCCGGACGGCGGAGGCTCGGGTAACGCCGCGGTCAGGTTTCGTGCAGGCGGCGGATCATGGCCTGCTTGGCCGAGGCGAACTCCTCGTCGGTCAGCACGCCCGCGCGGTGCAACTCCCCCAGCTCGGCCAGCCGCCGCAGCACGGCGTCGTGCGCGTCGTCGCCGGGCGCCGGGGCCGGCGGCAGCTCGGGCACCTCGCGCGGCAGGCGGGCCAGCACCGCCGCCGCGACCAGCGCGGTCGCGCCGCCGAAGCGCTGGATGCCCCACGACACGCAGCGCAGGTCCTTCTGCGGCGACTGCGCCGGGCCCTCGCCCTTGATCCGGAAGCGCAGCGTGCCGTAGCCCATGCCGGACTGCGGCTTCCACTCCACGCCCGTCAGCTCCGACAGGGGATACTCCTGCGGCCCCGCCTTCTCCTTCTCCGAGCCGGCGAAGCCGGTCCACTCCAGCCGCACCCGCTCGCCGTCGAAGATCGCCGTGCCGTCGCCCGCGGTGGCCGAGATCGGCACGTCGGGGCCGGGCAGCAGGTAGTCCTCGCAGGGCCCGGTGGGCGGCTGGTAGATCTCCAGCGTGTCGCGGACCTCGTCGGCGAAGTACTCGGCCGCGCCGGTGCGGGCCTTGGGGACCGCCAGCCGGTAGGGGTCGGCGGGCGGCCCGAGCGTGCCGGCCACCACGTCGGCCAGCGGGTCGGCCCCCTTGCGCAGCCGCAGGCGCAGGTGCCCGCCCTTGCGGGCCGGCTCGAAGGTCAGCCCGGCGACGGCGTCGCGCGGCACCACGACCTCGCCCAACGTCCGGCGCAGCTCGTGGACGTCCTTGCCGCTGCCGGGCACGATGCGCAGGATCTCTCCGTTGAAGGTCCACGAACCGTCCGGGACGGCGAGCTCGGCCATGCCCTCAGCCTAGGACACGCCCGGGACGTGATCGCGCCGGAAGGATCCGGGGGCCGGTCAGGCGGGGCCGGCGAGCTGGGCGATGTCCCGCGCGCCGTCCTCGATGAGCTTGGCGGTCAGGTCGGCCAGTGCCCGCCCGACGGCCAGCTCGTCCCCGATGCCGGGAACCGGCCGGTCGTCCGGGTTGCGGCGGGCGTGCCCCACGCTCTCGTGCCCCTTGCCGTCCGGCGTGAACAGCACCGCCGTGGCCGTGGTCAGGGCGTCGTCATCGGTCTCGCTGATCCAGATCTGCACGTTCCATTGCTTGTACTCCACGCCGCTCACCTCCCTCGTCCGAGCTTCCTCCTTCCTCGCGGGGCGGTAAAGGAGACCAGGTCAGGCCGGGACCCCGGCCTCCGGGGCGACCTTCGCCAGCCAGGCCGCGGCCTCGTCGGCGGGCAGGACCCGGCGCAGCCGGACGGAGCCGCGCATCATCGGGTAGAGGCGGCCGGGACTCCAGGACCGCTGGTACGGGGGCGGGTCCAGGACGAGCACGCGGACCCCGTCCAGCCGGGGGATGTCGGCCGGGCGGCCCTCGTTCCATACCCACTTGCCGTACCCGTCCACCAGGTTGAACTGGCCGCGCACCGGCGGCGCGCCCGGGTCCACCGGCCCGTCGGCCGCGCCGCGCACCCACTCCGGGTCTGGCCGGACCCCCTCCAGCAGTCCTTCGGCGTCCGGGCCGCTCAGGGCGTCGGCCAGCAGCGTGTGGAGCTGGAAGTTGTCGCCGATGCCGCCGATCACCACCTCGTAGCCGCGGCCGGTCGGCCGGTGCAGCACGACCAGGCGCTCGTTGTCCAGCACCCGCAGCAGCCCGGCCAGGGACTCCAGGTCCGGGCGTTCGTCCAGCACCGTCCCGAGGGCGGCGATCAGCCGCTCGCGGCCCGGCACCGCGTGCCGCAGCCGCGGCGAGAGCTGGAGGATCGACACCACCGGCATGGCCCGCAGGTGCGCCAGCGACCAGGCGTCGGTCAGCTCCACCGCGGCCTCCCGGGTGAGCGGCGCGGCCGTGAGCCGGTCGGCGACCGCCTCGGTCCACTCGTGGTCGTCGTCCACCGGCTCGGGCGGCTCCCCGCCGGTGGCCGAGCGCCAGTGCGCGGCGAACGCGCCGGCCAGCTCCAGGCAGTCGCTCAGCTCGGCCACCAGCGGCCCGGCCACCGGCTCCGGATCCCCGCCCAGCTCGGCCAGCGCCCCGCAGAGCACGCCCAGCCGGGCCCCGATCCGGACGGGGACCCGCTCGAACAGGTCCCCGAGCCGCGCCAGGGTGGCCGTCAGCGCCTGGCCGTCGGCGGAGCGGGCGGCGCCGTACAGGCGCGGCAGCGTGTCGAGGAGGCGTGCGGGGTCCCGGTCGTCCACGGCGCGGCGGAGTTCATCGGTGAAATGATCGAGCATTGCGGAAGGCTACGACATCAGAGGTGACGTACGGCGCTCTTTCGGGGTGAACCCGGTAACGAGCGGCGGACGATCGGGTTGCGTCGATCGTCCGCGGGCGATCCGGTGAAAACCGGGTGATCAGCCCGTCCCTTTGTCGGCTTGCCTTCTCGTGACCACCGAGAGATCGTCCGCCGGGTCCGGGGGCGGTGCCGAGCGCCAGGACGGGCGGCGGCCGGTACGCGCGCCTCCTGGCGGAGGTCCGCCTGCCCACCGCCCCAAACGGCCCCAGGAACGCCGCAGGGCCCCGGGAACGCCGAAAGCCGCCGGCCTGCGGGAATCGCGGACCGGCGGCTTTCTGATCGGGTGCGCCGCCAGGGACTCGAACCCCGGACCCGCTGATTAAGAGTCAGCTGCTCTGACCAACTGAGCTAGCGGCGCAACAGGAGTAACTGTATCAGCCGCAGAGCAGTGCCCGCACACCGACGGGAGCCCGCGCATCAGCGGAGGCGGGCGGCCAGCCGCTCGTACGCCCCGATCACCAGATCCCAGAACCCGGGCACGTCCAGCGAGGTCGCCACCAGGGCGTTCGGCTCGCGGCCGGCCAGGTCGAAGTCGACGACGGTCATGCCCCGGGTGTAGAGACCGGCCGTCTCGACGTCGACCACGGCGGGCACGCAGGTGAACAGGGACGGATCCAGCGTGTACGCCACCGCGCACGCGTCGTGGATGGCCGGCCCGCCCTCGGCCGTGACCGCCATGTACGACTGCGCCCCGGTCACCAGCAGCTCCGCCAGCCTGCCGAGCGGCCGCATCCGGTCCAGCACGGCGGCGTTCACCACGGCGGTCAGGGTCACGTCCAGGCCGATCATCGTGACCGTCCAGCCGGCGCCGAAGACGATCGCGGCGGCCTCCGGGTCGGCGAGCATGTTGAACTCGGCGGCCGGGTTGTGGTTGCCGCGCGTGTAGGAGCCGCCCATGATGACCAGGTCGCGGGCCCACTCGACGATCCTGGGCTCGCGGCGTACGGCGAGGGCGAGGTTGGTCAGCGGTCCCACGGCCACCAGCGTGATCTCGCCGGGCGCGGCCCGCAGCGCGTCCACGATGAAGTCGACCGCGTGCCCCTCGGACGGCTCGCGCACCGGCGCGGGCAGCACGACGGCGCCGAGCCCGCTCGCGCCGTGCACGTGGTCGGCGCGCACGGTGTGCCGCAGCAGCGCGCCGGCGCTGCCAGGGGTGACCGGCACGTCCCCGAGGTCCAGGAACTCCCGCAGGGCCAGCGCGTTCGCCGTGGTCAGCGGGAGGTCCACGTTGCCGCCGACCGTGGTGACGCCGACCAGGTCGAGGGCGTCGCGGGAGCCGGCGGCCAGGGCGAGGGCGAGGGCGTCGTCGATGCCGGGGTCGCAGTCGATGAGAACTTTCTTCACGGGAACGGAGGATACGCACCGTTGCCCGGCACGACGCCCGGCCGGGGGTATGGATCGGGCCGGGCAGTTCCCCCAAATCTGCCCGGCCCGATCGTCGGCGGTCCAGGCCGGCGCTTTCCCCCAAAAACACCGGCGGTCCCGCACTTGCGGCTCGCGGTCCCCCTCCGCGTCCGCTTCGGTGAAGGTCGTACGGTCAGCAACCCAGTGCTGTGCTCCTGACCTGCTACAACGCTACCGAGACGAATGCAACGGTCGCGTCATAACGGGGTCGAATATCTGTTTAATCCGACTAGGGAAATCCCCGGCTAGGGCAGCTCCAGCCGGACCTCCGTCCCCTCCTGCAACGACCTGCTCACCGTGCAGTACTTCTCGTGGACCCGCCCGGCCACCGCGCGGAACACCTCGTCGGCCGCCTCCGACGGCAGCTCCACGTCGTACGTGACCGTCACCGGGCCCAGCTTGTTGGACTCGACCTTCTGCGACTCCACCGTCATCGCCAGCCGGACCAGCCGGTGCCCCCGCTGAGCGGTGAGCGGCTCGACGGTGACGATGTTGCAGCCGCCCACCGCGGCCAGCAGCAGCTCCACCGGCGTGAAGGCGCCCTCGTCGTCGCCCCCGCCGATCCGCACCTCGGCCCCTCGGGCGTTGGTGGCCCGGAATCCGCCGTCCTCAGTCCGCTCGACACGTACGTTAGCCATGTTTCAGACCCTACTCAGAAACCTCTCATGTTCGTTCAGGATCGTGGAGGCATGGCAAGCGAGGCGCATGCTCATCACGGTCCCGTTCTGTTCTGGTGCGGTGTCGCGGTAGCCGAGTTCGGCGCGATCCAGCCGGGGTTCGGCTACCCCTGGCGGCCCACGGCCTACGCCGCCGCCGCGCTGCTGGTCGCGCTCGGCCTGCTCACCGTCAAGGTCGCCGGCCGCCTGCGTACGGAGGAGGCGAGGCAGCGGCTGCGGCTCGGCGGTTACCTCGCCGGGGCGCTGCTGGTCGCCCATCAGTTCGCCTCGCCCGCGTACGTCACCGGCCTGAGCCGGGTCGGCTCGTTCCTGCTGTACGTCATGGCCGCGGCGATGGCGGTCCGGAGCCATAAGGTGCCGCCCGCCGCCAAGGGCACCCTGCTGATCGCCACCGGCCTCGACCCGGCCGCCCTGCGCGCCCGGCTGGCGGGCGCCGCCGCCGACACGGTCGCGATCTACCGTACCGACCGGGTCACCGACGAGCTGCGCGACCTCGCGGCCCGGCACCGGCTCATCCTCGTCGAGGGCGCGGAGCACGACCCGCGGGCCAAGGAGCGGGTCAGCGCCTCCGGGCTGAGCCGTGAGATCCCCGACATCGGCGAGCGCGCGGTGGTGGTGGCCGGCCCGCGGCGGTTCCAGAGGTACGTGGGCGGCGCCCTGTCGCGCCTGGCCGTCCCGAAGGCGCGGATCCACTTCACCTCGGGGCAGCGGGTTTAGTCCCACCATACGTACCACCTGCCACTGTGGTCGGTGGACAAGGAGGCAAGGTGACGACTTTCCCCGGAACCGCTCGTGTCGAGGTGATCTCCGGCCTGCCGGTGAGCGTGGACATCCGTACGGCGCTGCCGGCCCGCGAGCTGACGCCCCTGCTGGACGACGCGTTCGCCTGGCTGACCTGGGTGGCCGACACCTTCGACCCCGGCAGGCCGGGCAGCCAGATCGACCGGCTCAACCACGGGCGCACGATCCGGCAGATCCCGGAGCTCGTCGAGGTCCTGCACCGCTGCGACGAGCTGAGCGAGGCCACCGGCGGCTGGTTCGAGGCCCGCATCAAGGGCGTGATCGACCCCTCCGGCTACATCAAGGGCTGGGCGCTGGAGCGGCTGTCCCGCGCCCTGGTCACGGCCGGTGCCGTCGATCACCGCATCACGGCGGGCAACGACATCCGGGTACGCGGCTCGGCGGCCCCCGGCGAGCCCTGGCGCGTCGGCATCCGCGACCCGCGCAGGGACGTCGTCCGCAAGGTCGTCCTCGCCAACAACCTGGGCATCGCCACCTCGGGCGGCACCCGGGTGCTCGACCCGCGCACCGGCGAGGCCCAGGAGGGGGTCGGCTTCGTCACGGTGCTCGGCCCCGACCTCGGGCAGGCCGACGCCTACGCCACCGCCCTGTACGCCATGGGCCCGGTCCTCGGGCGCCGCTTCGCCGCCGGGCTCGCCGCGCGGGAGCCGTACGAGACGCTGATCGTCAGCCGCGACGGCCAGGAGTTCACCACGCCGGGCTTCGCCGCCCACTACGGCGCCGAGTCCCGCCTGGCCGGCTGAACGACCGGCCGGACGGGACCCGGCGCTCGGGTGTCGGGGTCAGGCGCCGGAGGTCAGGCTTCGGGGTGCTCGCGGAGGTATTCGAGGTACACCGGGCGCAGTGCCTCGCCCAGCTCGCCCTCGCCGGCCGCGATGGCGTCGGACAGCAGCGCCGACACCTTCGTCAGGTCGGCGTCGGTCTCGTGCCCGGCGGCCGCCTCGGCGGCCGGGATGACCTTCAGCAGATCCCACAGGAAGCCCAGGTCGCCGTGGCGCACGGCGTACCGCACCGCCCGATCGTGCAACTCGTGCGCCGGCAGAGCCTCCAGCTCGTTCACATTCATGTCGCTCCCTTCCCCGCACGCCTCTTCCCCCCGCCGGGGCGGCGATAACCGGTGACTACGAAGAGTGACGACCGGGCACGTAGTGACCGACGGCCCTATCGCAGCGCCGATCACAAGTGGGAGGATCAATCAGCGTGAGATTCATCATCAGAACCCTCGCGGCGGCCGTGGCTCTCTGGGTGGCCATCCAGTTCGTGCCCGGCATCGACGTCAACGCCCCCACGAACTCGGCCAGGTACTGGGGAGTCCTGGTGCTCGTGGCGCTGATCTTCGGCATCGTGAACGCGATCGTGCGGCCCATCGTCAAGGCGCTCGGCTGCGCGATCATCGTCCTGACCCTGGGCCTGTTCCTGCTCGTGATCAACGCGGCCATGCTCCTGCTGACCAGCTGGATCTCCGGCCAGTTCGACATCCCCTTCCACGTGGACAACTTCTATCCGGCGGCGTTCTGGGGCGCGATCATCGTGAGCGTCGTGAGCTGGCTGCTGGGGCTGATCATCCCTGACGGCGACTGACATCCCTCCCGTGCCGGACGTGGTGCCGCTCGACGGCACCGGACTGACCTGCGCGCAGGTCCACGACATCGCCCACGGCGGGGCCCGGGTCGCGATCGCCTCCCTCGACCGGGCCCGTGCCGCGTGGGTCACCGCCCAGGAGCTGACCAGCCCGGTGTACGGGCGCAGCACCGGCCTGGGCGCCAACCGGGACGTCCCGCTCCAGGAGCCGGGCCTCGACCTGCTGCGCAGCCACGCCGTCGGAGCCGGGCCGGAGATCCCGGCCGCCCGCGGGCGGGCGATGCTCGCGGTCCGGCTCAACCAGTTGCTCGCCGGCGGCTCGGGGCTCGACCCGGCCGTCCTGCCCGTCCTGGCGCGGGCCGTCAACGACGGTTTCACCCCGCCG
The DNA here is from genome assembly GCF_040802095.1 of Nonomuraea sp. NPDC050783. Lineage (NCBI taxonomy): Bacteria > Bacillati > Actinomycetota > Actinomycetes > Streptosporangiales > Streptosporangiaceae > Nonomuraea > Nonomuraea sp. NPDC050783. Next base: position 240,439 of record NZ_JBFAHK010000008.1, read on the forward strand.
GTCCGGACGTACGGCGCCATCGGCACCGGCGACCTCGCCGCCCTCGCCACCACGGCCCTGTGCCTGCTGGGCGAGCTGCCCTGGCGGCACGACCCCGCGACCGCCGCCGCGCCGGAGCCCCGGTTCCCGCTCGCCTCGGGCGACGCGCTGCCGTTCATCAGCTCGAACGCCGCCACCCTGGCCGACGCCGCGCTCGCCTGCCACCGCCTGCGGACGCTCCTCGACGCCGCCGTCGACGTCGCCGCCCTGTCGTTCACCGCCGTGGACGCCTCGGCCGAGCCGCTGGCCGCCGCCGTGCAGGAGGCCCGCCCCCATCCCGGCCAGGCCGCCGTCGCCGACCGCCTGCGCGGCCTGCTCGCCCGCGCCTCGGCCGCCCGCGTCCAGGACCCGTACGGCTTCCGCGCCTTCGCCCAGGTGCACGGCGCCGCCGTGGACGCGCTCGGCCGCGCCGCCGCCGCCGTCGAGACCGACCTCAACGCCGCCGCCGAGAACCCGCTCTTCGCCGGCTCCCTGGCCTGGCACAACGGCAACTTCCACACCGCCCCGATCGCCCTCGCCCTGGACGCCCTGCGCGCCGCGGTCGCCCAGACCGCCCAGCTCAGCACGGCCCGCCTGGCCACCCTCATGGACCCGGCCTACACCGGCCGCCACCGCTTCCTCGCCGAGCGGCCGGGGGCGTCGGGGGCGCTGATCCTGGAGTACGTGGCCCAGGACGCCCTGGCCGAGCTGCGCCACCTGGCGAACCCGGTCACGACGGGCACCGCGGTCATCTCACTGGGCGTCGAGGACCACGCGGGCTTCGCCACCCAGGCCGCCCGCCACGCCCTGCGCTGCCTCGAACCGCTGGCGATCGTCCTGGCCTGCGAGCACGCCGCCGCCACCCGCGCCCTGCACCCGCAGCCCCCCGGCCACCCCCTGACCGCCGACCTCACCGCCTCCCTGCGCGCCCTCACTCCCCACCCACCCCTCTGAGCGCGCCGGCCGGCGAGTCATGATCACTCCCGGGTAGGGTGAGGGCATGCTTTGACGCCTGCCCGGCACTCGGGCACCCCCGCCGTCTCCTTCGTTCCTCGCACCTGACCTTGAGCTGACGAAGGAGACTTTTCCATGACCAAGTCGATCTCCATCGACGTTCCGGACGCGTTCGCCGCGTCCTACGGCGCGCACGGCGCCGAGGCGCGGGCATGGATCGCCGAGCTGCCCCGGCTGGGCGGCGAGTTCCTCGACCGGTGGGAGCTGCGGCCTGACGGCCCGCCCGCCTACGGCATGGCGTCGCTGGTCCTGCCCGTGCTCCGGTCCGACGGCACTCCCGCCGTCCTGAAGCTTCAGCAGCTCCGGGAGGAGACCGCAGGCACGGCCACCGGCCTGCGGGCGTGGAACGGCGACGGCATCGTGCGCCTGCTCGACCATGACGAGAGCAGCGCCACGCAGTTGCTGGAGCGGCTGGACGCGACCCGGCCCCTGTCCTCGGTCCCCGACGACACCACGGCCCTGCGGATCCTGGCCGAGCTGATGGCACGGCTGACCTCGGTGCCCGCCCCGCAGGGCCTGCGGAGGCTGGCCGACCTCGCCGCCGCCATGCTCGACCAGGCCCCGCGGGCGGTGCCGGCCCTGCGCGACCCCGCCGAACAGCGGCTGGTGCGCACCTGCGCGGCCGCCGTGGCCGAGCTGGCCGGCGAAGCCGGCGACCGGCTGCTGCACTGGGACCTGCACTACGACAACGTCCTGGCCGGAGAGCGGGAGCCCTGGCTGGCGATCGATCCCGAACCGCTGGCCGGCGACCCGGGGTTCGAGCTGCTGCCGGCCCTGGACAACCGGTGGGACGAGGTGGAGGCCACCGGTGACGTGACCCGCGCGGTGCTCCGGCGCTTCGACCTGCTGACCGAGGCCCTCGGCCTGGACCGGAAGCGAGCCGTCGGCTGGACGCTCGGCCGCGTGCTGCAGAACGCCCTGTGGGACGTCGAGGACGGCAGGACGGCACTGGAACCCGCCCAGGTCGCCATCGCCACGGCCCTGTCGCACCGCTGGTGAGCGCCCGCCCTCTCCCCCTCACGCCCGGGAGGGACACGGACGGGGCCGGGAGCCGTCGCCGCGCACCGGGGCGACGCGGGCGGGTCAGGGGAGGAGGCGGGCGACGGAGCCGCGCTCGCGCAGGGTCGGGGACTGGGTGACACGCCGGCGGCGGACGGGCCCGTCGGCGGCGGCCGCGACGAGGCGGACGGCCGCCCGGACGATCCCGTCGATGTCCCAGTCGACCGTCGTGAGCCCCGGCGTCAGCAGCCCCGACATCGGGTGGTCGTCGTAGCCCATGACCGACACGTCATCGGGGATCGACAGCCCCAGCTCCTGCGCCGCCGCGTACACCCCGTAGGCGATGGAGTCGGCGAAGCAGAAGACGGCGCTGGGCTTCCTGGCGAGCAGGATCTCGCGGGCGGCCGCGGTGGCCCCGGCGGGCCCGTGCTGGGCGGGGGCGACCTCGATGTCCAGCCCCAGCCGGTCGGCCTCGGCCGTGACGTGGACGTCGGCGGGCCGGTCGGGGGTGCTGGCGCGGGTGGGGGTGAGGACGGCGATGCGGCGGTGGCCGAGGTCGCGCAGGTGCTCCAGGGCGAGGGTGACGCCGCGCCGGTTGTCGAAGATGACCTCTCCGGCGGTGCCCGGCAGCGAGTCGCCGATGGCGACCACCGGCAGCGACGCGCACAGCTCGGTCCAGAACGCGGCCGCCGGGTCGAGCGGCTGGACGATCATGCCGTCCACCCGCTGGTCGCGGAGCTGCTGGGCGAGGACCCGCTCCCGGGCCGGATCGCCCACCGCGTCGAGGATCAGGGCGTAGCGGTCCTTCTCCCGCAGGCCCCTGCTGATGCCGACCGCCAGCGACTGCTGCCAGAGGTCTTCCAGGGAGCCGCAGAGCAGGCCGATCATGCCGGTGCGCCCGCTGGCCAGGGCCCTGGCGATGGGGTCGGCCTCGTAACCCAGCTCGGCGGCCGCGGCGCGCACGCGCTCCATGGTCTCCTCCGACACCTGGAGGCCGCGCAGCGCGTAGGAGACGGCCGCCGGCGACAGGCCGGTGGCCTGGGCCACCTCACGGATCGTCGCTCTCTTGCGAGGCATTCCGTCAGCTTATTGCCTGCCACTGACAAAGAAGTGCCCGCGGGTGGCTCCGCCGGCCTTGCGCGCGGGAGGCGCGAGCCGTTGACAGGACGGAGGTGAAACGGTTCACTGAACCGTATCACTGAAGCGTTTCACATCTTCGATTCCGCAGTGTAGAGTCTTTGCATGTAATACTAGTAGGGAATGCAGGGAGGTGTGATCGTGGACGGTGCCGTCGATGTGCACCAGCATCTGTGGACCAGCTCGTTCGTCGCGGCGCTGCGGGCCAGGACCGCGCCGCCCCGCCTCGACGGCTGGACGCTGCTCCTCGACGGCGAGCCGCCGTACGAGGTGGACCCGGCCCACCACGAGCACCGCGACACCACCGGCCTGGACCTGGCGCTGGTGTCGCTGTCGAGCCCGCTCGGCGCCGAGTTCTTGCCGCCCGAGGAGTCCTGGCCGCTGCTCGACGCCTACCACGAGGGCGCGCTGGCGCTCGGCGAGCCGTTCGGCGTCTGGGCGGCCACCTGCCACAGCGAGCCCGACCCCGACCGGCTGGCTAAGGACCTCGACCGCGGCTGCGCCGGCCTGCAGATCCCGGCGACGGCCGAGCCGGACGACCGGCTGCTGGAGGTGCTGACCGACCGGGACCTGCCGCTGTTCGTGCACCCCGGCCCGGCGCGCGTCCCGGCGGGGGCGCCCGCCTGGTGGCCCGCGGTGGTGCCGTACGTGCAGCAGATGCACGCCGCGTGGTACCGCTTCCGGGCCGTCGTCCGGCCCCGGCACCCGCGGCTGCGGGTGTGCTTCGCGCTGCTGGCCGGCCTCGCGCCGCTGCACACCGAACGCCTGATCGCGAGGGGCGGCTCCGGCCGCGGCCTGGTCGACCCCGGCTTCTTCGTGGAGACCTCCTCCTACGGCCCGCGCGCGATCGACGCGGTCGTCCGCGAGCTCGGGATCGACGTCGTCGTCAACGGCTCCGACGCTCCCTACGCCACCGCGCCGGACCCCGGACTCGGGGCCGCCGCCACCCACGCCATCCGGGTGACCAACCCCCGCCGCCTGCTGGGCGCGCGGCACAGGGCGACCGATCCCACAGCAAGGAAGGAGATCCGTACGTGAGCACCGACCAGATCCAGCAGGACGTGGAGACCTGTGCCGCCCTGCCCGAGCGCACCCTCGACCGGCGCGAGCTGCGCCGGCTGGTGGACCGGCTGGCCGAGCGCCCGCAGGAGTGGCGCGGGCTGGTGGACTTCCCCGAGGACGGCGGGCGGCACTACGCCTCCCTGCACCGCGACGCGTACGTGGACGTGTGGGTGCTGTGCTGGCGCCCCGGCGACGACACCGGCTGGCACGACCACGACATCTCCTCGGGCGCGGTGCACGTGGTGCAGGGCGCGCTGCTGGAGTGCAACCCGCGCATCGGCGGCGAGCACCTGGAGACGGTGGTCGCGGAGGGGCAGTCGTTCTCGTTCGGGCCGGACCACATCCACCGGCTGAGCGGCGCGGTGGAGCACAGCGTCTCCATCCACGCCTACTCGCCGCCCCTGTGGCGGCTCGGGCAGTACTCGATCGACGACACCGGCGTGATGCGCCGCGTGTCGGTCAGCTACGCCGACGAGCTGCGGCCCCTCGACGTGGCCTGAGGGCGGGCGCCTCAGCGCGGCCGCAGCACGCAGCAGCTTCCGCAGGGCTCCACGTCGGGGAGCGCGATCCACAGGCAGCAGGTCCTGCGGAAGTAGCCGTCGCCGGCCGGCTCGACCAGCCCGTCGACCGGCCGGCCGACCTGCCTGAGCAGCGCCATGTAGTCGCCGCGCACGATGGAGGTCAGCGGGTGGGCGAACGCCTCGGCCGTCGAGCCCCACAACGTGCGCTCGCCCACCTTGGCCAGGGTGCTGACCGCGGTGACCAGCGGCTGCTGCGTCTCGGCCAGCGACCCGGCGATGGCACCGGCGCCCTCGTGCCAGCTCACGCTCGTGGCGGCGATCGTCACCCCGGCGCCGGAGGTCCTGAAGTACGTCTCCGGCAGCGGCATCACCGGCACCCGCCCGTCGAGCGCCCAGCCGAGCACCATGGGCAGCGTGTGCCAGTAGCCGAAGGTCTTCCAGAACAGCGCCGCGCCGACGTGCCGCGGCGCGTTCCAGCGGGCGGCCGTCTCCTCGATCAGCTCGTCCAGCAGGGTGTACGGCTCCCGCATCAGCTCCGTGACCGGCGTCCAGCTCTCGTCCGGCTCGATGACGAGGGCCGGCTCGACGCCGATGACACCGCCGCGCTCGCCGGCGATGCGCCGGAGCGTCTCGGTCAGCACGCGGGGACCCCTTCCTCCCAAGGTCATGCTCACCCGAACGTAGCAGGGCGGCCCGCGAGCCAGCCGGCCAGGATCTGCAACGCCAGCACCCCCAGGCCCACGACCAGCGGCACCGACCAGCCGCCCGACAGCTCGCGCAGGAAGCCGAACAGCAGCGGGCCGAGCGCGGCGATGACGTAGCCGGCCGACTGGGCCACGGCCGACAGCGCGGTCACCGTGGCCGGGTCCGCCGGGCGCAGCGCGATGATGAGCAGCACCAGCGCGAACGACGCGCCCTGCCCGACGCCGAGCACCACCATCCACACCCACGGGACGGTGGTCGGGGCCAGCAGCACGCCGAGGTAGCCGAGGGCGGTCAGCAGGCCCGCGCCGACCACGTACGGCACCTGCGAGGCCCGCCGCCCGGCCAGCACCGGCACCGCGAGCGAGGCGGCGACCTGCACCAGGTTCGTCAGGCTGAGCAGGTAGCCGGCCTGGTCGGCGGGCACCCCGCGCTCCAGGAAGATCGTCGGCAGCCAGGCCAGGACGACGTAGAAGGTCAGCGACTGCAGGCCCATCAGGGCGGTGATGTACCAGGTGACGCGGGTGCGCAGCACGGTGCCGAAGGGCCGGGGGCCGTTGCGCGGGACGTCCTGCCTGCCGAGGGCCTGCGGCAGCCAGAGCAGCGCCGCCAGCAGGGCGGGCACGGCCAGCAGCCCCGTGACCCCGCGCCAGCCGAACCCGGTCACGTGCTCGACGGGCACCACCGCGGCCGAGGCGGCGGCCGCCCCGCCGGCCACGGCCGCGACGTAGACGCCGGTCATCAGGTTGATCCTGGACGGGAAGTGCTGCTTGACGATGCCGGGCATGCACACGTTCATGACCGCGATCGCGGTGGCGGCCAGGGCCGAGCCGAGGTAGAGCACCGGCGCGCCGTCGAGGCCGCGCAGCGCCACGCCGCAGGCGATGACGAGCAGGCCGGCCAGCAGCGTGCGGTCGAGCCCGACGCGCCGCGCCAGCAGGGGCGCGAGCGGGCCGAACACGCCCAGGCAGAGCACCATGACCGTGGTGATCGCGCCGCCGCCCGCGGGCGACAGCCGCACGTCGTTCATGATCTCGTCGAGGAGGGGGGAGACGCCCGCGATGGCCGGGCGCAGGTTGAGCGCGGCCAGGACGAATCCGGCCACGAGCACGGCGGAGCGCAAGGACATAGGGCCCCACTCTGGCACACCGGCTTGACAACGTTGTCCGGCCCCTGCCTGGTAAGACATCATCCTGGCGTGGAACCGACTGGCGTGAGACCGACGATGAAGGACGTCGCCACGGCGGCGGGCGTGGCGCTGAAGACCGTCTCGCGCGTGGTGAACGGCGAGCCGGGCGTCCGTCCGGCCACCGCCGAGCGCGTCCGCGCGGCCATCGAGCGGCTGGGCTACAGCCGCAACGAGAGCGCGCGGGTGCTGCGCAGGGGCAGGACGGCCACGATCGGGCTGGTCATCGAGGACGTCGCCGACCCCTTCTACGCGGGGCTCAGCCGGGCCGTCGAGGACGTGGTGATCGGCCACGGCTGCCTGCTGCTCAGCGGCTCGTCCGGGGAGCAGCCGGGCAGGGAGCGGGAGCTGGTCGAGACGTTCTGCGCCCGGCGGGTGGACGGGCTGGTCATCGTCCCGGCCGGGGACGACCACGGCTACCTGCGGCCGGAGCTGGCGGCGGGCACGAAGGTCGCCTTCGCCGACCGGCCGCCTGGGGCGGGGTTCGACGCCGACACCGTGCTGGCCGACAACGCCGGCGGGGCCGAGCAGGCCGTCCGGCACCTGCTGGGGCACGGCCACCACCGCATCGCCTTCCTCGGCGACGACCCGGCCATCTACACCGCCGCCGAGCGGCACCGCGGCTACCGCGACGCCCTGGGCGGCCTGTACGACCCGCGCCTGGTGGCGATGCGCCCGCCGGCGCCGGGGACGGCGCGGGCGGACCTGGAGCGCATGTTCGCCCTGGACCGGCCGCCCACCGCGCTCTTCACCGGCAACGGGCGCTGCACGGTGGCCGCCCTGCGGGCCCTCGGCGGGCGCGAGGTCGCGCTGGTGGGCTTCGACGACTTCGAGCTGGCCGACCTGCTGCGGCCGGGGGTGACGGTCGTGGCGCAGGACCCGGCCTGGATGGGACGCGTCGCGGCGGAGCTGCTCTTCCGCCGCCTGCGCGGCGACGGCGGGCCGCCCGAGCACATCCAGCTCCCGGTCCGCCTGATCCCCCGCGGCTCGGGCGAACTCCCCCCTCGCGCCCCCTGACGGAAACCCCCGGCCCGGCCGGTCGGTCGGCAGGGCGGAGGCACGGGGCGGGTCAGGGGGTGGGGGTGGGGGTGGGGGACGGGCGCAGGACGCCGGTCAGCGCCAGCGCCACCAGGACGCCCCCCACCCCCGCGGCCGCGATCGCCGTCCCCGGCCCCGTCACCTCGCCGACCGCGCCGATCAGCGCCGCCCCCGCGGCCTGCCCGCTCATCAGCCCCGCCGACTGGAGCCCGAACGCCTGCCCGCGCACCTCCTCCGGCACCGCGTCCACGAACCGCCGCTGCAACCCGAGCTGGTACGCCAGCCCGGCCGCCCCCAGCCCCGCCAGCACCGCGGCCCACCCGACGCCGGGCGCGAGCGCGAACCCCACCCACGGCACCCCGAGCAGCACCGCCAGCGGCAGCGACAGCCGCTCGCGCAGGTTCGGCGGGGCGAAGCGGCCGACCACGAACTCCCCCACCGCCATGCCGGCCGCGGCCGCCGCCAGCACCACCCCGGCCCGGCCCTGCCCGCCCAGGTAGGGCACGACCATGGCCTCGGCCCCGGCCAGGCACACGCACGGCAGCCAGCCGGCGAGCAGCAGCCCGCGTACCGGCCGGTCGCCGATCAGCCGCCGGTTGACCCGCAGCGTCTCCCGTACCGCTCCGCCCCATCCCGGGGCGTCCGGCCCGCCGGTGCGGCCGGGGCGGTAGGGCAGGCCCACCCGGAGCACGACGGCCGCCACGACGGACAGCGCCGCGGTGACGGCCAGCGCCCCCGACGGCCCGGTGACGGCCAGGAACGCGCCTCCGGCGGCCAGCCCGACGATCTGGGCGCTCGCCGAGGCCACGTTCAGCACCGACCGCCCGAGCACGAACGCGTCCCCGGGCAGCACCTCGGGCAGCATCGCCGCCCGCGCCGCGAAGAACACCGGCGAGAACAGCCCGGTGACCAGCACGAGCGCCAGCAGCCCCCACACCGGCAGCCCCGCGTACGCCACCACCAGGCAGGTCACCGCCCGCACCAGCTCGCCGGCGATCATCAGCGCCCGCGGCGCCAGCCGGTCGGCGAGCGACAGCAGGAACAGCCCGCCCACGATGAACGGCAGCCACCCCGCCATGTAGGCCGCCGCCGACAGCCCGGCCGAGCCGGTCCTGGCGTAGACCAGCACGGACAGCGCCAGCATCTTGATGACGTCCCCGGCGATGAGCAGCACGAAGCTGCCGAACAGCACCCGGAACTCCCTGACGGCGAACACCTCGCCGAACGTCGCGCCCTTCACCCGACCGATGGTGCGGACGGCCTCCGCGATCCGCGACTTCTTCGGATATAACCGAAAGGTGCCGGTAAGGATCGAGGTCACCCCGCAGGACCTGATGGCCAGCAGGTTCGCGATCTCCCCGCTGATCGAGACCATGCACGCCCAGTGGATGCTGGCCGGGCGCGTGCGGCCGGGACCCCACGGCGGCTGGGTGGAGCGGTGGCGCGGCACGTACGAGAGGCTGGTCCGCCGCCACCCCATGCTGCGCGCCGCCGCCGCGGTCAGCGGCAACCTGGGAGCGGGCAACGTCAACTTCATCGCCCCTCCCCCGACCACCGTGGACGTGACCTTCGAGGAGGAGCTGGCCGCGATGCGCGCGACGCCGCTCGCGCAGGCGCACGCCGACGTCGAGCGGGTGCTGGCCCTGCGGCCGCCGGTCACCGGCTGGGTACGCGACCTGCTGCTCGGCCCGGAGGTGGTGGAGCGGTTCGCCGAGGCGTACGAGGCGCTGTGGTCGCAGATCCTGGTCCACGACTGGCCGCGCCTGCGCGCGATCCTCCAGCGGGACGTCGCCCACCGGGCGGGCCGGCTGGCGGCCTACGGCTGGCGGGCGGCGCTGGAGGACCTGAGCCCGCGCGTCCGCTGGCGCCGCGGCGGCCACATCGAGCTGCGGATGCTCTCGGGGCGGGAGGAGTCGGCCCGGCTCGGCGGCAGGGGCCTGCTCTTCCTGCCGTCGGCCTTCATGACGACGATCGCGACCTACCTGGAGGAGCCCTGGCCGTACGCGCTGCTCTACCCCGCCCGCGGCCTCGCGGCCGCCCCGCCGCGCCCGGACGCCGACCTGTCGCTGCTGATCGGCCGCAGCCGCGCCCGCATCCTGGCCGAGCTGGCCGAGCCCGCCACGACCACCCAGCTCGCCGCCCTGCTGGGCCAGAGCCCCGGCACGACGGGCGAGCACGTCGCGGCGCTGCGGCGTACCGGGCTGATCACCGGCACCCGCGTGGGACGCGGCGTCCTCTACACCCGCACGCCGCTCGGCGACGCGTTGATCAACGGCTAGCCTGAGGCCCGAAGGTATAGTCGTCGCACATCACTTCTGCACATCTGTTCAAGGAGCGCGCGCATGGATGCCGCCGACGTCGCCCCCGAAGCGCAGCCGGCCAGGTTCCCGCAGGAGCTGATGTACGCGGCGGCGCAGCAGTACTACCTGGAGGACGCCACCCAGGGCGACGTCGCCCAGCGGCTCGGCGTCTCCCGGGCGACCGTGAGCCGGCTGCTCACCGAGGCCCGCCGGCAGGGCATCGTGGAGATCAGGGTGCACCGCCCGGCCACGCTGTCCGACGGCCCGCTGGCCGAGGAGGTGGCGCGGGCGCTCGGCCTGCGGCACGTGCACCTGGTGCCCAGGGTCAGCGGCCCGGCGCTCGGCCCGTGGCTGGCGCCCGGGGTGGCGCGCGCCCTGGCCGGCGTGGGCCTGGAGTCGGGCGACGTCGTGCTGGTCTCCTCCGGCACCACCGTGTACGAGTGCGCCCGCGAGGACCTCGGCCGCTTCCCCGGCGTCACCGTCGCCCCCGCCGTCGGCGGCCAGCAGGAGCCGCAGCCCTGGTTCCAGACCAACGAGACCACCCGCATCCTGGCCGAACGCCTCGGCGGCGTGCCCGCCTACCTGTACGCGCCCGCGCTGCCCGGCCCCGAGCTGTTCTACTCGCTCCAGCACGAGCCGTCCGTGCGCCGCGTCATGGACCTCTGGGCGCAGGCCAGGTGCGCGCTCGTCGGCGTCGGCTCGGCGCCGCTGATGCGGCAGGTGGTGCCCTCGCTCATGCCGCGCGACGCCGAGAGCCTGCGCCAGGCCGTGGGCGACGTGTGCATGCGGGTCTACGACCGCGACGGCGCCCCGGTGACCTATCCGGGCAGTGAGCGGCTGGTGGCCGCCAGGCCGGAGGAGCTGCGCCGCGTACCGGCCGTCATCGCGGTCGCGGTGGGCGCCGAGAAGGTGCTGTCCATCGTGGCCGGGGCGAGGGGCGGCTACTTCAACCAGCTCGTCACCGACACCCCGACGGCGGAGGGCCTGGTGGCCGCCGCCCGCCAGCTCTGAACCCACCCAGATCCGTCCTGAACATATGTGCTGGACAAAGTTTCCGACCGCGCGCTAACGTGAGCCGCGCCAGCGAGCTTTCAGAAATCCGAAGGAGCGTCATATGCGGACTCTCGCGTCCGGCGCGCCGCTGCTCGCGGTGATCGCGGACTCCGTGTCGCGGCGGTCCAGGACCTCCCGCGGAAGGGCCTGATGACGATCATCTGCGTGGACGCCGGGACCACGGTCATCAAGGCGGTCGCGTACGACGCCGCCGGCGCGGAGTCGGCGCTGGCCCGCCGCCAGACCGTGGTCTCCAGGCCCGCTCCCGGCCACGCCGAGCAGGACATGGAGGCGGTCTGGGACGCGGTCGCCGCCACGGTCGGCGAGGTCGCCGCCCGCTCGTCCGGCCCGGTCGAGCTGCTGGCGGTGACCGCCCAGGGCGACGGCTGCTGGCTGGTGGACGCGGCCGGCGCGCCGACCGGCCCCGCCGTCCTCTGGAACGACGCCCGCGCCGCCGCCACCGTGGACGCCTGGACCCGCGAGGGCCTGGCCGCCGCGGCCTTCCGGATCAACGGTTCCTCGGCCGCGTCCGGGCTGCCGCATGCGATCCTGTCCTGGCTGCGGGCGCACGACCCCGACCGGCTCGACCGGTCGGCCACGATGCTGACCTGCGGCGGGTGGATCTACCTGCGGCTGACCGGCGAGAGGGCGGCCGAGGAGTCCGACGCCTCCGCGCCCTTCATGGACCTGCGGACGCGGGCGTACTCGCCCGAGCTGCTGAGCCTGTACGGGATGGAGTGGGCCGGGCGGCTGCTGCCCCCGGTGCGCTCCTGCCCGGTCGCCGGGCTGGCGCCGCGCGCCGCCGAAGCCCTCGGCCTGCCCGCCGGCGTCCCCGTCGTGATGGCGCCCTACGACATCGTGACGACCGCGCTCGGCGCGGGCGCGGTGACGGCCGGGCAGGCGTGCGGCATCCTCGGCACCACCCTGTGCACCGAGGTGATCGTCGAGGCGCCCGCGCTCGGGGGCGAGCCGGCCGGGATCACGGTCACGACGCCCGGCGGCTACCTGCGGGCCTTCCCCACGTTCGCGGGCACCGAGGTGGTGCGGTGGACGTGCGGCCTGCTGGGGCTGCGCGGCCCGGAGGAGCTGGGCGAGCTGGCGCTGCGGAGCCGGCCGGGCGCGGGCGGGCTGGCGTTCCTGCCCTACCTGTCGCCGGCCGGCGAGCGGGCGCCGTTCTCCGACCCGCTGGCCAGGGGCGCGCTGCTGGGGTTGTCGTTCGAGCACGGGCGCGAGCAGGTCGCGCGGGCCGCGCTCGAAGGGCTCAGCATGGTCATCCGCGACTGCCTGGAGGCCACCGGCGCCGTGCCCGGCGAGCTGCGGGTGTGCGGCGGCGGCGCGGCGAGCGCGGCCTGGCTCGGGCTGATCGCCGACGTCACGGGCCTGCCCGTACGGCGGCCGGCCGACGCCGAGGTGGGGGCGCGGGGGGCGTACCTGGCGGGGCTGGCGGCCACGGGCGCGGCGCCGTCGGTCGCCGCGGCGGCCGACGAGCACGTACGTCTGCGCGACGCGGTCGAGCCGGACCCGGCGCGCCGGGCGTTCTACGACCGGCTGTTCGCCGACTTCACCACGTTGCGGGCGAGCAGCGCGGGCACCTGGCCGCTGCTGGCGGAGATGCGGGGCCGGGCGTGAGCGTGTGGATCGGCATCGACCTCGGCACCCAGAGCGTGCGCGCGCTCGCGGTGGGCGAGGACGGCGAGGTGGCCGGCGCCGCGGCCCGCCCCCTGACCAGCCACCGCGACGGGCCCCGCCACGAGCAGGACCCCGAGCAGTGGTGGCGCGAGCTGGCCGCCGCCACCCGCGAGGCGCTGCGCGACGTGGCCCCGGACCGGGTGCGGGGCGTCTCCGTGGCGGCGACCTCGGGCACGGTCCTGCTCACCGACCGGGGCGGGCGTCCGCTCACCCCCGCCCTCATGTACGACGACCGCCGCGCCTCCGCCGACCGGGCCAACGAGGCGGGCGCGGCCGTGTGGGAGCGCCTGGGCTACCGGCGCATGCAGCCCACCTGGGCGCTGCCGAAGCTGCTGTGGCTGTTCCGCGACGCCCCGGCGGGGGCGCGGGCCGCCCACCAGAGCGACTTCGTCAACCGGCGGCTGGTCGGCCACGAGGTCGCCACCGACCTGGGCAACGCGCTCAAGACCGGCGTGGACCTCGTCGCCGAGCGCTGGCCGGAGGAGGTGCTGGAGCTGCTGCCCCCGGGCGCGCTGCCCGGGGTCGTCCGGCCCGGCGCGCGGCTCGGGACGGTCTGCCCCGAGGCCGCCGGGCAGACCGGCATCCCGGCGGGCACGCCGGTGCTCGCCGGCACCACCGACGGCTGCGCGGCCCAGCTCGGCGCGGGCGCGACCCGGGCCGGGAGCTGGAACTCGGTGCTCGGCACCACGCTGGTGCTGAAGGGCGTGACCGAGGAGCTGATCCACGACCCGCTCGGCGTCGTCTACTCCCACCGCGCGCCCGACGGCTCCTGGCTGCCGGGCGGCGCGTCCGGCACGGGCGCGGGCGCGCTCTCCCGCGACCTGCCGGGCGCCGACCTCGACCTGCTCGCCGCCGAGGCCCGCGCCCGCTACACCTCCCACCCGCCCGCCGTCACCTACCCGCTGGTCTCGCGCGGGGAGCGCTTCCCGTTCGCCGCCCCGGACGCCGAGGGCTTCACGCTCGGCGAGCCGGCCGACGACGTCGAGCGCTACGCCGCGATCCTGCTCGGCGCCGCGTTCGTGGAGCGCCTGTGCTTCGACTACCTGGACCTGCTCGGCGCGCCCGTGGACGGCGAGATCATCCTCACCGGCGGCGCCACGAGGAGCGCCTACTGGACCCGGCTGCGCGCGGACGTCCTGGGACGTCCCGTGACGCTGCGCGAGAACGCCGAGCCGGCCCTCGGCATGGCGGTCCTGGCCGGCGGCGATCCCGCCCGCATGATCAGGACCCGCGCCGTGGTCGAGCCCGCCGGCCCCGCCCCGCGCGAGGCGTACTCGCGCTTCGTCGCCGAACTGGAGCGGCGCGGCTGGCTGGATCCGGCCGTCGCCGCGCACGCCCGCGAGAGGATCGCCCGATGACCGACCTCGTGCTCGCCCGCCACGGCGAGACCGTCTGGCACGCCGAGAACCGCTACGCCGGCGTCAGCGACGTCGAGCTGACCCCGCGCGGCCACGAGCAGGCGGCCCGGCTCGCCGGCTGGGCGGCCGGCGCGGGCCTGACGGCCGTCCTGGCCTCCACGCTGGGCCGCGCCGTGGTCACCGCCGAGGCGGCGGCCGCCGCGGCCGGGCTGGGCCCGCGGACCGACCCCCGCCTGCGCGAGCTGGACTTCGGCCGGGGCGAGGGCCTGACCGCGGCGGAGATGCGGGCCCGCTTCCCCGAGGCCCGCGCCGCCTTCGAGGCCGACCCGGCCGCGCACCCGCTGCCGGGCGGCGAGGACCCGCACCGCGCCGCCGACCGGTTCGTCGCCGCGCTGCGGGAGGCCGCCGCCGACGGCTCCGGCGGGCGCGTGCTGGTCGTGGCGCACACGACCGCGATCAGGCTGGCGCTGTGCCGGCTGATCGGGGTGCCGCTCGGCGAGTACCGGCGGCTGTTCCCGCGCCTGGACAACTGCGCCCTGACCGAGCTGCGCCTGCGCGACGGCGGCCGGGCCGCGCTGCTGCGTTACAACTCCCCGATCGGAGCCGTCCGTTGACCATCCGAGTCCTCGCCGCGGGCGATCACTTCGTCAAGAACAGCCTGCTGATCGACGCGCTCCGGCGCGAGGTGCCCGGCGAGGTGGACATCCGCGAGCTGACCCTGCCGTGGCCGGTGGAGCCGTTCGGCCGGGTGGGCGAGGTGGACGAGGCCTCGGACGTGGAGGACGAGCTGATCGAGGCGCTGCGCGGCGTCGAGGTCTGCGTGACCCAGATGGCCCCGCTGACCGAGCGGGTCCTGGACGCCTGCCCCGAGCTGCGGCTGTTCTGCGTCAGCCGGGGCGGCCCGGTCAACGCCAACCTGGAGGCGGCGGCGCGGGCCGGGGTGGCGGTGACGTTCGCGCCGGGCCGCAACGCCGTGGCCACCGCCGAGCACACGCTCGCCATGCTGCTGGCCGCCACCCGCCGCATCCCGCCGACCCACGCCGACCTGGCCGCGGGCGTGTGGCGCGGCGACTACTACAGGTACGACCGCGTCGGCCCCGAGCTCGACGGCGGCACGGCCGGCCTGGTCGGCTACGGCGCGATCGGCCGCCGGGTGGCCCGCATGCTCGCAGGCTTCGGCGCCGAGGTGCTGGTGCACGACCCGTACGTGGACGCGCCCGGCAAGGTGGAGCTGCCGGAGCTGCTGCGCCGCTCGCGCTTCGTCTCCCTGCACGCCCGCGCCACCGCGGAGACGGCCGGCCTGATCGGCGCGGCCGAGATCGCCGCCATGCCGCCCGGCTCGGTGCTGGTCAACTGCGCCCGCGGGGCGCTGCTCGACCACGACGCGCTGTGCGACGCGCTGGAGTCGGGCCACCTGTTCGGCGCCGCGCTGGACGTCTTCCCCGAGGAGCCGATCCCGCCGGGCTCGCGCCTGCTCACGGCGCCGAACCTGGTCATGACCCCGCACCTGGCCGGGGCGAGCAAGGAGACGGCGAGGCGGGCCGCCGCGATCGTGGCCGCCGACGTGGCCCGCTACGTCCGCGGCGAGCCCCTGCTGCACGTGGCGACCCCCTGAGCGCTATCCCTTGAGCGCCCCCGCCATGAGCCCGCGCATGAAGAACCGGCCCAGCAGGACGTAGATGACCATCGTGGGGATCGAGGCCAGGACCGCCGCCGCCATCTGCTGGCTGTACGGGGTGGCCTGCGCGCCGGCGATGTTGTTGAGCATCACGGTCGCCGGCCAGCTCGTCGGCCCGGTGAGGAAGACGGCGAACAGGAAGTCGTTCCACAACGAGGTGAACTGCCAGATGATGACCACCGCGATGGCCGGCCCGGACACCGGCAGCACGACCGACCGGTACGCCCGCAACATCCCGGCCCCGTCCACCCGGGCGGCCTCGATGAGCTGGTCGGGGATCGTGACGTAGTAGTTGCGGAAGATCAGCGTGCAGATCGGGATGCCGTAGACGACGTGGGCCAGCACCAGGCCGGGGATGCCGCCGTAGAAGACGCCGTCCAGCCCGGTCAGCTCGTTGAGCCGCACCAGGAGCTGCACCAGCGGGATCATCACCCCCTGGTACGGGATGAACATCCCGAACAGGAACAGCGTGAACAACACGTCCGCCCCGGGGAAGCGCCACTTGGACAGCACGTAGCCGTTCATGGAGCCCAGCGCGCACGACAGCAGCGAGCCGGGCACGGCCAGCAGCACGCTGTTCCACAACCCCGGGGCCAGCTTCTCCCACGCCACCCGCCACGCCTCGACCGTCCACGTGCGCGGCAGGTTCCACGCCTGGCCGGGGTCGGCCTCGGTGAGCGGCTTGAAGCTGGTGACCAGCAACACGTAGATCGGGACGAGGAAGACCACCACGAACAGGACCAGCACCCCGAACCGCGTCCACCGGAACGCGGCTCCGTGCCGCCCGGCCACCGCCGTCATGACCGCCTCTCCTTGCGCACGGACCAGATGAGGTACGGGATCACGAAGATCGCCACGCTCACCACGATGTAGGAGGCGATCGTGGCCCCCTTCGCCGGGTCGTGGGAGTCGAACACCGCCACCCACATGAACACCGCCGGCACGTCGGTGATGATCTGCTTGCCGGACACCGCCACGATCAGGTCGAAGACCTTGAGCGAGATGTGCCCCAGGATGATCAGCGCCGACAGCAGCACCGGCCGCAGCATGGGCAGGACGACGTACCGGTAGACGCGCCACTCGCCGCAGCCGTCCACCCGCGCCGCCTCGCGCAGCTCCTCCGGCACGCCGCGGAAGCCCGCCAGGAACAACGCCATGATGTATCCGGACATCTGCCAGATGGCGGGCAGCGCCATCGCCGCCATGCCCCAGTCCTGGTCCCGGAACCAGTGCCACTCCGGCAGCCCCAGGTAGCCGAGCAGCCGGTTGAGCCCGACCGCCCGCTCCCCCGTCCCCGAGTTCATCAGCCACCGCCACACGATGCCGGTGGCCACGAACGAGATCGCCATCGGGAACAGGTAGACCGCCCGGAACGTGCCCTCGCCCCTGATCCCCTTCTCCATGAGGAACGCCAGCAGCCAGCCCAGCAGCAACGCCCCCAGCACGAACACGATCGTGAACACGATCGTGTGGTTCACCGAGAGGTGCCAGCGCGGCTGGTCCCAGATGTCGATGAAGTTCCGCGGCCCGACGAACGTCCCCTCCGCCACCTCGCTGTGCTTGTCGGTCATGGCGAGCTGGAAGTTCCAGCCCAGCATGCCGTACACGAAGACGCCGATCGCGATGATCGACGGGGCGACGAGGAGGAGCCCGGGCAGCCACGCGCGTACCCGCCTCACGGCCATTCCCTCCCGGGGACGCGGCGGGCGGCGCCGCCGCGTCCCGCTCGATGCGTCACTGGGCGTTCGCGGCGGCCGCGTCGGCCAGCCCCTTCTGCAGGGCCTTGACGTCCTTGCTGCCGACGAACAGCCCGACCGCCTCGTTGATGGCGGCCAGCCACGGCTGGTTCACCGAGACGCCGTGCTGGATGGAGCCGGCGAGCTTGTTGCTCGACCAGTCCTTCAGCGCGTCGGCCAGGTAGTCGGTGTAGAGCGACTTGTCGGCGTCGGTGCGGGCCGGGATGGAGCCCTTCTTCGGGTTGAAGGCGTCCTGGCCCTCCTTGCTCGCCGCGACCTTGAGCCAGGCGACGGCCCCGTCACGGTGCTTGGCGCCCTTGGGCAGGGTGAAGCTGTCGGACAGCCAGAGGTAGGTGCCCTCGGTGCCGGGGGCCGGCGCCCAGTCGAAGTCGGTCTTGGAGGTCTTGCCGAGGCCGCCCTCGGGCGGGTTGTGGAAGTAGCCGTAGGCCCAGTCGCCCATGATGTTGAACGCGGCCTGGCCGTCGGCCACCTGCTTGGCGGCGGGCTGCCAGTCGTCCTGCGGGTCGCCCGCGTACGAGTAGATCTTGGCGAAGCTCTCCAGGGCCTTGGTGACCTCGGGGCTGTTCCAGTTGGCGCCCGGCTTGAACAGCGCGTTGTAGGCGTCGGTGCCGAGGCTGCCGAGCAGCACGTTCTCCAGCAGGTGGGTGACGGTCCACTCCGACCCGATGGACAGCGGGACCTTGCCCTTGGCCTTGACCTTCTCCAGCGCCGCGACGAACTCGTCGATCGTCTTCGGCGCGGCGCTCACGCCCGCCTCCTTGAGCACCGACGGGTTGTACCAGAGGACGTTGGAGCGGTGGATGTTCACCGGCACCGAGTAGATCTTGCCCTCCACGCTGATCTGGTCCACGAGCTGCGCGGGGAAGATGTCCTTGAGCTTCAGCTCGTCGTAGAGGAAGGTCAGGTCCTCCAGGTAGCCGGCCTTGATGTAGCCCTGCAGCTCGGCGCCGGCGTGGCCCTGGAAGGTGTCCGGCGGCTGCTGCGCCTGGAGCTTGGACTCCAGCAACGCCTTGGCCTTGTCACCGGAGCCGCCCGCCACGGCGGCGTCGAAGAAGGAGTAAGCGGAGTTCTGCTGCTCGAAGATCTTCCGCATCGCCGCCAGGCCGTCGGCCTCGCCGGGCCCGGTCCACCAGGAGAAGACCTCGACCTGCTGCTTGCCGCCGCTCGCGGCGGGCTGCTGCGTGCTCCCGCCACCGCCACCGCCTCCGCCGCCGCACGCGGCGAGGCTCAGGACGCCGGCCATCATGATCGAGGCAGTCGCTAACCACCGTCGCATCGCACACCATCCCTTCGAAGTCCCCCGAAGTAGGTGATTCTTGACAACGTTGTCAACGGGGCTATCAACCCATCTTCCGCCAGGGGCCGTCAAGGGATGGGGGGTAACAGCTCCGCATAGTCACCCGACGCGTTCGAGGCCGCCGCCGGGGGCCTCGGCCACGGTGACCCCGAAGTCACGGCGGGTGTCGGGCAGTTCGAGGCCGCCGGAGGCCACCACCAGCGCGCCTCTCCACAGGATCAGGCCGATCAGCGCGACGAGATCGGCGTCGCCGCCGGGCCGCCGCGTGATCAGCACCACGTCGGACTCGCGCAGGCGGACCGGCCGGTCCAGCTCGGCCATCGTGGCCAGCAGCTCGGCGTGCGACAGCCGCCGCGCGGGCGGGGCGCCGCCGGCCAGCAGCAGGGCGGTCTGGTGCCGGGCGTGCACCGGGGGCAGCGCGGTGGGCTCCAGCGTGAGCAGGGCGCGGAAGTCGAGCGCGCCGGGCGCCGCGCCGAACGAGACGAGCTGCCGCACCCGCGCCGCCTCCGCCGCCCGCGCCGCCGTCGCGGCCAGGTCGGGGGTGGTGATGAGGGCACGCGCGCCGCACTCGCGCAGCCGGGCGGCCAGGCGGCCGGTGTCCAGCTCGGGGTCGAGCGGCGCGGCCACGCCTCCGGCGGCCAGCACGGTGTGCACCGCCAGGGTCTGCGCGCCCGCCGTGGAGACGTGCACGCCCACCACCTGGCCGCGCCGGGCGCCCGCGCGTACCAGCCCGGAGGCCGCCCTGGTCACCTCGGTCACCAGCCGCCGGTAGCCGTGGACGTGGCCGCCGCGCAGATCGACGAGGGCCGGCCGCTCGCCGCGCTCGTACGCCCGGCGGAAGACCTCGTTGATCACGGTGGCCGAGGCCGTGGGCTTCATGCCCGCCAAGCTACGACCGCCGCCGCGAACCGGGCATCCGCCGATGTATGTAGGCCGATGTGCATCTGGGCCCGCCGCCGGAACCGCCCTCGGGGGCCGCCCTCGCGGGCCGCCTCCGGGCGCACGGACGGGCCCGGGTCCTGCGCGACCCGGGCCCGCTGTCACGCGCCGGGGCCGGGCCCCCACCCCTCCGAAGAGGCCCGGCCCCCTGGCGGACGCGTGACGTCCGCGCCGCGCGGGGCTCCCTCCTCCCCACGCGCACAAGGAAACGGTAGGCGAGCGGCAGACCCCGGCACATGGGCCGACCTGGCCATTCGACGATGTAACCGGCCCACCCCGGCAATGTGTAGAGAGTCGGCCCGCCCGGCGGCTCCCGGCCGCCCGTGCGACGAACTGTGTACGCGGCCGGCCGTCGGCGCTCACGAGAGGGCGGCCTGGATGACGGCGCGGGCGATGGGCGCCACCGCCCGCGCCCGCGCTCCCGGGCGTTCCAGCACCACGCCCACCGCGACCTCCGGCCGGTCCGCCGGCGCGAACGCCGTGACCAGCGCGTGCTCCTCCGCGCCCGGCCCGGCCGCGGCCTCGCCGGTCTTGGCGGCCACCTCCACGCCGGGCAGGGCCGCGCCGGTGCCGGTGCCGCCCGCGTGCGTCACCGTCGTCATCAGCGCCGCCAGGTGCTTGGCCAGCGTGGGCGGCACGGCGGTCCGCCAGGGGGCCGGCGCGGCCTGGTTGATCACCGAGCCGCCCGGCAGCCGCACCTCCTGCACCAGGTACGGCCGCATGAGCACGCCGCCGTTGGCCACGGCCGCCGACAGCATGGCGATCATCAGCGGCGTGGCCCGGTCGTCGTGGCGGCCGATGGCGGCCAGCGCGGTCTGCGCCCGGTCCAGGCCCGCCGGGTAGCGGCTGGGGGTGACGGGCAGCGGGATCGCCGGCGGCCCCGCGTTGAACCCGAACGCCTCCGCCTGGTCCCGCAGCAGGTCCTGCCCGAGCCGCAGCCCGAGCCCGGCGAAGGCCGTCTCGCAGGAGACCTGGAAGGCGTACATGAGCGTGGGGCGCGGGTCGCGGCAGCCGGGGTTGTTGCGCACGCTCTCCCGGCCGCCCGGCAGGGGCAGCAGCGCGGGCGCGTCGAGCAGGCTGGCGGGCGTGTACTCGCCGGAGGCCAGCGCCGCCGCCGTGGTGACCAGCTTGAACGTGGCGCCCGGCGGGTAGGCGCCGTTCAGCGCCCGGTTCAGCAGGGGCCGCCCGGGGTCCCGGTGCAGCCGTCGGCCGGCCTCGGCCAGCCGCGCCCGGTCGAAGGTGGTGAAGGCGTTCGGGTCGTACGACGGGTACGACGCCAGCGCCAGCACCGCCCCCGTCGCCGGGTCCAGCGCCACCACCGCCCCCGGCACGCCGGCCGCCCGCAGCCCCTCGTAGGCCGCCCGCTGCGCGCGGTCCCTGATCGTCAGCCGGACGTCGGCCCCCTCGCTCTGGCCCGCCCTGACCAGGGAGCGCACCTTGACCCGGGCGTCGTCGCCGGACAGCACCCCGTCCTGGGCCCGCTCGATGCCGGTCGCCCGGTGCAGCGCGAGGTGGCCGGTGACCGGCGCGTAGACCTCGCCGTGCGGGTAGACGCGCCGGTAGCGGTACGGGCCGCCGCCGGACGGGCGACTCTCGGCGACGGCCGTCCCGTCGTAGGTGCGGATGGTGCCGCGCGGATGGCCGTAGCGCTCGATCAGCGGCCGCTCGTTCCTGCGGTCGGCGTTCAGCGTGTGCGAGCCGAACGCCTGCACCAGCGTGACGTGCGCCAGCAGCGCGAACAGCATGCCGCCGCAGAGCAGGGCGACCCGTCCCGCCGACACGTTGATCCGCCCGCTCCGCGCTCCGGCCATGGATCTCGGTCTAGCAGCCGGGACGCAAAGGGGAGGCTAGAGCATGCTGCGGTAGTAGGAGATCTTGCGGTGGATGTAGCCCTGGCGCTCGGCCAGGTTCGCGATCTGCGCCTGCACCTGCCGGTCGTGCTCCTCCAGCAGCCTGATGCGGTCGGGGACGGTGTGATCGCCGGCGCGGACGAGCTCGGCGAAGCGCAGCATCGTGGCGATGGGCATGCCCGTGTCACGCAGGCAGCGCAGCATGCCGAGCCAGCCGATGTCCTCCTCGCTGAACCTGCGCTGGCCCGCGGCGTTCCGGTCCACGCGCTCCAGCAACCCGATCTTCTCGTAGTACCTCAGGGTGTCGAGGGAGAAGCCGGTCTCCTCGACGGCCTCCGCTGGTGTGTAGACGCTCACGCTCCAAGGATCTCACCTGGAGCGGGCTCCAGGTCAACCGCTTGACATGGAGTGCGCTCCAGCCCGCACAGTCGTGGCCATGAATTTCGCACTCGGCACGATCCCCTTCGGCACCAGCGTCGGCCTGGCGGACACCTTCGCCATCCTGGACCGCTTCCAGGAGGCCGGCGGCACGATGCTCGACACCGCCAACAACTACCCGTTCTGGGTCGAGGGCCGCACGGGGGACGAGAGCGAGCAGGCGATCGGGGCCTGGCTGGCCGCCCGCGGCAACCGCGACCAGATGTTCATCAGCACCAAGGGCGGCGCGCGGCCCACCGTGCCCGGCGACCTCACGCTCGACTCCGCCGAGGGCCTGTCGGCGGCCGCCGTCGCCCGGGCGGCGGAGGGCAGCCTGCGCAGGCTCGGCACCGACCGCATCGACCTGTACTGGGCGCACATCGAGGACCACACGGTGCCGCTGGAGGAGACCCTGGGCGCCTTCGACGAGCTGGCGCGGGCCGGCAAGGTCGGGGCGATCGGGGCCAGCAACCTCGCCGCCTGGCGGCTGGAGCGGGCGCGCAACCTGTCGGCGGCGCGCGGCTGGCTGCCCTACACGTACGTGCAGCTCCGCCACACCTACCTGCGGCCGCGCCCGCTCGCCAGGCCCGCCGAGTCCGGGCACCGGCTGGTCACGGACGACCTGCTCGACTACCTGGCCGCCGAGCCGGACCTGACGCTGTGGGCGTACAACACGCTGATGTTCGGCGCCTACACGCGCCCCGACCGGCCGATCCCGGAGATCTACGACCACCCGGGCACCACGCGCCGCCTGGCCGTGCTGCGCGAGGTGGCCGGGGAGCTGGGCGCGACCGTCAACCAGGTGGTGCTGGCCTGGCTGATGGCCGACGGCATCGTGCCGATCGTCGGGGTGTCCACGATGGCGCAGCTGGAGGAGGCCATCGGCGCCACCGGCCTCAAGCTGGACCAGGAGCTGAAGGCCCGCCTCGACGAGCCCCGGTGACGGCGGGGATCAGGGCAGGTGGTCGGCGAGGTAGCGGCGGACGAGCTGCTTGCACTCGGCGACGAGGGCGGGATCGCCCGCGGGGTCGGCGCGGAAGGCCAGCTTGAGCACGGCGTCGGTGGCCTCCACCGCCACCAGCAGCGCGCGGTCGAGCCCCGGCCCGGCGGGCGCGTCCAGCAGCTCCCGGGTGAGGGCGCGCAGCCGGCCGGCCACGATCGCGTTGTTCTCCCTGGCCTCGTCCAGCGCCCGGTGGGTGCCCGGCAGCGCGGGCCCCCCGGGCGCGACGAGCACCTCGCCGAAGTCGACCACCGCGAACCCGGGCGTGGTGCGCTTCATGTCGACGAACTCGTCCACGGCCAGATCGACCAGGTCGGTCCAGTGGGCGAGGTCGGCGGTGTCGACGCGCTGCGCGATCCGCCGCAGGAACGCGTCGAGGTTGCGCAGCGCGAGCGCCCGCACCAGCGCCTGCTTGTCGCGGAAGAACTGGTAGAACGTGCCGATCGGCACCTCGGCGCGGCGCGCGACCTCTTTGGTGGTGAGCCCTTCGTAGCCGACCTCGTCGAGCAGCAGCGCGCACTCGTCGAGCATCCGCTCCACGCGCACCGCGCTGCGACGTTGGGCGGGACGGCGGCGCAAGACACTCGTCATGCCCCCATCCTCGCGCATTACCTGCAGGTAAAGGCAATCCCACGGACCCGGGTTAACATGAGCCCCACTCGTATCCCCGCTCGGATCAACGTGAGGAGCCGGTGATGTTCCTGTGGGGCACGGCCACGGCCGCCTACCAGATCGAGGGCGCCACGGCCGAGGACGGCCGCGGCCCGTCCGTCTGGGACACCTTCGCCCGCGAGCCCGGCCGGGTGCGCGACGGCCACACCGGCGACGTGGCCTGCGACCACTACCACCGCTGGCCCGAGGACGTCGCCCTCATGTCCGGCCTCGGCGTCAACGCCTACCGCTTCTCCGTCGCCTGGCCGCGCGTCCTGCCCGAGGGCGCCGGCGCGGTCAACCCCAAGGGCCTCGACTTCTACGAGCGCCTGGTGGACGCCCTGCTGGCGGCGGGCATCCGGCCGGTGCCGACGCTGTTCCACTGGGACCTGCCGCAGGCGCTGGAGGAGCGCGGCGGCTGGCTGGAGCGCGACACCGCCGCCCGCTTCGCCGACTACGCGGCCGTGGTGGCCGGGCGCCTGGCCGACCGGGTGCCGCTGTGGATCACGCTGAACGAGCCGTTCGTCCACATGGCCTACGGCTACGCGATGGGCGTGCACGCCCCCGGCCGGGCGCTGCTGACCGGAGCCCTGCCCGCCGCCCACCACCAGCTCCTGGGCCACGGCCTGGCCGTGCGGGCGCTGCGCGCGGCCGGCGCGCGCGAGGTGGCGATCACCAACAACTGCACCCCGGTGCGGCCCGCCTCGCGGGAGGAGCCCGACCTGCGGGCGGCCGAGGCGTACGACATCCTGCACAACCGCCTGTTCAACGACCCGGTGCTGCTCGGCGCGTACCCGGACCTGTCGGCGTACCCGCCGGGGCTCGACTGCGTGGCGGACGGCGACCTCGACGTCATCGCGACGCCCGTCGACGCCCTCGGGATCAACTACTACAACCCCACCCGCATCGCCGCTCCGGCGGACGGCGCGGGCCTGCCCTTCGCCGACGCCGGCATCACCGGCCATCCCACCACGGCCTTCGGCTGGCCGGTCGTCCCCGACGGCCTGCGCGAGCTGCTGACCGGGCTCAAGGCCCGCTACGGCGCCGCGCTGCCGCCGGTGTACATCACCGAGAACGGCTGCTCGCAGGAGGACGTGCTCACCGAGCGCGGCACGGTCGAGGACCCGGGCCGCATCGCGTTCCTGGAGGGCCACATCGCGGCGATGCGGCGGGCGATGGCCGAGGGCGTGGACGTGCGCGGCTACTTCGTCTGGTCGCTGCTGGACAACTTCGAGTGGGCCGAGGGCTACCACCAGCGCTTCGGCCTGGTGCACGTGGACTTCGCGACGCAGCGCCGCACCCCGAAGGCGTCCTACCGGTGGTTCGCCGGCTTCCTGGAGGGTCAGAACACCGACACGTGAACGTGGTCGTAGTGGTTGGCCGTGACGCCGCCGCGGTCGGACATCGGGTCCCAGCCGCCGCCCGAGCGGATGTCGTAGTAGCGCTGCTTCCAGATGATGTACATGACGCCGATGCGGGCGCCGTTCTTGATCAGCCAGTCGGCCAGGGCGTCGCCGTTGGCCGCGTCGGCGCCGCTGGCCATGGTGCCGCCGCGTGACATCATGAAGTCGCAGGCCCGGCCCTTGCCGTGCTCGCCGGGGTCGCCGGGGCGCAGGCAGCCGACGCCGTACTTCATGGGGAAGTTGGCCATGATCTCGGCGCGGACGGCGATCATGCGCGGGGTCAGGCCCTCGGCGCCGCCGGGCTGCTGGAAGCCGTACTTGTCGAGCAGGCGCTGGATCTCGTCGCGCTTGCTCTGCAGGCGCCTGATCTCCTTCTTCATCTTCTCGATCTTGTCGTTGGCGTTGAGCTTCGCCTCTTTCGACTTCTCGATGAGCCGCTCGATGCTCCTGACCCGCTCGGTGCGCTCGACGGCCATGTAGGCGAGGTTGGCGGCCTGCCCCAGCACCTGGTGGGGCTCGGCCCGCATGCCGAAGATCTGGGAGGTGTCGAGCGGGCCGAGGATGTAGGAGTTCTGGGCGATGCGGCCCACCTCCGCCCGGGCGGCCCTGAGCCGCGCCTCCAGGTCGCCGCTGGTGTCGGTGGCCTTCTTGGCCTGGATCCTGATCTCCTCCAGGCTCTGGATCTGGCCGCGGTAGCGCTCGTTGAGCTGGGCCGCCTGCCTGGTGAGCCTGCGCAGCTCGGCGGGGCTGGGGTCGGCCGAGGCCGGTGGGGTGCCGGTGAGGGCGAGCAGCCCGGCGAGGACGGCGACCAGAACGGCGACGCGCCCGGTTCTCACACCCGTCCCCTCCCTACACAGTCGGTCCGAAACTATAGAAGATGATCTTGTTTCCTGTCATCCGAACGACCGAACTGCTGCACCTTTGGCGAAGTTCAAGAGGTTTGCCGGAATTAAGGAGGAGGTAAAAAGTTGGGCCTTGTATAGATCGCTCCAACGGTCTGAGATGGCGGTCGAACTTCGTTCCAGGAAAGAGGCTCGTCTCAAAGGGGGCAGACCAGCGTGTCTCGATCAACGACCCTCGCCGCGGCCGTCATTCTCGGCTTAGGCACGGCCCTCGTGGCCGTCCCCGCACCCGTGGCCGCGGCGCCAGGGCCCGCCGACCGCATCGAGCTCTACCAGCTCGACAGCGCACCCGGCACCGGCCAGGCGCTCAGGGAGAAAGGCTTCGACGTCGTCCAGCAGGAGGTCAAGGGCGGCAAGGAGCACGTCGAGCTGACCGCCGCCGCGGCGGACCTGGCCGGGCTCACCAAGCTCGGCTACAAGCCCGAGCCCGTGCGCAACCCGCAGGGCCAGACCCAGCAGGAGGCCGCCAGGGCGCAGGCCGCCGGCGGCTACAACGTCTGGAGGTCCTACTCCGAGCCCGGCGGCATCGCCGACCAGCTCAAGGCCCTCGCCGACGCCAACAAGGACGTCGTCAAGCTCCAGTCCATCGGCAGGACCCTGCGGGGGCAGGACATCCTCGCCGCCAAGGTGAGCACCGGAGCCAGGCTGCTGCCCGACGGCCTCAAGCCGGCCGCCCTGTACTCGGCCACCCAGCACGCCCGCGAGTGGATCGCCACCGAGGTGGACATGCGGCTGCTGAAGTACGTCCTCGCCAACAAGGGCACGCTCAAGGACCTGCTCAACAGGACCGAGCTGTGGTTCGTCCCGGTGGCCAACCCCGACGGCTACGACTTCACCTTCACCGAGGGCAACCGCCTGTGGCGCAAGAACCTGCGCGACGTGAACGGCGACGGCCAGATCACCGTCGGCGACGGCGTTGACCCGAACCGCAACTTCCCCACCAACTTCCACTACGACGAAGAGGGCTCCTCCAGCATCCCGAGCAGCGAGACCTACCGCGGCGCCGGCCCGGCCAGCGAGCCGGAGACCAGGGCCCTGGACGGCCTGCTCCGGCGCGTCGGCTTCGAGATGCAGCTCAACTACCACTCCTACGGCCCGCTGCTGCTCTACCCCACCGGCTTCCAGATCGCCACGCCCACGGCCGACAACCCGATCTACGAGGCGATCACCGGCGACGACGAGAAGCCCGCGGTCCCCGGCTTCGACCCCGACCTCGGCGCCGAGCTGTACACCACCAACGGCGAGACCACCGACCACGCGCACCTGCGCTACGGCACGCTGGCCTGGACGCCGGAGCTGGAGGAGGGGTGCGACGGCTGCGGCTTCGTCTTCCCCGACGACGAGGCCCTGGTGCAGGCGGAGTTCGAGAAGAACCTGCCGTTCGCGCTCGACGTCGCGAAATCCGCGGTCAACCCGGTCGAGCCGGTCAACCACCTGGGCAACACCACCCCCGACTTCGTGCTCGACCCGTTCCAGTACAGCTACGGCCGCGACCAGGTCGTCCAGGTCAACGCCAAGCGCAAGCTCGGCCCCGTCCTGCTCAACTGGCAGGTCAACGGCGGGCGCACCCGGACCGCGCTGACGGGCGAGTGGAAGGGCGGCGAGCGCTACGGCAAGGGCTACGACCGCTACTACCACTGGCTGCGCGGCAAGATCACCGGAACCAGGCCGGGCGACAAGGTCAAGGTCTGGTTCACCTCGCTCGGCAAGAAGAGCGCCGACTTCACCTACACCGTCGCCACCGACATCGGCGGCCAGGTGCTGGTGCTCGCCACCGAGGACGTCACCGGCCTCAGCCCCGCCCAGGGCGGCACCGAGGCCAAGTACGCCGGCGCCTACACCGCCGCGCTCCAGGCCGCCGGCTACTCCTCCGACGTCTACGACATGGACAAGATGGGCCGGGTGCCACCGCACGCGCTCGGCGTGCTCAGCCACTACAAGGCGGTGGTGTGGGAGACCGGCGACGACATCATCCCGAGGTCGCAAGGCCAGGTGGCCGGCACCACGTCCAGGGGCGGCGTGCGGACCGAGCTGGCGGTGCGCGACTACCTGAACGAGGGCGGCAAGCTGCTGCACGCCGGCAAGTACCCGTCGTACGCGGCCAACAACAACGGCGCGTACTACTACGAGCCGGACGCGGACCAGCCCGAGTGCGCGGTGGCGAACGACCCGCCGTGCATCCAGGTGTTCAACGACTTCCAGCAGTACTACCTGGGCGCCTACGTCTTCTTCGACGACGCCGGCACCGACCAGGCCACCGGGCAGCCGTTCCCGCTGGCGGGCAACGGCGGCGCGTTCGAGGGATTCGGCGCCACGCTGGCGCAGAGCCACACCAACTCCTTCGTGGCCACCTCGGCGATCCTGCCGCCCGAGCAGTTCCCGCTGTTCGCCTCCTCGGCCCGGATCAAGTGGGTGCGCCCCGGCGGCCCGTTCGACCCGCACACCGGCTCCTGGGACGTCTACAGCGGCATCTCCGACGTGGCGTGGAAGCGGCTGACCACGACCGTGGACCTCACCGGCCGCAGCAGCGGCGAGCTGACGTTCTGGACCTCCTACGACACCGAGGCCGACTGGGACTTCCTGACCGTGGAGGCCCACACGGTGGGCGGTGACGACTGGACCACGCTGCCCGACGCCAACGGGCACACCAGCCAGAACACCGGCGAGAGCTGCAAGACCGAGAACAGCGGCGGCTGGCGCCAGATCCACCCGTTCACCCAGCGCTACCAGGGCCCGAACTGCGAGCCGACCGGCTCCTCGGGCGCGTGGCACGCCGCCTCGGGCAACTCCGGCGGCTGGCAGCAGTGGCGGATCGACCTGACCCCGTACGCGGGCAAGCGGGTGGAGCTGTCCATCTCCTACATCAGCGACTGGTCCACCCAGGGCGCGGGCGTCTTCCTGGATGACGCCGCGGTGACGCTGGACGGCGCGACGACGGCGCAGACCTCGTTCGAGACGGATCTCGGCGGCTGGAGCGTGGGCGCCCCGCCCGCGGGCACCTCGGCCTCGATCAACAACTGGTTCCGCACCGACCAGGTCTTCGAGGAGGGCGGCGGCATCGTCACCAGGGACACCGTGTACCTCGGCTTCGGCGTGGAGAGCGTGACCGACCAGGCGGCGCGTACGGATCTGGTCAAGCGGTCCATGCGGCACCTGCTGGGCGAGCGCAGGTAGCGGCATCCTCGGGGAGGGGCGCGGCGCGGGCCGCGCCCCTCTTGCGCGACCGGACAGAACATGATTCGGTCGCCTTTGAGGCGTACCTACGTCAAGCAAGCATTCGGTCAAGCAGGAGGCTCACGACATGCGCCAGCACGACACGCTGTTCATCGGGGGCGAATGGGTGGCCCCCGCGGGCACCGGGACCATAGACGTCGTCTCGCCGCACACCGAGGAGGTCGTGGGCCGCGTGCCGGACGGCACCGCCGCCGACATGGACCGGGCGGTGGCGGCCGCCCGCGAGGCGTTCGACCACGGGCCGTGGCCCCGCATGACCTTCGCCGAGCGGGCCGCGGTCATCGACCGGCTGGCCGCCATCTACAACGAGCGGCAGGCCGAGATGGCCCAGCTCATCACCGAGGAGATGGGCTCGCCCATCACCTTCTCCAACCTCGCGCAGGCGCCGCAGCCGCTCAGCATGCTCCAGTACTACGCCGAGCTGGGCAGGACGTTCGAGCAGGAGGAGGAGCGGCCCGGCCTGTTCGGCCCGGTCGTCGTGCGGCGCGAGCCGGTGGGCGTCGTGGCCGCCGTCGTGCCGTGGAACGTGCCCCAGTTCGTCACGATGACGAAGCTGGCGCCCGCCCTGCTCGCCGGCTGCACCGTGGTGCTCAAGCCGGCTCCCGAGACGCCGCTGGACGCGTACCTGCTGGCCGAGTGGGTCGCCGAGGCGGGCGTGCCGGCCGGCGTGCTCAACATCGTGCCCGCCGGGCGCGAGGCCGGCGAGCACCTGGTCTCCCACCCCGGCGTGGACAAGGTCGCCTTCACCGGCTCGACCGCCGCCGGCCGCCGCATCGCCGCCATCTGCGGCGAGCAGCTCAAGCGGGTCAGCCTGGAGCTGGGCGGCAAGTCCGCCGCCATCGTCCTGGACGACGCCGACCTCGCCTCCAGCATGGGCTTCCTGTCCATGGCCTCGCTCATGAACAACGGCCAGGCCTGCGTGGCGCAGACCCGCATCCTGGCCTCCCGCAACCGCTACGACGAGGTCGTGGACGCCGTCGCCGGCATGGTCGCCTCCCAGCCCGTCGGCGACCCCGCCGACCCCGCCACCGGCATCGGCCCGCTGGTCGCCAAGCGGCAGCAGGAGCGCGTCGAGGGCTACATCAGGATCGGCATGGACGAGGGCGCCAAGGTCGTCGTCGGCGGGCTCGACCGGCCCCGCGACCGCGGCTGGTACGTCGCCCCCACCGTCTTCTCCGGCGTCAGCAACGACATGCGCATCGCCCGCGAGGAGATCTTCGGGCCGGTCCTGGCGGTGATCCCGTACGAGGACGAGGCCGACGCCGTCCGCATCGCCAACGACAGCGACTACGGCCTGGCCGGCACCGTCTGGACCGCCGACACCGAGCGCGGCATGGAGATCGCCCGCCAGGTCCGCACCGGCACCTACGGCGTCAACTGCTACATGCTGGGCGCCAACACGCCCTTCGGCGGGTTCAAGGCCAGCGGCATCGGCCGCGAGCTGGGCCCGGAGGGCCTGAGCGGCTACCTGGAGTACAAGAGCATCTCCCGCCTGGGCTGAGCCCCCGGCGCGAGGGCCCCGCACGCGGGTGCGGGGCCCTCGCCGTGCCGAAGGCCACCCAGCGCGCCCCCGCGACGCTGGGCAACCGCCTGGCTACTGCAGTATGTCCCACGTCCACCGCATAGACGGTTTCCTTCCCCAGGGACTTTCTCCCGGCGGTTTCCTTCCATACGCCTCAGTACGACGTGTATTACTCACGAAAAGTTCGAGGAGATCCACTTACCGATCCGGCGGACGAGATCGGGGGTCGCGGCGGACTCCGCGTGGCCGTAACCGGGCTCGATCCACAGCTCCTTGGGCTCGCGCGCGCCGGCGTAGAGCTGGTGGGCGTGATCCAGGGGGAAGAACGCGTCGGCGTCCCCGTGGACGATCAGCAGCGGGGTGGGCGCGATGAGCGCGGCGGCCTCGTGGGGCGGCATCGGGACCGGGTCCCACTCGGCGTTCCTGATCCTGGTGCGCTTGGCCACGCGCGCCGCGAGCCGCCCGACGGGCCGCTCGATCGCCCAGTGGACCTGGCGCATCGGCCGGGTGCCCCGGTAGTACCAGCGGGCGGGGCCGCTCACCGCCACCACGGCGTCCACGCCCCCGCGCAGGCCCGCGTGGCGCACCGCCACCGCCGCGCCCATCGAGAAGCCGACCACCGCCACCTTCCGGTAGCCGATCGCGCGGGCGTGCCGGACGGCCGCCTCCACGTCCAGGATCTCCAGGTCGCCCACGGTGGTCTCGCCGCCCGAGCGGCCGTGGCCGCGGAAGTCGAAGGCGATCACGCCGCCGTAGCCGCTGAGCACGTGCACGATGCGGCGGGCCGTGCGCTCGCGCCACGAGCCGGTGAAGCCGTGCGCCACGACGATCCCGAGGTCGGTGCGGGCGGACGGCGTGTGGGCGGCGTCGATGCGGACCCCGTCCTCGGTCCTGAGCATGACGGGGTAGTTGGGCGCGAAAGGCATGGACACGAGCCTAGGCGTGCCCCGGATCCGGCCCGCGCCCGGCTCAGTCGTTCGCGGGCCCGCCCTCCGGCGGGGCCTCAGGATCGGCCCCGGGCACGTGCAGCGCGCTCAGGTCGGCCACGCCCATCACGATGCGCACCCGTGACTCCTCGGCCGCCTCGATCGCCTGCGGTAAATCGGAGATCAGCACGCGGGCCCGGCTGGCCTGGATGCGCTCCCTGAGCGTGTCGGCGCCGAGGTCGGCCGGGACCGGCCAGGCCACGCCGCCGGCGGCGATCACCGCGTCGGTCGCCACCAGCAGGTCGGGCCCGACGGGCAGGCAGATGAGCACGGTGTCACCCACCCGCACGCCGCGCCGCCGCAGCTCGACGATCGCGACGGCTGACCTCTCGTCGAGCTGCTCCTCCGTGAGCTTCAGACCGGTGTCCGAGTCCACGATGACGTAGCGCTCATCCATGGTGACCACCGTAGGGAGGGCGTCTCGTGCGTACATGGGGCGGAATATGCAGATCCTTATGCAGAAGAGCCCGAGGCTTGCTCGGCCGCCCACACCGCGATCTGGGCACGCGAGGTATAGCCGAGTTTCTCCATGATGTTGGCGATATGTCGGGCCACTGTGGCGGGGCTGATGACCAGCTCCTCCGCGATGGCCCGGTTGGACAGGCCACGGGTGAGCAGACCGGCGATCTCCTGCTCGCGGGCGGTCAGCAGGGAACGGCGCACCGGCTCGGCCGGCACCGGCGACTGCCGGGACTGCCGCTCCCCCTCCAGGACGTGGCGGACGGCGTCGTCGAGGCTCATGGCCCGGCCGCGCGACCACAGCGCCGCGGCCCGGCCGTCGCCGAGCTTGTTGCGGGCCCGGCCCAGCAGCTCCTCGATGCGGGTCGTGGCGTGGTGCTGGCCGATGGACTCGCGCAGCGCGGCCGCCGCGGCCGCCGCCAGCACCGCGCCCTCCAGGTCGCCCTCGCACTCCGCCAGCACCGACAGCCCCACCAGGCAGCGCGCCACGCCCTGGCGCTGGCCGGTGTCGCGGCTCAGCGCGAGGCTGGCGGCCAGGCGCTCGCGCGCGACGGCGAACTCGTGCAGCATCGCCGCCACCCGGCCGATCCTCGCCAGGCAGCGGGCCAGGTCGATGTCGCTGCCCAGCTCGCGCAGCCAGGGGACGGCCATCTCGTAGCGGGCCTTGGCCGTCACCAGGTCGCCGCGGGCCTCGGCGACCGCGCCGAGCTGGGCGGCGGCGCGGGCCATGATCCAGCGGTGGCCGTGCTCGCAGGCCCGCGCCAGGGCCTCCTCGCCGTGCCGCTGCGCCTCCCGCAGCCGGCCCCGGGTCAGCGCCACCGCCGACAGCCCGGCCAGCCCCGCCGCCTGGTTCCAGGCGTCGCCCGAGCGCGTGGCGACGGCCAGGCCCTCCTCGGCGTGCCGCAGCGCCTCGTCGACGCGGCCCATCCGCAGCAGCACCACGACGATGAGGCTGTGCATGACGCAGCGCGGGAACACGTTGTCGGCCGCCATGCCCGCCAGGCTCTCCTCGGCCACCTCCAGCGACCGGCTCAGCTCGTCGCGCGCCTCCAGCCCGTAGGCGAGGTACGCCTTGGCGTGCGCGAGCTGCTCCGCGGGCACCGCCGACAGGTCGAGCGACAGCAGCCGCTCGATCCAGCCGACGATCTCCGCCGGGTTGCCGCCCAGCGGCAGCAGGCCCGTGTTGATGGTGCACAGCCGCAGGCCCAGCGGGACGTTGCCGGACTCGACGGCCCAGTCGAGCGCCGCCCGCTGGTCGTCGAGCAGGCTCTTGCTGGCGGCCAGCGCCCGCAGCCGCTCCGGCCACGGCAGGCCGGGGGCGACCAGCTCGGTGGCGAAGTGGCGCTGCTGCAACGCGCACATGACGCCGAGGTGCCGCTCGCGCAGGGCCTCGCGCTCGCCGGTCTGCCGCAGCCGCTCCAGCGCGTACCGCCTGATGGTCTCCAGCAGCCAGTAGCGGGTGCGGCCCTCGTCGCACAACACGAGCGACTTGTCGACCAGGCCGCCGAGCAGGTCGACGATCTCCGTGCCGGCGATGGGCCGGCCGGCGCACACCTGCTCGGCCAGGTCGAGGTCGAAGGCCCCGGCGAACACCGACAGCCGCCGTAGCAGCACCTGCTCCTTCGGCGACAGCAGGTCGTAGCTCCACTCGACGGCCGCGAGGAGCGTGCGCTGGCGGGCGGGGGCGGTGCGGCCGCCCGTGGTGAGCAGGGAGAAGCGGTCGTCGATGCGGTCGGCGATCTGGCCGGGGCTGAGCAGGCTCGTACGGGCCGCGGCCAGCTCCAGGGCGAGCGGCAGCCCGTCCAGCGCCCGGCACAGGCGCACCACGTCGGGCAGGCTGTCGGCGCCCAGCCGGGTGCCGGCCGCCACGGCGCGCTCCAGGAAGAGCTGCACCGACTCGGCCTCGACGACCCCGCAACGCACGCGCCCCGGCGCCTCCTCGCCCGGCGCCTCCGGCCCGGAGACCCCCGGCGCCCCGGACATTCCCGGCACCCCGCCCGGAGACCCGTCCCCGGACGGCACCTCCCCGGACAACGCGTCCCGGTACGGCGCGTCCCGGTATGGCGCGTCCCGGTACGGGGCGTCCTGGTGCGGCACGTCCCGGGAGGACGCGTCCCTGGAGGGCCCGTCCCGGTACGGCAGGTCCCGGTGCGGCAGGTCCCTGAGCGGCAGGTCCCGGTACGGCGTCTCGTGAAGCGGCACCCCTTCGAACGCCACCCCGCCGGGCGGCACCTCCCCGAACGGCATCTCGTCCGAGGACGGCCCGCCGGACGGCTCGCCGGAAGACCCTCCGCCAGGGGGCGGCTCACCTGGTGGCATGTCGCTCGGCGGCAGCTCGTGGCGCGGCACGCCGCCAGGTGGCCCCCCTCCGGCCGGCGCCTCGCCGGGCGGCGCGCCGCCGAACAACGTCTCGTGAAGCGGCGCGTCCCCGGACGGCGCCGCGCCGAGCGGGATCCCCCCCTCACCCGCCGCTCCGGTCTCGTACGGGCGCTCGCCGGAGCCCGGGCCACCGTAGGACGGAACGGACCATCCGTGGTCGGGCGTGAGGGCGTCGGGGTCGGGGAGGTCGAGCGGTGGCACCCGCCAGATCAGCTCGCTGGCGATGCGCAGCGGCTCGCGGCTGGTGGCCAGGACGCTCAGCCGCGGGCAGGCCGCCACCAGCCCGGCGGCCACCTCGGCACAGTCGTCCACGAGGTGCTCGCAGTTGTCGAGCAGCAGCAGGCAGCACAGCTCGCGCAGCCGGGCGGTCACGGTGTCGAGCAGCGACCGGTTGGCCTCCTCACGCACCCGCAGCACGCGGGCGATCTCCGGGACGATCAGCTCGCCCCGGCCGAGCCTGGCCAGCTCGACCAGCCAGACGCCGTCGGGGTAGGCGGGCAGCAGCCCGGCCGCGACCTGCAGCGCCAGCCGGGTCTTGCCGATGCCGCCGACCCCGCAGAGGGTCACGACCCGGGTGCGGCCGAACAACCCGCGCAGGTCGTCGAGGTCACGCTCGCGGCCTACGAACCGGTTGGGCTCTGCTGGAAGGTTGTGCCTGGGGGGCTCTGCCATGTGGTCACCCTGCGTCGCGGAAGGATCACACTCTCCCACAGTGTCGCACTTTTACAAGCCGAGGGAACTCACGACCGCCCTCTCGTCGACGACTCGCAGGATGGGATCGCCGAGCAGCCGCTTGGCCAGATCGTACGGAGCGACGACCATCGTGGCCCGGCGCTCCTGGGCCAGCACGCGGCAGCCGATGACGCTCGGCTCGTGGGCGATCACGACGTGGGCGCCGGCCATCATGGCTAAATCGATGACCCGCAGCCCCCGGAAGGGCTCGCTGACGGCGTTGATGACGACGTCCTCCTTGCCGATCACCAGCCGCGCGGCCAGCCGCCGCA
Organism: Nonomuraea sp. NPDC050783; assembly: GCF_040802095.1. Classification (NCBI taxonomy): domain Bacteria; kingdom Bacillati; phylum Actinomycetota; class Actinomycetes; order Streptosporangiales; family Streptosporangiaceae; genus Nonomuraea; species Nonomuraea sp. NPDC050783. Next base: position 275,994 of record NZ_JBFAHK010000008.1, read on the forward strand.
GGTCGCCGGCCAGCTCGATGTGGTCGAACAGGCGCACGCCGTCGAGCGTGACGGCCGGCCCGGCCAGCGGCCCGAACTCCACGGTGCCGGCGCCCAGCAGCTCGCCGAACGGCCGGGCGCCGGGCGCCGGGTGGAAGGAGAAGACCTGCTGGACGTCGGCGGCCGCCGTGCCGGGATGACCGTGGGTGATCATCATGCGCGCCTTGCCGGTGCTGCCGAGCACCGCGATGCCGCCCGCCCAGGCCACGGAGTGGACGGCGACCGGCAGGGACGCCCCGAGCGGCACGTCGACGAGCACCTGGTCGCCGTACTGGAGACCGTGGCGGCGCAGCCCCGCCGCGGCCCGCGTCACCCGCCGCACGAACGCGGCGTACGACAGCACCTCGCCGGTCCTGACGTCGCTCACCGCCGGCTCATCGCCCTTCGTCGGCGCCGACGCCGTAACCAGCTCTGTCCACGTCATGTCGTCAATCTAGGTACCGGGGCTGCGCTTGCCATGCGCACAAATGTGCAACCCGGTATGTAGGTGCGATCCGGTACCCATACATGTGGTGTACGTCCCCACACACCTACCCTTGATCCATGCGGGACGACTCCCTGCGGCGCGTCCTCGACGCCGCCTACGAGGGGATGCTGGAGCAGGGCCTGCGCCGGTTGACCATGGACGACGTGGCGAGGAGGGCGGGCCTGTCCAGGGTCACCGTCTACCGGCGCTTCGCCAGGAAGGGCGAGCTGATCGAGGCGGTCCTGCAGCGGGAGCTGCGCCGGTTCCTGCGGGCGTTCGAGCAGGAGCTGGCCCCGCTGCCGACGACGGCGGAGCGGGTGGTGGAGGGGTTCGCGCTCACGCTGCGGCTGGTGCGGGCGCATCCGCTGCTCACCCGGCTGCTGGCCACCGAGCCCGAGACGATCCTGCCGCAGCTCACCGTGGAGGCGGGGCCCTACGTGGCGGTGGCCAGGCGCTACCTGGCCGAGCGGCTGGCCGGTCCAGCGGGGGGCGGCGCGGGGAGCGCGGAGGCGGAGGCGTTGGCGGAGACGTACGTGCGCGTCGCGCTGTCGTTCGTCCTGACTCCTGACAGCGCGATCCCGCTGCGCGACGCCGCGGACGCCCGCGCCTACGCCCGCCGTCATCTGGTACCGCTCCTGTCCACCGAGAGGGATCAACTAGACTTATGAGGTCGCGACTTCGCGCGGCGGCCCCCACGACACAGAGCGAGACGTCATCATGCCTTTGAACAGCCGCGACGACCTGCGGAACATCGCGATCATCGCGCACGTCGACCATGGCAAGACCACGCTGGTCGACGCCATGCTCTGGCAGTCCGGGGCATTCCGCGCCAACCAGGACGTCGACGACCGCGTCATGGACTCCAACGATCTGGAGCGCGAGAAGGGCATCACCATTCTCGCGAAGAACACCGCCGTCCAGCACGGCGGCATGACCATCAACATCATCGACACGCCGGGCCACGCCGACTTCGGCGGCGAGGTCGAGCGCGGCCTGTCGATGGTCGACGGCGTGGTCCTGCTGGTCGACGCCTCGGAGGGTCCGCTGCCGCAGACCCGCTTCGTGCTGCGCAAGGCCCTGGCCGCGAAGATGCCGGTCATCCTCTGCATCAACAAGGTCGACCGCCCCGACGCCCGCATCAGGGAGGTCGTCGACGAGGTCTACGAGCTGTTCATGGACCTCGACGCGACCGAGGAGCAGATCGACTTCCCGATCGTCTACGCCTCGGCGAAGGCCGGCCGGGCCTCGATGAACCGTCCCGAGGACGGCGGCATGCCCGACTCCGAGGACCTGGAGCCGCTGTTCGACATCATCAAGTCGACCATCCCGGCGCCCACGTACGACCCGAGCGCCCCGCTGCAGGCCCACGTCACCAACCTCGACGCCTCCTCCTACCTCGGCCGCATCGCGCTGTGCCGGATCCACCAGGGCCGCATGCGCAAGGGCCAGCAGGTGGCCTGGTGCCGCACCGACGGCTCGATCCAGCGCGTCAAGATCACCGAGCTGCTGATGACGGAGGCGCTGGAGCGCAAGCCGGCCGAGGAGGCGGGCCCCGGCGACATCATCGCCATCGCCGGCATCCCCGACATCATGATCGGCGAGACGCTGGCCGACCCCGAGGACCCGCGCCCGCTGCCGCTGATCACGGTGGACGAGCCGGCCATCTCGATGACCATCGGCACCAACACCTCGCCCCTGGTGGGCAAGGCCAAGGGCTCCAAGGTCACCGCCCGCATGGTGAAGGACCGCCTGGAGCGCGAGCTGATCGGCAACGTCTCGCTGCGGGTGCTGCCGACCGACCGGCCCGACGCCTGGGAGGTGCAGGGCCGCGGCGAGCTGGCGCTGGCCGTCCTGGTCGAGCAGATGCGCCGCGAGGGCTATGAGCTGACCGTCGGCAAGCCGCAGGTGGTCACCAAGGAGATCGACGGCAAGGTGCACGAGCCGGTCGAGCGGCTGACGGTCGACTGCCCGGAGGACTACCTCGGCGCGGTCACGCAGCTCCTGGCGGTGCGCAAGGGCCGCATGGAGCACATGACCAACCACGGCACCGGCTGGATCCGCATGGAGTTCGTGGTGCCGGCGCGCGGCCTGATCGGCTTCCGCACCGAGTTCCTGACCGAGACCCGCGGCACCGGCCTGGTCCACCACGTGTTCGACTCCTACGAGCCGTGGTTCGGCGAGCTGCGCACCCGCGCCAGCGGCTCGCTGGTGGCCGACCGCTCCGGCCCGGTCACCGCGTTCGCGATGCTCAACCTGCAGGAGCGCGGCACGCTGTTCGTCTCCCCCGGCACCGAGGTCTACGAAGGCATGATCGTCGGCGAGAACTCCCGCTCCGACGACATGGACGTCAACATCACCAAGGAGAAGAAGCTCACCAACATGCGCTCCTCGACCTCCGAGGAGACGGAGAAGCTGATCCCGCCGCGCGTGTTGTCGCTGGAGCAGGCCCTGGAGTTCATCCGCGAGGACGAGTGCGTGGAGATCACCCCCGAGGCCGTGCGCATCCGCAAGGTCGTGCTCGACGCGGCCGCCCGCGGGCGCGCCGCGGCCCGCGCCAAGCGCGCCTGAGCCGGCCTCCGGCCCGCCGGTGAATCGGCCTTCGCCCTGCCCCAACAAAGCGCCGAATTCCGGTAATCATCGCGAGTAAGGATCCCACGGCCCGCCTGGGTGCGGCCCGTGGGATCTCCCGTGTCACGTTGTAAAGAAACGTTGTCATGGGAATAGCTGTAATCACACCGTGACGCTTTTCGAGATAGAACAAGGCGTTTTGCCGGAGAAGTATCCAATTTGTGGGAAAGCTCCGGATGGCAATCGCATTCGGGCTGGCGCTGGTGTCGTTGGGGGCGATCGTCTGGTGCACCGTCGCGGCCCGGCCGGTGGCGGCGCCCGTGGTGCCGCCCGACACGGCGGCGCCCAACCCGTGGGTGAGCGCCGCCGGCCGCGCCGACGCGGCCGCGAACTCGGCCCGCAAGGCGAGCACGGAGGTGCTGCTCTCCCGCGCCGTTGACGCCGACCTGACGTCGGTGCCCGCCGGGCGGCTCGACCCCCGGCAGCGCCAGATCAAGGTGACCGTCGTCCACACCCTGCGGATGGCGCCCACGGACCCGCTGCTCGGGGCGCTGCGCCAGGGCGGCGGGTTCCCCGGCACGCTCCAGCAGGTCACCGACGCGGTCTTCGGCGCGGTCAAGGTGGACGGGCCCGGCCTGGCCCCCACCACGCGCCTGGCGCCGATCCTCGACACCGACGCCACGGGCACCACGGCCGTCTTCACCGTCACGCTGCTGCGCCAGGTCGGCAAGGACGCGCTGCTCACGCTCGGCTTCGAGGCCCCGAACGCCTTCCCGCTGATCGTGGAACGCCGCACGATCGCCGTGCTGCCCGGCGCGTGGACCGTGCTGAGCCAGGAGGGCATCACGCCGATGCGGGAGCAGGCGGACTGGCTGCAGTTCGCCATCGGCGCGTACCCGGTGGCCCTGACGCTGGCACCGGAGTCCTACGGCTTCCCCGACGTGGCGCGGGAGAAGGACTTCTCCTGGGCCACCGCGCTCGGCGTGCTGACCGCGGTCGTGCTGCTGGTCTTCCTGCTGCGCTCGCTGGGCCGCGGCTGGTGGCGCCGGCTGCCCAACAAGGAGCTGGTGATCGGACTGGCGCTGACCGCGCCCACGCTGGTGATCCCGCTGGTGGCCGACGACTGGTCGGCGGTGACGTACGTGGTGCTCTTCGTGGCCGTGCCCGCGCTCGTCCTGCGCTACGCCGGCCGCGTGCTGCCCACCAGCCCGCCGTGGAACACCCGCGACCTGCTCGTGGTGACCGGGCTCGGCGTGGTGGTCGGTCTCGGCATGCTCATCTGGTCGTGGCTGCACCAGGAGCTGGCCGGCCCGGTGCTGCTGGCCGGCGGGGCGGTGGCGGCGCTGGCGGCGGCCGGGGCGGCGGTGGGGTTCAGCGTGGACCTCGGCGTCAGGCCGGTGATCGTGCGGCTGGCCGTGCTGTCGGCCGAGGCCGCGATCGGGCTGCTGGCGCTGGCGCTGTGGCTGCGGGCGCTGCTGGCCGGGGTCTACCCGCCCGACAGCACCCGCCTGGTGCTGGCCCTGGGCTGGGCCATGATCCCGATCGGCGCCGTGGCGGTGGCGACCAAGCAGTGGAGCCGCGGCGCGGTGGTGGTCGCGGTGCTGGTCAGCCTGCTGGTGCAGGGCTGGCCGACCGAGTGGCTGGACACGGGCTCGTGGAGCCTGGCCGTGCCGCAGGCGGTGCCGTCGGTCGGCTTCCTGCGGCTGGACCCGATCGTGCGCGGGGTGCTGGGGCTGCTGCTGCTCGGGTTCGTGATGCTGGTGCTGCGGCTGCGGCGGCTCGGCGGGCAGCTCGCGGCGGTGGACAGCCCGGTCGCCGAGTCCACCATGATCGCCGTGCTGATGGTGCTCTACATCACGCCGAGCGGCATCACGACGCTGGCCGACATCAACGTGCCGCTGCCGCTGCTGGCGATCACCTCGATCGTGGCCTGGGCCACCGCCCGCTGGCTGCTCACCGGGCCGCACGTGGCGGTCGTCGAGCCCACCACCCAGGAGCAGCACCGCCAGCTCGTCAGGGCGGCCATCCACAAGCGGCTGCTGCTGGTGGCCGAGCAGGAGTTGTACAGGGTCGGGCGCCTGCGGCTCGGCTCGGGCGACATGTCGATGGCCGAGTTCGACCAGCGGCGCCACGCCCTGGAGGCGGCGCTGCACCAGCACGGCCGCCATCCGGAGACGGCCTTCGCCACGGCGGCCGGCTGCACGCCCTGGCACAACGGCGTGCACGCCTTCACCGTCGGCCTGCTGCTGAGCCTGCCCTTCACCATCGTGTACGGCCTGCCGGAGGGCGTGGACCTGACCACCTGGCTCTTCGACGCCCGCTACCTGCTCACCCTGCCCGCCTTCGGCTTCCTGTTCGGCTACTTCTACCCGCGCGTACGCGGCACGCAGCCGATGACCAAGGCCCTGCACCTGACCGCCGCCGCCCTGCTCACCGAGCTGTCGGGCTATCTGTCGACGCTGGCCGAGCCCGACATCGGCGCGTGGGACAAGGCCCAGGTGCTCGGCATCGTGGTGGGCCAGGGGACGCTGGTGTGCATCGGCCTCGGGTTGTTCTGGGAGTGGCGGATCATGCACCTGGCCGACGAGCCGTGGGCCCGGGTGCGCAACCTGCGCAGCGTCCGCAGCCTGGCGGCACCGACCCTGGCCCTGGCGCTGGCGGTGGGCACGACGGCGGTGACGTCGGCGGCCGGCACCACCGTGGACCACATCCTCAAGGGCGACCAGGTGTCGAGCGGCCAGCCCTGACCCCGGCGGCGCCCGGCCGGCGTCACCGGCGCGGCAGCTCGCTGCCCCGCACGTGGGCGCAGAGCCAGTCGACCAGCGGGGCGAAGTCGCGCCAGGCGCGCGCCACCCGGGGGCGGACCTCGGGGGTGGACAGCCAGGGCTCGGGGTCGAAGCGCGCGCCCGCGTGCAGGGACTTGTGGCGCAGCAGCTCGATGCGGGGATGGTCGTCGTCGAAGCCGCGCGGGCGGGTCTTCAGCCGCTCGCCCCCCAGCGTGTAGCCGGCGGCGGCCAGCGCCTCGGTGACCGCCGCCAGGGGCTTGCCCGACAGGTCTTCGTCGACCGCGGCGCGGTAGCGGGCCACCTGGTCGGCGGCCTGGGTGTAGCAGCCGCCCGCGACGAACAGGCCCCGCGCGCTGATCTCGACGTAGAGCCCGATGCCGGGCAGGCGCTCGGCGAAGGCCCCCTGGTGCGTCTTGTAAGGCGACTTGTCCCTGGCGAAGCGCACGTCCCGGTGCGGCCGGAACAGGTGGGCGGGCCCGAACTCGGCGGCCAGCTCGTCGGTGAGCGCCAGCATGGGCGCCCGGACGGCGTCCTCGTAGAACCGCTTGTGGTGGGCGAAGTAGGACTTGGAGTTGTCCGCCTCGAGGCCCTCGTAGAACAGGAACGCCTCGTCGGGGAAGCCGGTGAAACCCATGCCGCAAGAGTGCCACGCGGCACCGACAGGACGGCGCTCCGGCCCTCGTTCAGCGGGGGTCGCGTTCCAGGTACTCCCGGCCCGGCACGAGCGCGCGGCCGTACAGCTCGGAGACCGTGACGAAGGTGAACCCCTTGCGGGCCAGCGTGTCGAGCACCTGGGGCACGGCGTCCACGGTCGTGCGGTGGACGTCGTGCATGAGGACGATCGCGCCGGGCGTGGCCGTCTCGGCCCGCCGGGCCACGGTCGCGGTGACGCGGTCGCGCCAGTCCAGGGTGTCGAGGCTCCAGAGGATCTGCGCCAGCCCCTCGCGGCGGGCCTCCGCCGCCACCTGGGCGTCGGTGGCCCCGTACGGCGGCCGCATGAGCCGCATCCGCACCCCGGTGAGCCGCTGCACGAGGTCGCCGGTCTGCCGCAGCTCGCGCCGGACCCCCTCCTCCGACAGCGCGGCCAGCGCCGGATGGCTCCAGGAGTGGTTGCCGAGCTCGTGGCCCTCCTGGGCGATGCGCCGCACGAGCCGCCCGTCCCGGTCGGCGGCCACCATCTCGCCGATGACGAAGAAGGTCGCCCGGACGTGCCGCTGCGCGAGCAGGTCCAGCAGCCGGCCGGTGTGCTCGCCGGGCCCGTCGTCGAAGGTCAGGGCCACGCACTTGATCCGCGCGCAGTCGAACCTGCGGCTACGGGGCCAGCCGGGCTGCTGGTCCGCCAGCCGCCTGGCGAGCTGGCCGGGATCGACCTGCGCCGCCCGCATCGGCACGACCTGCGGCGCCCTGGCCGCGTGCCGCTGCGCCACCGACTGGGTGACGCAGACCGCCAGGGCGAGCAGGGCCAGCGGCATGACCCAGACGCGCATGATTCCCCCCATAGGCCGCGAACGGGGGGCTCACATCATGGATAGTCCTGGGCCGGCGTCCCCCGCAGCTCCCTGACCAGGTCGTCCCACCAGAGTGGGACATCGGCCTGCAGTTCCTTGTGGCGGCGCGCCACGCGTATGGCACATCCGACCGGATCCGTACCCAGATGCCGACGTTTCACCAGTCCTTCCTGCCATCGGTAAAAACCATCCCGGTAACGGACGACCAGCCCGATCCATACGCAGACGGTCTCGCCGTCGCCCAGTTCGTACGCGCTGGTGACGCCCAGACCATGAAGCTCCAGGTGCAGCTTCTCCGTAGCCGCTCGGGCTTCACTCACACGCCACCCCCGCCGACGTCTCGCCGCACACCCAGGGATGTACCCAGCAAGGGGCAACCGCCGTCCAAGACATGGAGTAATCATGAAACTCCGTCGCGTGATAAGGAAGGCGTTCGACGTTATTGGTCATGCGGCGCGCGCGGCTCGGCGACGACCATGATGATGCGCAGCTCACCGGGGCCGCGGTTGGCGTAGCGGTGGGGGCGGTCGGCGGTGAACAGCACGGCGTCGTCCTTGCCGATCACGTGGGTCCTGCCGTACACGGTGAGGGTCAGCTCGCCCTCCAGGACGGTCACCATCTCGCGGGTGCCGGGCGGGTGGGCGTCGCCGTCGTGGTGCCGGCCGGGGCCGATGTGCCAGTCCCACAGCTCCAGGATCATCGGCGAGTCGGCGCCGACGAGCAGCCGGGCCCGGACCTCGTCCTGGGTGAAGGTGACCACGTCGGCCTTCTCCACGATGCGCACCATCGGCACGTCGGCGACCTCGACCAGCCGGGCCACGGTGACGCCGAGCGCGGAGGCGATGCGGGTGAGGGTGGACACGCTCGGGTTCGTCCGGCCCTGCTCGACCTGGACGAGCATCCCCCGGCTCACGCCCGACCGGGCCGCCAGCTGGTCCAGCGTCAGGCCCCGATGGGAGCGCTGGTAGCGGACGTTGTTGGCGATGGCCTGGTTGATGAGCTCGGGATCTTCCATGTGGTGCAGTCTAGTGACAAGTGGTTACACTCCATTGCACCCAATATGTTGTACTAGATGTGCAATGCAGTGAACCGGAAGGAGCGGCGATGACCGCGGTGATCCTGGCGACCGCGTGCGCGGTGGTGTACGGAACGGCGGACTTCTTCGGCGGCCTGGCCACCCGGCGCACCCAGGTCCTCTCGGTCGTCGTGCTCTCGCAGCTCGCCGGGCTGGCGCTGGTCCTCGTCCTGATGCCGGCGCTGCCGGGCGCGCCCGGCGGCCCCGCGCTGCTGTGGGGGCTCGCCGCCGGGCTGTCGGGCGCGGCCGGGCTGGCGCTGTTCTACCGGGCCCTCGCCACGGGCGTCATGTCGGTGGTCGCGCCGGCCACGGCGGTGACCTCGGCGGCGCTGCCGGTGTTGTTCGGGCTGGCCACGGGCGAGCGGCCGCAGTTCTGGGCGCTGGTGGGCGTGGTGCTGGCGCTGGGCTCGGTGCTGCTGGTCAGCCAGGACCGCTCGGCCGGCGGGCGCGGCGCGTCCGGCGGGCTGGCGGCGGCGCTGCTCGCCGGGGCCGGGTTCGGCGGCTTCTTCATCCTGCTCGCCCTGGCCCCGCGGGACGCGGGCCTGTGGCCGCTGGTCGGGGCCCGCCTGTCGTCGGTGGCGGCGGTCACGGCGGTGGCCCTCGCCACCGGGCGGGCACTGCGGCCGCGGGCGGGCACGCTGCGGGTGATCGTGGCGGCGGGCGTGCTCGACATGGTGGCCAACGTCCTCTACCTGCTGGCGCAGCGGCAGGGGCTGCTCAGTCTGGTGGCCGTGCTCGTCTCGCTCTACCCGGCCAGCACGCTGCTGCTGGCGAGGCAGGTGCTCGGCGAGCGGCTCAACGGCGTCCAGGTGGCGGGCGTGGCATGCGCGCTCGGCGCGGTCGCCCTGATAGCCGTTGCGTAGTCCCGGCGGGGCTTGTTACGTTTCGCCCGTGCGGCCCGACCGGGCACGGATCAATGGCGAGGGTCTGAGGCACGTCGGCGTGCCGTACGACTCTGATGACGCCTTTGTCCGTCTCATCGTGCCGCGCGTACGGGCCGCGCTCACCGAGGGCCGGCGGGTGCTGGCCGTCATCTGCGAGGCCAAGCTGGGCCTGCTGACCGACGCGCTCGGCCGCGACGCCGCGCGCCTCGACTGCCGCCCGGCCTCCTGGTACGGGCACCCCTACCGGGCGCTGGCCGCCTACCACGAGTACGCCCACGACCGCCGCACGCTGGTCGTCGGCGAGCCCGTCTGGCAGGGCCGCAGCGAGCGCGAGCTCAGGGAGCTGATCCGCTACGAGTCGGTGCTCAACGCGGCGCTCCTGCGCTGCTCGGTGGTCATGCTCTGCCCGTACGACCTGCGCGTCGTCCCGCCCGCCGTCCTGGACTACAGCGAGATCAGCCATCCGCTGCTGCTCGGCGGCACCGGCGAGGCGCCGAGCACCCGGTTCGTCCAGCCCCAGGACCTGGTGCTGAACGGCGACCGCGCGCCGCTGCCGGCGCCGGGGCCCGGCGCGCTGACCATCGACTTCACCGCCCGCGAGCTGAAGCCGCTGCGCCGGCGCGTGGGCGAGTGGGCCCGCGCGGCCGGCATGGACCACAGCCTGGTCACCTCGCTGGTCATCAGCGTCTCGGAGATCGCCGCGAACAGCGTCGAGCACGGTGCCGGGCACGGCACGATCACCATGTGGAACGCCGGCGGGGAGCTGGTCTGCGAGATCGCCGACTCCGGCGGCGCGCTGGACGACCCCTTACCCGGCTACATACCACCCGAGCCCGAGTCCCCCAGGGGATACGGGCTCTGGATCAGCAGGCAGCTCTGCGACCTGGTGGAGCTGCGCGCGGAGGGCGGCGTGCTGCGCGTCCGCCTCCACCTGGGCCTGAGGCCCGCTTAGGCCGCTCAGGCCGCGCGCTGGTCGGGGACGCGGATCGCGCCCTCCTCGCGGGCGTAGTCCTCCAGCATGCCGCGGAGCTGGCGGCGGCCCCGGTGCAGGCGGGACATCACGGTGCCGATGGGCGTGCCCATGCGCTCGGCGATCTCCTTGTAGGCGAAGCCCTCCACGTCGGCCAGGTAGACGGCCACCCGGAAGTCCTCGGGCAGGGATCGCAGGGCGTTCATCACGACGCTGTCGGGCAGCTGGTCGAGCGCCTCGGTCTCGGCCGAACGCAGCCCGGTGGAGCTGTGCGACTCGGCCGCGTGCAGCTGCCAGTCCTCGATCTCGTCGGCGGCGGAGAGCTTGGGCGAGCGCTGCTTCTTGCGGTAGTCGTTGATGAAGTTGTTGGTGAGGATGCGGTGCAGCCAGGCCTTGAGGTTGGTGCCCTCGCGGAACTGGTGGTAGGACGTGTACGCCTTGGCCACCGTCTCCTGCACCAGGTCCTCCGCGTCGGCGGTGTTGCGGGTCAAGCGCATGGCGGAGGCGAACAGCTGCGACGTCACGGGCACGACGTCGCGCTCGAACCAATCCTGGCGTTGCTCATCGGTCATAGTGATCAAAATTCATTCCCCCTTGCGCTTTCCCCCGTTTCGGCAATGGCCGCCTGCCGACGGTCCTATCTTGGCAAGTCCCGGTTAAGGGACGCGTTAGCGAGGATCCGCTCTGGTCAGAACCGCATTGGTCATAAGGGGTTTCCGTCCATCTGCTCGCGGCGTGCGTGGTCACGTCCACGGCCGGACAAGTCTCGATATCATAACACTACCTACCCGATATCGCACGAATAGTGGTAAGAGTCACAGGCGATAGCGTAGGTACATGTTCTTCGAAGACCGTTCCGACCTGGGGACGCGCCGGTGGGTGGCGGAGGCCATACTCAAGGTGGAGGCCGACGCCAACCGGAGTTGCGATACACACCTTCACGTCTTTCCGCTGCCCTCGCACTGGGGAGTAAACCTCTACTTGAAAGACGAGTCCGTGCACCCCACGGGTTCACTCAAACATCGGCTCGCCCGCTCGTTGTTCCTCTACGGGCTGGCCAACGGCTGGATCGGGCCCACCACCACGATCGTCGAGGCGTCCAGCGGCTCCACGGCGGTGAGCGAGGCCTATTTCGCCAGGCTGCTCGGGCTGCCCTTCATCGCGGTGATGCCCGCCGCCACCTCGCCGGAGAAGATCCACCTCATCGAGTTCTACGGCGGCAAGTGTCATCTCGTGGCCGATCCCGCCGCGATCTATGACGAATCTCACCGGCTGGCCGCCGAGACCGGGGGCCACTTCATGGACCAGTTCACCTACGCGGAGCGGGCGACCGACTGGCGTGGGAACAACAACATCGCCGAGTCCATCTATTCCCAGATGGCGATGGAGCCCCACCCCGAGCCGGCCTGGATCGTCGTGGGCGCCGGCACCGGCGGCACGTCCTCGACCATCGGCCGCTACATCCGCTACCGCCGCCACCCCACGCGCCTGGCCGTGGCCGACCCCGAGGGCTCGGCCTTCTACCGGAGCTGGACCACCGGCGACAGCACGGTCACCGCGCCCGGCTCCCGCATCGAGGGCATCGGCCGGCCGCGCGTGGAGCCGTCGTTCCAGCCGTCCGTCATCGACCGCATGATCGCGGTGCCCGACGCCCGCTCCATCGCCGCCATGCACTGGACCCGCGAGGTCACCGGCCTGGACGTCGGCGGCTCCACGGGCACCAACATGGCCGCCTGCGTGCAGCTCATCGACGAGATGCGCCGGGCGGGCGAGCGCGGCAGCGTCGTCACCCTCATCTGCGACAGCGGCGACCGCTACAAGGGCACCTACGGCGACCCGGCCTGGCTCGCCGCGCAGTCGCTCGACCTCCGGCCCCACCTCGCCGAGCTGCGTGCCTGGCTGGCCCAGTAGCGCGCCGGGCCGGTGGCTCGGCTACGCCAGTAGCTCCGCCAGCCGGGCGGCGTTGCGCTGGGAGTTGTCGGCGCAGCAGTTGTTGGTGATCACGTGCGTGGTCTCCGCCCGGCCGGACAGCTCCGCGATCCGCGTCGCCCACGAGCGCAGCTCCTCCTCGTCGTACAGGTAGCCGAACCGCTCCTCGATGATCCGGCTCGTCCACTTCTCCGAGTGGCCGTGCAGCCGGACGACGGCGAGGTCGGAGGTGGCGGCGAGCACGGGCGGCACGGAGGACGGGTGCCCCTGCGGCATGTCCACGCACACGTACGGCAGGTCGTGCGCGGCGAGGAAGTCCAGCGTGCCGGCGCGGTGCTCGGCGTCCATCCAGGCGGCGTTGCGGAACTCGACGCAGATCCGCATCGGCCGGCACCGGTCCCGGCAGCGCACCAGGTAGCGGCGGCTGCCCTCCCCCGGCGGGAACCAGGGCGGGAACTGGAACAGCAGCGCGCCCAGCTTGCCCGCCTCGTGCAGCGGCGCCAGCGCGCTCAGGAACCGGTCCCACACCTCCTCGACGATCTCCGGCGGCAGGTCCCGCTGGTAGCGGGGGCGTTTCGGGTCGCCGCCGAGCGCCTCCCGTAAGTCCTTGTGGAGCGCGGCCGGCCGGGTCGGGTGCTGGGTGAGCAGGGAGAACGCCTTGACGTTGAAGGTGAACCCGGCGGGCGTGCGGGCGCACCACAGCTCGGCGGTGCGCCGCGCCGGCGGATGGTAGTACGTCGCGTCCACCTCGACCAGCGGGAACCGGCTCGCGTAGTAGGCCAGCCTGGTCTCGGGGGTGCGCGCCTCCGGCGGGTACCAGCCGGAGTCGAGCAGCGACTTGTCCGTCCACGACGCGGTGCCGACGAGGATCTTGCCCATGCCGCGCCCCGTACCCCGCGAGCGCGCGCTCTCACCTCGGGCTCCCGCTCCGGCCCAGCTCCGGCAGCCGGACCCGGCGCAACGGCGAGCGCGCCACCGCCGCCGCGACGGCCAGCCAGCTCACCCCGGCGGCGGCCATCAGCGCGTACGCGTCACGCACCCGTGACTCGAACGCCCCGGCCGCGATCGAGGCGAGCGGGATGGACAGGAACGCGATCATCCGGGCCGTGCCCAGCACCCTGCCCAGCAGGTGATCGGGGATGAGGCGCTGGCGCACGGTCGCGGTCGCCACGACGGAGGTCCCGGCCGCCGCGAACTGCCCCATCCAGGCCAGCCCGATCGCCACCGGGCCGCGCGCGGCCACCATCGCCAGCATCGACACCCCGCCGGCCGCGATGGCCCAGCAGATCAGCCGCACGGGCGCGACCGTACGGATCAGCCGGCTGCCCAGCCACGCCCCGAGCACCGCCCCCGCGCCCTGGAAGGCGTAGACGACGCCGATCTCGCCCGGCGTGAACCCGTGGTAGGAGCTGAGGTAGTACACCAGCCCGGCCAGCAGCAGCCAGACGCCGAAGTTGCAGGCCAGCGCGTACAGCGCGGTGGTCAGCACGATCCTGTCGCCGCACGCCAGGAAGGCCAGGCCCTCGCGCACGTCCGCCACGATCCTGGCGCGCGGGCCCGGCGGCTGGGGAGCCGTCCTGATCAGCGCGATCAGCAGCGCCGACACCAGGAACGTCGCGGCGTCGGCGTAGACCGCCGCCTGGTAGCCGAGGCCGACCACGATCGCGCCGCCCGCCACCGGTCCGACCAGGTTGACCGCGTGCTCGCCGACGTGCAGCCGGGCGTTGGCCTGCGGCAGCCGTTCCACGGGCACCAGGGCGGGCACGATCGAGCGGAACGCGGGCTGGTAGAGCGGCTCCACGCAGGCCAGCAGGAACGCCACCGCGTACAGCGGCCACAGCCGCCCCACCCCGGCCGTGACCAGGACCCCCAGCAGCACGGTGATCGCACCGGCGGCCAGGTCGCCCGCCACGAGCAGCCGCCGCCGGTCCAGCCGGTCCGCGAGCACGCCGCCGACCATGCCGAGCGCCAGGTACGGCAGGTACTCCATGACGTAGACCAGGCCGGTGCCGAGGGCGGAGCCGGTCAGGTCGTACACCAGCAGGGGCAGGGCCAGCCGGTAGATCCAGGTGCCGAGCGACGAGCCGAGGAACGCGCTCAGCAGGAGCCAGTACCGGGCGCCCACCGGATCACGCCTCGGTCAGCGCTCGCCCGACGTCCTCGTCGCCCGGAGCCAGCTCGGCCGCGCGCAGCAGGTCCCGCCGGGCCCGCTCGGGCAGGCCGGCCGCCCGGTACACCATCGCCCGGTTGAACAGCAGCTCCGCGCTCTCCTCCACGGTGAGCGCGCGGTCCAGGTCGGCCAGCGCGCCCTCGTGGTCGCCGTGCTCGAAGGCCAGCTCGGCCCGGCCGGCCCAGGCCGGCGCCAGGTGCGGGTCCAGCTCCAGCGCCCGGTCGTAGGCGGCCCGGGCCCGCTCAGGGCGCCGCGCGGCCTGCTCGACCTGGCCGAGCACGCACAGCAGGTGGGGGTCGCCCGGCGCGGCCGCCAGCCCGGCCTCCACGTCCTTCCTGGCCAGGTCGTACGCGCCGGTCGCCGCGTGGAGCCCGGCGCGGTTGACGTAGGCGGGGGCGAAGCCCGGGTCCAGCTCCAGCGTGTGGTCCAGGTCGGCGCGGGCGCCCGCCAGGTCGCCCGCCTCGAAGCGCAGCTCGGAGCGGTTGTAGTACGCCTCGGGGAAGGGCGGGCTCAGCCGCATGACGGCCTCGTAGTCGGCCAGCGCCTCCTCCGGGCGGCCGAGCCCGTGCAGCAGGTTGCCCCGGTCGAGGTAGTAGTCGGGGTAGCCGGGGTCGGCGGCGACGGCGCGGCCGTAGTCGGCCAGCGCCTCCTCGGGGCGGCCGGTCAGGGCCAGGAGCTGGGCGCGGTTGGCGTACAGGACCAGCCGGTGGATCGGGTGCTCGCCGGCCAGGACGGTCTCGGCCAGGTCGAGGGCCTGCCGTACGAGCTCCAGCGCGGCCGCGGGGCGGCCCCTGCGGACCTCGACGAGGGCCTTGCCGTTGAGGTCGAAACCCAGGTGGAAGGCGCGCTCGCGGGGGTCGGGCAGCAGCGAGGTGATGGTGACGGCCTCGTTGATCCAGGCCAGCGCCTCCTCCGGGTCACGCCGGGCGGGGTCGTGGTGGCGGACCAGGATCATGGCCGTGGCGTAGGCCGTGGTGGCGCGGTGCTTGGGGTCGGTGACCCGGCGGCGGGCCTCGTCGTAGAGCTCGCGGGCCTCGTCCTCGCGCCCGATCGCCTCCAGGGCGTTCGCGACCCGCTGGAGCAGCCGCTCCCAGCCCGCGGGGTCGTCCTCGTACGCCGTCGCGCGCAGCCTGGCCAGCCCCGACTCGGTCATGGCGTGGTGGAAGCCCTCGTCGCGGTAGCGGTCGAAGTCCTCGGGCAGCGGCCCCGCCGACGGCGCCGACGGGCCCTCCTCCAGGCGCAGCAGGCCCGGGTCGAGCCGGCGGCGCAGCACGGCGACCAGCTCGGCGTCGGTGGGGTCGGCCTCGTCCAGGTTCGTCACGGTGACCGCGAGCGCGCCCGCCCGCTCCAGGTGGTCGCGGACGAACTCGGCCAGCCCGTTGGCCAGCCTGAGCGTCCGCCGCGCCCCGGGGACCAGCACCCGCTGGGGCCGGGGCAGCTCGTCGGCGAGCGTACGCCTGCGGGCCGGCACGAGCGGGCGCAGGCCCGGCGCCGCCGCCCGGATCTCGATGTCGTGCGCGGCGACCAGGCCCGGCCAGGACTCCAGCGCCTCCGGGACGAGACGGCCGAGGAGCGCGGCGGCGAAGGTGTACGGCCCGCCACCGCGGCGGTCGGCGTCGATGACGATCGTGTTCACGTGATCTCCCCCGTGCGGCCGGCACCTCGGGCGAGGCGCCGGCCCGGTCGGCTCAGCCGACGTGCCTCGGTGCGGCAGCGGCGGTGAGCTTCACGGTTCCCGGCCGGTGAACGACGATCTTCTTCATGGAGCGCCCTTTCGCGTGCGTGCCTGTCGCGACGATCATTGATGACCGGTACATGTCAGCACGGCGGAAAGTCGCCGAACAAGATTCTTTCTGGTAAGGGCCATTTCACCCTTGTTTACGGCATGCCCGAAATGCCTCAGTCGCCGAGGATGGCGTCCACGAACACCTCGGGATCGAACGGCGCCAGGTCGTCCGGCCCCTCGCCGAGCCCCACCAGCTTGACCGGCACGCCCAGCTCCCGCTGCACCGAGATCACGATGCCGCCCTTGGCGGTGCCGTCGAGCTTGGTCAGCGCGATGCCGGTGATGTTGACCACCTCGGCGAACACCCGGGCCTGGCGCATGCCGTTCTGGCCCGTGGTGGCGTCGAGGACGAGCAGCACCTCGTCCACCGTGGCCTTCTTCTCGATGACCCGCTTGACCTTGCCCAGCTCGTCCATGAGACCGGTCTTGGTGTGCAGGCGGCCGGCGGTGTCGACGATGACCGCGTCGGCCTTCTCCTCCATGCCCCTGGCGACGGCGTCGAAGGCCACCGAGGCCGGGTCGGCGCCCTCGGGACCGCGCACGGTGTCGGCCCCCACGCGCTCGCCCCACGTCTGGAGCTGGTCGGCCGCGGCGGCGCGGAAGGTGTCGGCCGCGCCGAGCACGACCTTCTTGCCGTCGCCGACGAGCGAGCGGGCGAGCTTGCCGGTGGTGGTGGTCTTGCCGGTGCCGTTGACGCCGACCACCAGCACCACCGCGGGCCGCTCGCCGTGCTTCTGGACGTGCAGGGTGCGGTCGAGCTCGGGATCGATCTGCGCGAGCAGCTGCTCGCGCAGCAGCGCGCGCACCTCCGCGGGCGTACGGCTGCCCAGCACCTTGACCCGGGTGCGCAGCTCCTCGACCATCACCTGGGTCGGCGCGACGCCGACGTCGGCGGTGATCAGGCTCTCCTCGATCTCGTCCCAGACCTCGTCGTCGAGCCGGTCGCGGGACAGCAGCTCCAGCAGGCCGCGGCCGAGCGCGTTCTGGGAGCGGGCCAGCCGCGAGCGCAGCCGCACCATCCGGCCCGCGGACGGCGGCGGCACCTCGATCGCGGGCTTGACCACCATCGGCTCGGCCGGCGGGGCGGGCGGCGGCAGCGTGGTGGTCGCGCCCTCCCGCTCCTCGCCCGCGGCGGCCGGCGGCTTCTCCGTCTCCTCCGGGATCGGGAGGGTCTCGGGCGGCTTGACCGGCGGGGCCTTGCGGCCCGGCCTGAACAGCAGGAAGAGACCGCCGGCCGCCAGCAGGGCGACGACGGCCACGATCACGATGACGCCGAGGTAACTCTCCACAAGATGTCAGTTTTCCAGATCGACTGTCATGGTCACGCCCAAGGCCACACCGATCAGGCCGACTCGCGCTCCCTGAGGCGCTGGCTGACCACCTGGGTGACCCCGTCGCCGCGCATCGACACGCCGTAGAGCGCGTCGGCGATCTCCATCGTGCGCTTGTTGTGGGTGATGACGATGAGCTGCGAGCTCTGCCGCAACTCCTCGAAGAGCGTCAGCAGCCGCTGCGTGTTGGTGTCGTCGAGGGCCGCCTCGACCTCGTCCATGACGTAGAACGGCGACGGCCGCGCCTTGAAGATCGAGATCAGGAACGCCACCGCCGTCAGCGAGCGCTCGCCGCCCGACAGCAGCGACAGCCGCTTGACCTTCTTGCCCGGCGGCCGGGCCTCGACCTCGATGCCGGTGGTCAGCATGTCGGCCGGGTCGGTCAGCACCAGGCGGCCCTCACCGCCGGGGAAGACCCGGGTGAAGATCTGCTCGAACTCGCGGGCGACGTCCTCGTAGGCGGAGGCGAACATCTGCTCCACCCGGTCGTCGACCTCCTTGACCACGGTCAGCAGGTCGCGCCGGGTCTTCTTCAGGTCTTCGAGCTGCGAGGTCAGGAACGCGTGCCGCTCCTCCAGCGCCGCGAACTCCTCCAGCGCGAGCGGGTTGACCTTGCCGAGCTGGTTCATCTGCCGCTCGGCGGCCCTGGCCCGCTTCTCCTGCTCCTCCCGGACGTACGGGACGGGCGGCTCGCCGGGGACCGGGACGTCGGGGCCGTACTCGGCGACCAGCGCCTCGGTCTCGACGCCGAACTCCTCCAGCGCCCGCTGCTCCAGCTGCTCCAGCCGCAGGCGCTGCTCGGTGCGGGCCATCTCGCTGCCGTGCACCCGGTTGACCAGCCGGTCGAGCTCCTGGCCCAGCTCGCGCACCCGCAGGCGCACCTGCTTCAGCTCGGCGTCCACCGCGACCCTGGCGAGGTCGGCCTCGTCGCGCTCCCGCGCGGCGAGCTCGACGGAGGCCGCGAGCCTCTGGAGCACCTGCCTGGCGCCCTTGCTGACCGCCTCGGCCAGCGCCGCCTGGCGCCGCCGCCGGGCGCGCTGCGCGGCCGCCTGGGCGCGCTCCTCGCGCTCGCGGCGGGCGGCCCGCAGCAGGGCGTCGGCGCGGCCGTCGATGCCCTTGACGCGCTCTTCGGCGGTGCGCACCTGGAGGCGGGTCTCCATCTCGCGCTGCCGGGCCGCCTCGCAGGCGCCCGCCAGCTCGTCGCGCAGGTCGGTGGTGGGCTCGGACTCCAGCTCCTGGGCGTATTCGGCCTCGGCCAGGCGGATCTCCAGCTCGGCCAGCTCCTCCAAGCCCTCGGCGCGGGCCTCCTCGGCCCTGGCCACGCTCGCGGACAGGCGCTCGGCCTCGGCGCGGGCGGCGCCGGCGGCGGCTTCGAGCTGGGCCAGCCGCCGGGCGGCGGCGGCCACGCGCTGGTCGGCCTCGCGCTGGCGGCCCCTGACCTGGTCGAGGGTGCCCTGGGCGGCGCTCACGCCGGCCTGGGCGGCGCCGGCGGCGCTCTGGGCCTCGCCGGCCCGGGCCTGCGCGGCCTCCAGGGCGGCCTGGGCGTGCTGCTCCCGGGCGACGGCCTCCTCCAGGGCCACCGCGGTCTCCGCGGCCCTGGCCCGCGCCTCCTCCAGGTCCTTCCCGGCCTCGTCGAAGGCGGCCCTGACCTGGAGCACGGACGTGCCGCCCTCGGCCCCGCCGCTGGCTAGCCGGGCGCCCACGACGTCTCCCGCTGCCGTGACGGCCCTGAGGTGCGGGTGCCGCTCGACCAGCGCCCGCGCCGCCTCCAGGTCGTCGACGACGACGACGTCGCGCAGGACATGGTCGAGCGCGGGCCGCAGCTCCCCGGGCACGGCGACCAGCTCGGCCACCCACCGCCCCCCTCGGGGCGCGGCTTCCCGCACCGCGCCGTTGGCGCCGTTGGCGCCGTTCGCGCCGTTGGCGTCGTTCGCGCCGTTGGCACCCTGCGTGCCGTTGGCGACCAGGAGGGTCGCTTGGCCGGAGCCGCGCTCGCGCAGCAGGCCCAGGGCCTCCACGGCCGTGTCGAGGCCCTGGACGGCGATCGCCTCGGCGACCGGGCCGAGCACGGCGGCGACCGCCGCCTCGGCGCCCGG
Source organism: Nonomuraea sp. NPDC050783 (assembly GCF_040802095.1). Lineage (NCBI taxonomy): Bacteria > Bacillati > Actinomycetota > Actinomycetes > Streptosporangiales > Streptosporangiaceae > Nonomuraea > Nonomuraea sp. NPDC050783. The sequence continues at coordinate 295,602 of NZ_JBFAHK010000008.1, forward strand.
GGTGACCCGCAGGGCGGCGGCCAGCGGGCCGAGCACCCCGGCCAGGTCGGCCTCCAGCAGCGCCGCGCCGCCGTCGCCCTTGGCCAGGCCCAGCTCCAGCGCGTCGCGCCGGGCGGCCAGCGCGGCCACGGAGCGCTGCGCCTCCTGGTCGGCGGCCCGCGCGGTGGCGACCGCCGAGCGGGCGGCCTGGAGCGCCGCACGCGGCCCGTCGAGGGCGGAGCTGGCCTCCTCCGCCGCCGTCCTGGCCGCGTCGGCGACCGCCCTGGCCTCCTCGACCAGGGCCTGCGCCGCCGCCAGCTCCTCGGCCAGCGCGGGATCGGCCGCGGGCTCCTCCAGCCGCCGCGCCTCCAGCTCCTCGCCGGCCTGCCGCGCGCGCTCGGCGGCGTCGGCCACGGCCTGCTGGAGCCGGCCGATCTCCTCCTCGGCGGCGCGGGCGCGGCTGCGTACGGAGTCGACCTGGCCGCGCAGCCGGGCCAGGCCCTCGCGGCGGTCGGCGGCGGCCCGCGCGGCCAGGGACAGCCGCCGCTCCTCGGCGCTCAGCTCGGCCTCGCGGCCGGCGCGTGCCCGGACGGCCTCCTCCAGCAGCTCGCGCGCCTGCTCCAGCTGGGCCTTGAGCACCAGCTCGCGCTCGCGCACCTCGGCCGCCTCGCGTTCGAGGTCTTCGGGGTCGCGGCCGCGCCGCTCGATGGCGGCGGCGTCGAGCGCGTGGCGGTGGCGTTCGGCGGCGAGCTGCTCCAGGCCGGTGATGCGCTCGCGCAGCGAGGAGAGGCGGAAGTAGGTCTCCTGGGCGGCCGCCAGGCGCGGCTGGGCCTCGGCCTCGGCGGCCTCCAGCGCGCCCTCGCGCTGCTGGGCCTCGGCCAGCTCGGCCTCCACCTGGGCCCGCCTGGCCATGATCGCGGCCTCGTCGGCGGCCTCGCGCTCCAGCGTGGCGCGCAGCGTGCCGACGTCGTCGGCGAGCAGCCGCAGCCGGGCGTCGCGCAGGTCGGCCTGGATGACGGCGGCCTTGCGGGCGATCTCGGCCTGCCGGCCGAGGGGCTTGAGCTGGCGGCGCAGCTCGGTGGCGAGGTCTTGGACGCGGGTCAGGTTGGCCTGCATGGCGTCCAGCTTGCGCAGCGCCTTCTCCTTGCGCTTGCGGTGCTTGAGCACGCCCGCGGCCTCCTCGATGAAGGCGCGGCGGTCCTCGGGGCCCGCGTGCAGCACGGCGTCGAGCTGGCCCTGGCCGACGATGACGTGCATCTCGCGGCCGATGCCCGAGTCGGACAGCAGCTCCTGGATGTCCAGCAGGCGGCAGGTGTCGCCGTTGATGGCGTATTCGCTCTGCCCCGACCGGAACATCAGCCGGCTGATGGTGACCTCGGTGTAGTCGATCGGCAGGGCGCCGTCGGAGTTGTCGATGGTCAGCGTCACCTCGGCGCGCCCGAGCGGGGGCCGGGAGGAGGTGCCGGCGAAGATGACGTCCTCCATCTTGCCGCCGCGCAGCGACTTGGCGCTGTGCTCGCCCATGACCCAGGCGAGGGCGTCGACGACGTTGGACTTGCCGGAGCCGTTGGGGCCGACCACGCAGGTGATGCCGGGCTCGAAGCGCAGGGCGGTGGCGGAGGCGAAGGACTTGAAGCCGCGCAGGGTGAGGGTCTTCAGATACAAGCGCGACCCCCTTCTCCCTGACCGGACCTCGGGAAAGCCTACTGGTCCCGGCCACCCGGCGCAGTCCGCGCCGGGTGGGAAGAGGGCAAATAGCAAGGGACGCCTCTCCGAGACGTCCCTGGGTCCTGCGCTCCGATCACTCTCAGGTGAGTGCCGGCTCGCGCTCCTGCATGCGGCTTAGCGCCGCCTCGTCGCGGGTTTGCGCCGCAAGAGCGTCATTGGTGGCCTGAAGTCGGATGAGTTCTGCCTCCAAGTCACGGATTCGCTGCTGTAGGCGGCGCATCTCCGAGACCATACGAGGGTCAGGACCGCCGACGTGGCCGAGTAGAGCCTTCGCCATGGTAAAGGGTCCTCCACGCTGAGTGACCAGACTGGTTCGCGCACTTCTTATTCCGCGGGAGGGGTGCGCGTGGTACCTAACAAGAGTCGCACCGGCAGTGTGGGCGGTCAAGTCGAACAGACCGCTGCGTCCTACTGATGGGCACTCCCGACATACAACTATACCCTATTTGGGCGGTTTAACGAAAGCGGCTACCTCTCCACAAAACCACCCAAACTACCTCGGGGTTCACTCCATCGTTCCACTACTCCATCGACCCTGCCCGGCGTGTCGCAACCTCTGAGCAGCTCCAGCAGCTTGACGCAGCCGGCGCGCGGGCCCTCGGCGACGACCTCGACCCGGCCGTCATCGGTGTTGCGCGCCCATCCTACGAGACCCAGCTCCAGCGCCCTGGCGCGGGTCCACCACCGGAAGCCGACACCCTGGACCTTTCCCCGGACCCAGGCCGTCAACCTGGCGTTATCCAAATTTTCCGACATCTTTCCCCGCCCTCGCCGATCAGGCCACCAGGGCCGCCCCTGACGCCTCCCGAGCCGCCGCCTCCCGGCCCGCCGCCTCCACGAACGCCCTGACCACGGCGGTCTCCGCCGCCCTCACCCAGGTCAGGCCCAGGATCGACGGAGGCAGCCCGCTGACCGGCACGAAGCTTACGTCGGGCCGCCGGTGATGCTCCGCGGTGGGGGTGCAGAACAACATGCCGCCCCGCCCCAGCGCCACCTGAGTCAAGCCCTCCTGCGCGGTCGCGACCGCCCCCGCCCGGGGTATCGGACGTCCGCAAGGGGTCACGGAGGGTGCCGTCCGCTCCTTCCACCACCGCGGCGCGGGCCCCTCGAACCCGATCAGCGGGACGCCGGCCAGCTCCTCCGCCCCGATGCCGGGCCGGCCCGCCAGCGGATGGCCCACGGACACGCCGAGCCGGTGGGAGACCCGGTTCAGCGCCGGCCCGGTGGCCAGGTCGGGCTCCTCCACGGGCAGCAGGGTGAAGGCCACGTCCACCTGGCCCGCCCGCAGCTTGCCGAAGGGGTCGGACATCGGGATCTCGACCAGCTCGGTGGCGCAACCGGGATGGCCGCGCTCGAAGGCCCGGACGCTGGCCGTGACGGCGTCGGTGGGCGTCGCCAGGAAGCCCACCCGCAGCGTCCCCGCCACCTCCCGCGCGGCGGCCCTGGCGCGGCTCACCGCGCCCCTCAGCCCGTCGTAGGCGGGCCTCAGGTCGGTCAGGAAGCGCTCGCCGAGCGGGGTGAGGCGGACGCGGCGGCTCGTCCGGTCGAACAGCCTGCCGCCGATCCTGCTCTCCAGCGAGCGCAGGAGCTGGCTGACCCGGGCCGGCGACAGGTAGAGCCGATCGGCCGTGCGGGCGAAGTGCAGCTCCTCGCTCAGCACCACGAAGCACTCCAGCTCCCGGAAGTCCATCCCATGCCTCCGCGCGATCGTTCAGCCTGACTGAACCAAGCCTTCACGGTTCGCCGTTGTTCCCGCCGGGCGGTCGGAAGAAGGCTGGAGGGCATGACGGAAACCCTTGTCCCCACTCTGTCACGGGCGCGGTGGCTCGCCGTGTCCGTGCTCGCCCTCGGCACCTTCACGCTGGTGACCAGCGAGATGCTCCCCGTCGGGCTGCTGACCTCGATCGCCTCGGACCTGGGGGTGAGCCCCGGGACGGCGGGCCTGACGATGTCCGCCCCCGGGCTGGTCGCCGCCGTCTGCGCGCCGCTGCTCGCCGTGGCCGCGCGCCGGGCCGATCGGCGGATCCTGTTGCTCGCCCTGATGGCGTTGCTGGCGCTCGCCGACCTGGCGGCGGCGCTGGCGCCCGGGCTGGCGGTGATGCTGGCGGCCCGGGTGGTGACCGGGGTGAGCATCGGCGGGTTCTGGGCGTTCGCGGCGGGGCTGGGAGCGCGGCTGGCGCCCGAGCGGCACGTCGGCCGGGCCACCTCGATCATCCTGGGCGGGGTGTCGGTGGCGTCGGTGCTGGGGGTGCCGGCGGCGACGTTCGTCTCCTCGTACGCGGGGTGGCGGGCGGCCTTCGCCGCGATGGGCGTGCTGGCCCTGGCCGTGCTCGCGCTGCTGGCCACCACGCTGCCGCCCCTGCCCGGCGAGGCCGCCGCGCGCCCGGCCGGTCGCGGCCCGCGGCTGTCCGGGCCGCTCGCGCTGGTCCTCGTGCTGACCGTGCTCATCATCGCCGGGCACTTCGCCGCCTACACCTACGTCCGGCCGTTCCTGGAACAGGTCGCGCAGGCCGGTCCCGGCCTCGTCGGCGTCGCCCTCCTCGCGTACGGCGCCGCCGGCGTCCTCGGCAACTTCGCCGCCGGAGCCCGCGCGGCCAGGAGCCCCGGCGCCGTCCTCGTGGTCCTGGCGCTGCTCATCGCCCTGGGCACGGCGGCCCTGTCGCTCACCGGCCTGCCGCTCGCGGCGCTCGTCCTGTGGGGCCTGGGCTACGGCGGCGTCGGCGTGGCCCTGCAACTGTGGATCATGCGGTCGGGCGGCGGCGAGTGGGGGACGGCGCTGTTCGTGAGCGCGTTCAACGTCTCCATCGCGCTCGGCTCCCTGGTGGGCGGCCGGGTGACGGACGAGGTGTCGGTGACCGCCGCGATGTGGCCGGCCTGCGTGCTCAGCCTGCTGGCCGCGGCCGTGGCCGCTGCTGGCACGTGGGGCAGGAGTAGGACGAGCGGTTCATGAACGCCTCCCGCCTGATCGCCGTGCCGCAGCGGGAGCAGGGCAGGTCGCGCCGGCCGTACACCTCCAGCGAGCGCTCGAAGTAGCCGCTCTCGCCGTTGACGTTGACGTACAGGCTGTCGAACGACGTGCCGCCCTGCCGCAGCGCGGCGCTCATGACCGCACGGACCCCGGCCAGCAGCTCGGCGATCTTGGGCCGGGTGAGCGTCTGCGTCGGGCGGGCCCAGTGCAGCCGGGCGATCCACAGCGCCTCGTCGGCGTAGATGTTGCCGACGCCGCTGATCAGCGACTGGTCCAGCAGGGCCCGCTTGACCTCGGTGCGCCTGGCCCGCAGCCGCCGGGCGAACTCGTCGTCGTCGAAGGCCGCCTCGAACGGGTCCGGCGCGATGTGCGCGATGGGCTCGGGCACCCCGCCCGCCAGGGCGGTGAGCATGACGTGGCCGAACGTGCGCTGATCGACGAAGCGCAGGTCGGGGCCGCCGTCCTCGAAGCGCAGGCGGACCCGCAGGTGCCGCTCCGGCGGCGCCTGCGGGTCCACGACCAGGAGCTGGCCGCTCATCCCCAGGTGCGCCAGCAGCGACTCCTCGGCCCCCGACAGCGGCAGCCACAGGTACTTGCCGCGGCGCTCGGCCGACAGCAGCGTGCGGCCCTTCAGCCGCGCGGCGAACTCGTCGGCGCCCGGCACGTGCCGCCTGACGGCGCGCGGGTGCAGCACCTCGGCCGCGGCGATCTCCCGGCCGGTGACCCACTGCGCGAGGCCGCGCCTGACGACCTCGACCTCCGGCAACTCCGGCATTGGACCTCGCCCCCCTGTCCAGGCGGGCACACCCGATCGGCGAACCCGTTCGCCGGCGTGCCCGTGTGCGCGGGATCAGCCCGCGCGCCCGTGCGCGGGATCAGCCCGCGCGCCCATAGGCGGGCTCAGCCCGCGCGCCCATAAGCGGGCTCAGCCCGCGGCGGGCTGGCTCTCGCGCTGCTTCTCCCGCTCCTCGCGGCGGGCCCGGATGCGGGTCCACGCCGCCTCGGCCGCCTGCTGCTCGGCCTCCTTCTTGCTGCGCCCGGTGCCCGACCCGTACGACTCGCCGCCCACCCGCACCATCGCCGTGAACGACTTGGCGTGGTCGGGGCCGCTCTCCTCGACGTGGTATTCGGGCACCCCGAGCGCCTCGGAGGCGGTCAGCTCCTGCAACGAGGTCTTCCAGTCGAGCCCGGCGCCCAGCGACGCCGAGCGCACGATCAGCGGGTCGAACAGCAGGTGCACGACCCGGAACGCCTCGTCGAGCCCCTTGTCGACGTAGATCGCGCCGATCAGGGCCTCCAGCGTGTCGGCCAGGATCGACGACTTGTCGCGCCCGCCGGTGCCCTCCTCGCCGCGGCCGAGCCGCAGGAACCGGCCCAGCCCGAGGTTGCGGGCCACGTCGGCCAGCGCGCGCATGTTGACCACGGCCGCCCGCAGCTTGGCCAGCTGGCCCTCGGGCAGGTCGGGGTGGTTGCGGTAGAGCGTGTCGGTGACGACCAGGCCGAGCACCGAGTCGCCCAGGAACTCCAGGCGCTCGTTGGTCGGCAGGCCGCCGTTCTCGTACGCGTACGAGCGGTGCGTCAGCGCCCGTTCCAGGATGTCGAGGTCGAGACCGACCGACAGAACCCGCTCCAGCTCGTCCCCGGCGACCTCGACGGCCACCGGCTTAGGACCTGCGCCCACCTGTTTCCTCCTCGGACATCTTCCATTGGCGATGGCGCGCCGACTGCGGAAGATGCCCGAAAACGTGGTGGGCGTCGGGGTAACGCGTTAGCCCCGGCGTCCACCACGGCCGCGGGCGAACCGCCGCCGCACGCATCTAAGACGGTAACGCCGACCGAGGCACAATGGCACCCGGCCGGCATCACGTCAACTGCTGACGAGAGACCTGCGATGTGACTGCCGCCACGCCTTCCAACCAAGCACACGGAGGGGGCGGCGGTCCAATCGGCAGATCGAGTGGTGCCGGCGGATCAGGCGGACGGCTCGATGACCTGACGGCGGTTGTAGGTGCCGCAGGTGGGGCACGCGATGTGCGGCTGCTTCGGCGAACGGCACTGCGGGCAGCTCACCAGGGCGACGGCAGTCGTCTTCCACTGGGAGCGACGGGCGCGGGTGTTGCTCCGCGACATCTTTCGCTTCGGGACGGCCACGTCACTTCTCCTGATCGTTATCTTTGTCGGTAATCAGACCTTGCAACGACGCCCAGCGGGCGTCGATCTTCTCGTGCCGGTGGTCGTCGCCGGCCTCGGCCAGCTTGACCCCGCACTCCGTGCAGAGCCCCTCGCAGTCCTCGCGGCACACGGGGCTCAGCGGCAGTGCGAGCACCACCGCGTCGCGGAACACCGGCTCGAGGTCGAGCAGCTCGCCGTCGAGCAGTGAATCCTCCTCCGAGGCGTCCTCGTCGGAGTAGAAGTAGAGCTCCTGCAGGTCGACCTCGATGTCCGAGGACACGGGGTCGAGGCAGCGGGCGCACTCCCCCGCGAGCGGGGCGCGCGCCGTGCCGGACACGAGCACGCCTTCCATCACTGCTTCGAGCCGGAGGTCCAGCTCGACTTCGGAGTCTTTGGGGACTCCGATCATGTCGACGCCGAGGTCAGCCGGTGCCGGGAGCGTCAGGGTCATCTGCCGCATCGTGCCCGGCCGCTTGCCCAGGTCATGAGTGGAGATCACCCACGGGGAGCGGGGGTCGAGGTGCTGAGTCATCCTGATCTCGCTAGGCATGGCGAAAACGATCGCCGTCGTACAAGGCCGAAATGAAAGGATAGCAGGTCGAGCTCAGCCCCTGAGCCGCTCGACGAGCAGCTTGTGCACGAGATCGGGCACGAGGCCCGACACATCTCCACCATACCGGGCGATCTCCTTCACGCGGCTGGAGGACAGGAACGAGTACTCGGGGTTGGTCGGCATGAACAGCGTCTCGACGCCCGACAGGCGGTAGTTGAGCTGGGCCATCTGCAACTCGTAGTCGAAGTCGCTGACCACCCGGATGCCCTTGACGATGGCGGGGATGTCGTTCTGCTTGCAGAAGTCCACCAGCAGGCCGTGGAACTTCCTGACCTTGACGTTGGCGAACTGCTTGGTCACGGTCTGCAGGATGTCGATGCGTTCGTCGACCGTGAACAGGCTGCTTTTCTCGACGTTGATGAGCACGGCCACCGTCACCTCGTCGTACAGGCGGGCCGAACGGCCGATGATGTCGAGGTGGCCATTGGTGATGGGGTCGAACGACCCCGGGCAGACTACGCGGCGCAAGACGCCTCCCAGGTCTACGGGTTCCCGGCGGCGCGACCGTACCAAACGGACGCTTCGCCATAGCGACGGACCCTCTCCTCAACGTACCCTTCCGGCCACACCAGTGCTTTTCCCCTGCTTTCCCGCTCGAACGCCACCAAAGCCTCATCGGCCAGCCAGCCGTTGTCGCGCAGCAGCTCCAGCACCGCCGTCACCTCGGCGTCGGGCACCGCGTACGGCGGGTCGGCGAAGACGATGTCGAACGGCCCGCCCTCCGGCGGCCCGGCCAGCGCCCGCCCGACCTTGTCGGCGACCACGCGCGCCCCCGCCAGGCCCAGCGAGCGCACGTTCTCCCTGATCGTCCTGACCGCCTTCGGATCGGACTCGACCAGCACCGCCTCGGCCGCGCCGCGCGAGAGCGCCTCCAGGCCGATCGCGCCCGAGCCGGCGTACAGGTCGAGGAGGCGGGCCTCGCGCAGGCCGTACAGGGAGTCGAGCGTCAAGAAGATCCCTTCCCTGGCCCTGTCACTGGTCGGCCTGGTGCCGCGCCCCGGCGGCACCGCCAGCCGCCTGCCACCCGCGCTCCCCGCGATGATCCGAGTCATGTGCCCCATTCTTTCGCATGTTCCCCCAGGTCAAGAGTGGACAAGTGTCGGCCTCGTTCGAGCAAGGGTCATTGGTTTCGCGACCGGGGGCACGCATGATGAATCCGCGGCCTTCAAGGTGACCCACATGAAGGCCGACCGGCGTGATCGTGAGCCCTTCCGCACGCCGGTTCCCTCGGCACCTGACCCGAGGGTGGGCCCAGCCGGGGACGGCATTCGGGGGGAGGCCGTCCCCGGCGGGGGCTCCGATGTTCCGCTCACGGCGTGCCGTGCCGCCGTGCCGCCGGCCTCAGGTCTTCTCCAGGTATTCGGCGCGCTCGTCCTGCAGCAGGCGCTCGATCTCGGCACGCAGGAACGGGTGGCCGGACAGGTCGGGATCGGTGGCCAGGAGCGCGGCGGCCTCCTCGCGGGCCGCGGCGATCACGTCCTCGTCGCGCAGGAGCTGCAGCAGCTTCAGCGACGAGCGCTTGCCGGACTGCGCCGCGCCCAGGACGTCACCCTCGCGGCGCTGCTCCAGGTCGACCCGGGACAGCTCGAAGCCGTCGAGGGTGGCGGCGACCGCGTCGAGGCGGGCCCGCGCCGGGGTGCCCTCGGGGAAGTCGGAGACCAGCAGGCACAGGCCCGGCAGGCCGCCCCGGCCCACGCGGCCGCGGAGCTGGTGGAGCTGGGAGACGCCGAAGCGGTCGGCGTCCATGATGATCATGACGGAGCTGTTGGGGACGTCCACGCCGACCTCGATGACCGTGGTGGCGATGAGCACGTCGAGCTCGCCGCGCGAGAACGAGCGCATGACCGCGTCCTTCTCCTCCGGCGGCAGCTTGCCGTGCAGGACCCCCACCCGCAGGTCGTGGAAGGGGCCCTGGGTCAGCAGCTCGGCCACGTCGAGCACGGCCAGCGGCGGGCGGCGGTCGTCGTCGCCCGTGGCCGCCACCACCTGCAGGTCGCCCTCGTCGCCCTCCAGGTCGCCGATGCGCGGGCACACGATGTAGGCCTGCCGGCCCAGCGCCACCTCCTCCCGCACCCGCTCCCAGGTGCGGTCCAGGTAGTGGGGCTTCTCGGCGGCCGGCACGACGTGCGTGGTGATGGGCGCGCGGCCGGACGGGAGCTGCGACAGCGTGGAGACCTCCAGGTCGCCGAAGACCGTCATGGCGACCGTGCGCGGGATCGGCGTGGCGGTCATCACCAGCACGTGCGGCCGGGTGTCGCCGGCCTTCTCGCGCAGCGCGTCGCGCTGCTCGACGCCGAAGCGGTGCTGCTCGTCGACCACCACCAGCCCCAGGTCGGCGAACTGTACGTGCTCCTGCAGCAGCGCGTGCGTGCCGACCACGATGCCGGCGTTGCCTGAGGCCGCGTCGAGCAGGGCCACGCGCCGGGCGGCGGCGCCCATCGAGCCGGTCAGCAGCGTGACCGCCGTGCCGCCGAACATGCCGCCCTGCGCGAGGTCGCCCAGCATGGTGGTGATCGAGCGGTGGTGCTGCTGGGCCAGCACCTCGGTCGGGGCGAGCAGCGCGGCCTGGCCCCCCGCGTCGACCACCTGGAGCATCGCGCGCAGCGCCACCACGGTCTTGCCCGCGCCGACCTCGCCCTGCAGCAGGCGGTGCATCGGGTGCTCGCGCGCGAGGTCGGCGGCGATCTCCTCGCCCACCGCGGCCTGCCCCTCGGTCAGCGCGAACGGCAGCCGCCCGTCGAAGTCGGCCAGCAGGCCGTCGTCGCGGCGCGGCCGGGGCCGGGCGGGCCAGGCCGTGGCCGCCTGGCGGCGCTGCAGCAGCACGGACTGGAGCACGAACGCCTCGTCGAACTTCAGCCGCTGCCGCGCCCGCCCCACCTCGGCGAAGTCCTTGGGCCGGTGGATGGCCTCCAGCGCCTCGCCCAGCGGCTGCAACTTGTGGCGCACCCGCAGGTCGGCGGGGAGCGGGTCGTCGAGCGGGCCGAGCGTGTCGAGCACGACGCCGATCGCGCGCCTGATGGCCCACGGCGTGACGTCCTTGCCCGCCGGGTAGATCGGCACCGGCGCGGTGGCGAACTCCGCGGCGCCGCCCTCGTCGTCCTCCTCGAACAGCTCGAACTCCGGGTGCGCGAGCTGCCAGCGCGGCCGGGCCCGCGCCCCGAACAGCCCGACCTTGCCGGCGAACATGCCGCGCCGCCCCGGCTTGAGCCGCGACTCGGCCGCATGCGAGCCCTTGCCGAAGAACGACAGGTAGATCTTGTTGCCGGTGCCGTCGACGACCTCGACCTCCAGCCAGGTGCCGCCGCGGTTGCGCATCGGCTTGCGCATGAGCCGGGTCACCTCGCCCGCCACCGTGACGTGCTCGTCGACCTCCAAGGCGTCGAGCGAGGTCAGCTCGCCCCGCTCGGCGTAGCGGCGCGGGTAGTGGCGCAGCAGGTCGCCGACCGTCTCCAGGCCGAGCACGCTGTGCAGCAGCTTGGCGGTCTTCGGGTCGAGCGCCTTCGTCAGAGGCTCGTCGAAACGGCTCACGGCATTAAGTTGTACCGCCTGCCGCCGACAGGAATCCCCTGATCCCCCGGCCGGCGCCCCGGCGCGTCACTCGACGCCGATCAGCAGCGGGTGGCCGTCCTGGCCGCCCTCGTAGACCACCAGGTCCACGTCCGGCCGGGTGGCCCGCAGGTGGGCCGCCAGGCCGCCGGCCAGCCCCGGCGGGGCCGCCGCGCCGGTCACCAGGGTGACCAGCTCGCCGCCGCCGGCCACCATCCGGTCCACCACCAGCGCGGCCACCCCCTCCAGCGAACCGCCGATCACCGCCACGTCGCCCTCGATGAGGCCCAGCACGTCGCCGGGCCGGCACACCCCGGCGCTGGTGAACGCCTCCCCGTCGGCCACCGTCACGTGGCCGTAGCGGGTCTGGCCGGCCGCGTCCGCCATCGCCACCACGTCGTCGTCGAAGCGGCGCAGCGGGTCGTGCACGGCCAGCGCCGCCAGGCCCTGGACGCTCGCCCGCGTCGGCAGCACGCTGACCACCAGCCCGTCCTGGCGGGCGATCTCCGCCGCCGCGGCGGCCACGGCGCCGGCGTCCTCGTCGTTGGGCAGGACCGCGACCTCGCCGCCGGCCTGCCGGATCGCCGCCAGCAGGGCGGGCAGGGCCGGCCGGCCGCCCGGCTCGCGGCGCACCACGACGGCCCCGCACTCCTCGAACAGCGCGGCGATCCCGTCGCCCGCGGCGACCGCCACCACGCCGCGGCCCGCCCCGGCGCGGTGGACGCGCTCGGCCAGGTACGTGATCCTGATGCGGTGCGGCCGCCCCGCCCGCAGCCCGGCCTCGACGGCCGGACCGGCCTCCGGCACGTGGACGTGCACGTTCCACAGCCCGTCGCCGCCGACCACGACGAGCGAGTCGCCCATGGCGTCCAGCTCGGCGCGCAGCCGCGCCACGGCCCCGTCGTCGTCGGCGTCCAGCAGGTACATCACCTCGTAGCCCGCCCCGGCCTCGGTCATGGGCGCGAGGCGGGCGGCCGGGGCGGGCACCTCGTAGTGGCCGTCGTAGGAGCCGGTGACCACCGCGGCCAGGGTCTCCAGCACGATCGCCGCCCCGGCGCCGCCCGCGTCCACGACGCCGCTGCGGGCCAGCACGTCGAGCTGGGACGGGGTGCGCCCCAGCGCCGCGCGGGCCTCGCCCGCCGCCCGCCTGGCCACCTCGCGCGGGTCGGCCTCCAGCCCCTGGACGGCCCGCGCGGCGGACTCCAGCACGCTCAGCACCGTGCCGTCCACCGGCCGGGCCACCGCCTCCCTGGCCAGCACGGCGGCCCGGTGCAGCGCGGCCCGCAGGTCGTGGCCGTCCTTCAGCACCTCGGCCAGGCCGCGCAGGGCCTGGCTGACGATCACGCCGGAGTTGCCGCGCGCGCCGACCAGGGCGCCGTACGAGAGGGTCTGCCACACCACGGCCACGTCCACCTCGTCGGGCAGGGACTCGACGGCCTCGGCCGCGGACAGCAGGGTCAGGTGCAGGTTGGTGCCGGTGTCGCCGTCGGCCACCGGGAACACGTTGAGCGCGTCGATCTCCGTCCTGGCGCGGCCGAGGGCGTCGGCGGCCAGCCGCACCCAGCGGCGCACCGCGGGCGGGTCGAGGATCTTCATCCGCGCTCTCAGACCTCCCAGGTGCGCTACTGTTGTCGAAGGAGAATATCTCCGTGCCGGGGCCGAGTGAGCGCTCCGGCCAGTGCTCCAGTTCGCGCCCAACGGTGTGGATCGGATATTCTCGTCTGGCTGGCCGGTTGTCCCGGCATGCCCTCCGCCCGGTAAGCATCAGCGGACAGGGCTACATCGACTGTTTTAAGGAGCGATACCGTGGCTTCCGTCTGCGATGTCTGCCGCAAGGGGCCGACCTTCGGTAACAACGTGTCCCACTCCCACCGCCGCACCCGCCGTCGTTGGAACCCCAACATCCAGACGGTGCGCGCGGTCGTCGGCGGCACGCCGAAGAAGCTGAACGTGTGCACCTCGTGCATCAAGGCGGGCAAGGTCACCCGCTAGGTTCCCGCGCGTACGACGAAGGCCCGCCTCCCCTGACGGGGAGCAGCGGGCCTTCGTCATGCGCTCCGCCGGGCGCTCGGCGGATGCTCGGCGTGCGCTCGTCGGATGCTCGGCGTGCGCTCGGCGGATGCTCGGCGTGCGCTCGGCGGGTGCCCCGCCGGGCGCTCAGCGCAGGCGCCAGGCGTGGTCCACCGGGCCGATGCCCGCGCCCAGCGGGAAGCCGCGGGCGATGGCGCCCGTCACGTACTCCTTGGCCGCCCGCACCGCCGCCGGCACCTCGTCGCCCAGCGCGAGGCGGGAGGCGATGGCGGAGGCCAGGGTGCAGCCCGTGCCGTGGGTGTGGCGGTTGTCGTGGCGCTCGCCGGTGAAGCGGTGCTCGCTCGTGCCGTCCGTCAGCAGGTCCACCGGCGCGCCCGGCAGGTGGCCGCCCTTGATCAGCGCCCATCTCGGGCCCAGCTCCAGGACAGCGTCCGCGGCGCGGCGCAGGTCGTCCTCGTCCTCGACCTTGACCGAGGTGAGCTGCTCCACCTCCCACAGGTTCGGCGTGGCCACGGTCGCCACCGGCAGCAGCCGGGTGCGGATCGTCTCGACGGCCTCGGGCGCGAGCAGCGGGTCGCCGTGCTTGGACACCCCGACCGGATCGACCACGACCGGTGCCCCGTAGCCGCCCAGGGCGTCGGCGACCACCTCGACCAGGGCGGGCGAGGCCAGCATCCCGGTCTTGACCGCCTGGGCGCCGATGTCGCCGAGCACCGAGTCGAGCTGCGCCCGCACGGCCTCGGGCGGCAGCTCCCAGTAGCCCTGGACGCCGAGCGAGTTCTGCGCGGTCACCGCCGCGATGACGCTCATGCCGTGGACGCCCATGGCCATCATGGTCTTCAGGTCGGCCTGGATGCCGGCGCCGCCCCCGGAGTCGGAGCCGGCGACGGTGAGCACGCGTGGAGGGGTCGAAGCCGTCATGTCCCCCATCCAATCATCCATGCCGTACGGCCCGTTCAGGCCACTGAGCACTCCCCGCTGACCATGCCGCAGGTCTCGGCCTGCTCGCCCCTGCCGGTGGCGGTGAAGGAGACCTTGGCCCTGCCACCGGCCGCCAGGGACGTGCGCACGTCCAGGATCAGCAGGTCGCCGTCCTGCGTCCAGTCGGCACCGCTGACGCTGAGCACGCGGCCCTCGACCGGCACCGAGACCGTGGGCTCGTCGAGCGTGCGCTCGGAGGTGTTGGCGACCATGAGGCTGGCCGAGTAGCCGCCGGCGCGCTGCCTGATCGTCTGCCGGACGTTCACCGAGCCGCCGGCGCTGCCGCCGCTCTGCCCGAACGGCCCCTGGCCGCCGCCGGTGTCCTCGGGAACCGGCTCGGAGGTGGCCGTGGCGCCGCCGCCTGCGGGCGACGAGACGTTGGGGTTGGGGGTGAGCGTGTCGCTCTCCTCGACGGGCTCCGGCTCCTCCGCCGGCGGCCGGGTCGGCTGCGCGGACGCCTTCACCCTGGTCTTCGTGGGCTTCGGCGTGGGCGAGGGGGTGCGGCGCGGGGCGCGGGCGACGTACGAGGCGGTGGGCGTCGGCCGCTCGGAGGCCGTGCTCTTCTCCTCGTCCGGGGTCGGCTCCTCCTCCGCCGGGTCCGGCTCCGTCTCCTCGGCCGCCGGGTCCGAGACGGCGGGACCGGGCTGGTTGGGGCTCTTCTGCACGGCCGCGCAGGTCGCGCCCTCGCACTTGGCGGGGTCGCCGGAGCCCATCAGCTTGACGCCGGCCACCGTGCCGCCGAGGACCACGGCCACGGCCGCCACGGACAGCAGCGCCATCTTGCCCTTGCCGCCGCCCTTGCCGTCGCCCGGCGGCGGGCCGGCCAGGAGGCCGTCGTCACCGTCGCCGCCGTTCCCGCCGTCCCGGCCGGCCCTGCGGCGGCCGCGGCGGCCTTTGGGCTCGTCCGGCTCGTCCAGGCCGGAGTCGGCGGACCAGCCGGAGTCCAGGAAACCGGTCTCGGCCTCGGCCCATGCCGGGGCCTGGACGGCCGTCGGCTCGCCGGCCACCTTGATGTCGCCCGGCATCGGCGGGCCCGCGGGGGGCGCGTCGAACCTGGCCGTACGGTCGGCGGGCCCGTCGAAGGGGTCCGGCTCGCCGAAGAAACCCTCCCCGCGGCCGGGCCGCTCGAAGGGACCGGCCGGCTGGCCGGGGTGACCCCCGGGCTGCCCGAAAGGCCCGCCCGGCTGGTCGAAGGGCCCGGTGGACCTGCCAGCCTGCTGGCCGAAGGGGTCCGCAGGCCGGTCGAACGGGCCGGTGGGCCGGCCGGGGGCCTGGTCGAAGGGGCCGGACGGGCGGTCGAAGGGGCCGGTGCCGCGACCGGGGATGTCCTGGGGGGCGCCCGGGACCTCGAAGTCGCCGGTGGCGGGCCCGTTGAACGGGCCGGAGCCGCCCGGGGCCCGGTCGCCCGGAGCCCGGTCACCGGGAGCCCGGTCGCCTGGGGCCCGGTCACCCGGGGCGCCGGAAGGGGCGTCCCAGTCGGCCGGGCGGGCGAAGGCGCCCGTCACCTCGAACGGGCGGGCCTGCTCGCCGTAGGGCGCGGGCGGCGGCGGGAAGGTGCTCGCGGAGCCGCCGGCCGGTGGCGGGCCTCCGGCGGAGTCGGTGGGCAGCGCGAAGGCTCCGGTGGTCTCGAACGGCTCGGGCCGCGGCCCGCCCGGTGGCGGCTCGCTCTCGCGGCGCGGCATCGGGGCCCATTGCCCCGTGACCTCGGGCCGGTCCGGCAGCGACGGCCAGCCCGGCGGCTCGGCCTGCTCGTCAGGACCCCAGAATGCGCTGCTGCTCCCCCGTTCTTCCCCGTCGTCGGATCCACCTGTGCCGTGGCGGCCCATGGCTGCCCTTTCTTCCGGGTACAGTGGCCGCCAATCTTCATAACACCTTTGCTACGCCCTTGTCACAGCAATCCCACTAGTCATACCCCAAACCGGGAAAATATCCCAAAAATTGGGACACGTCACTACCGAAAGTGATCCCATCCGCCGGGCCCCATCTCGCGGCCGTACACCAGGACGCCCTCGCCCTCGACCACCCGCCCGACGACCCGCCACGCCTCCGGCAGCCGCGTCCCGGCCGGGAAGACCGCCGCGAGCGCGTGATCCTCGCCACCCGTGAGCACCCACTCCAGCGGATCGGCCCCCAGCTCCTTGGCCGCCGCCGCCACCGGCTCGCCCACCTCGAACGCCTGCGGATCCAGCTCGACGCGCACCCCGCTCGCCGCCGCGACGTGCCCGAGGTCCTGCAGCAGCCCGTCGCTCACGTCGAGCATGGCGCTCGCGCCCAGCTCGGCGGCGCGCGGCCCCTCCTCGTACGGCGGCCGGGGCCGCCGGTGCGCCGCGACCGCCCGCTCCAGCACCGGCGAGCCCGCCGTCACACCGGCCTCCAGCAGCGCCCATCCGGCCGCCGCGTGCCCGAGCCGCCCGGTCACCGCCACGACCTGCCCCGGCCGGGCGCCGTCGCGCCGGACCGGCGCCCGCCCGCCGAGGTCGCCCAGCGCGGTCACGCCCAGCACCACCAGGTCGCACCGGGTGACGTCGCCCCCCGCCACGCTCGCCCCGGCCGCCTCGCACTCCTCGCGGAAGCCGTCGGTCAGCTCGTCCAGCCAGGTCAGGGGCAGGTCGGCGGGGATGCCGAGGCCGATCACGAGCGCGGTGGGCGCGGCGCCCATGGCGGCCACGTCGGCGAGGTTCTGGGCGGCGGCCTTGCGGCCCACGTCGTACGGGCCGGACCAGTCGCGCCGGAAGTGCCTGCCCTCCAGCAGGAGGTCGGTGGTGACCACGACCCGCCCGTCGGGGGCGGCGACCAGCGCGGCGTCGTCACCCGGCCCCAGCATGACCGCCGCACTCTGGGGCAGACGACCGGTAATACGATTTACCACGCCGAATTCGCCGAGTTCTCCGACTGTGATGACGCACCTCCTGACGCACACAGGGTACGGTGGCCCTTCGGCGTGATCCAATCGCCCGGGAGGACGTGATGGTGCAGGCCTACATCCTTATTCAGACCGAGGTCGGCAAGGCCGCCGCCGTGGCCGGTGAGATCTCCGGGATCCCCGGCGTGACGCAGGCGGAGGACGTGACGGGGCCGTACGACGTGATCGTTCGCGCGGAGGCCCACAATGTGGACGAGCTGGGCAAGCTCGTCGTGGCCCAGATTCAGGCGGTGGAGGGGATCACGCGTACGCTGACGTGTCCGATCGTCCATATCTGAGCCGTTCACGGCTGGGTCGTCCATAGTCAGAGGTAGTCGTCGCATGCGTGCCGCCGCCGTCCTGCTCGTTCTCCTCGCGCTCGCCGGGTGCGGTGGCACCGTCCAGGTGGAGCCGCCGGTGCCCCAGGGCCCGGCGGTCGCCGCCTGCGACAAGCTCGCCACGGTGTTGCCCCGCTCGCTGGACGGGGCCGAGCGTGGCACGTCCGAGCCGCCGTCGCCGTACGTGGCCGTCTGGGGCGAGGGGGCCGTCGCGCTGCGCTGCGGCGTGCCCCGGCCCGCCCGCATGGCGCCGACCGACCAGCTCCAGGAGATCAACGGCGTGGGCTGGTTCCCCGACCCCGGCAAGCCCGCGCTGTTCACCGCCGTGACCGACGCCGCGTACGTGGAGGTCACGGTCGGCGGCGGGCACACGCCCGGCGACGTGCTCGCGGAGCTGTCGGGCCCGGTCGGGCGGATGGCCGGGTAGCGGTCACCGCAGCCCGGCCGGCCGGTTGAGCGCGAGCTGGATGAGCCGTTCCACCAGCTCCGCGTACGGCACCCCGGTGGCCGCCCAGAGCTGCGGCGCCACCGACAGCGAGGTGAAGCCCGGCATGGTGTTGATCTCGTTGAGGACCAGCCTGCCCTCGGGCGTGTAGAAGAAGTCGACCCGCGCCAGGCCCTCGCAGTCGAGCGCCTCGAACGCGCGCACCGCCATCGCCCGCAGCTCCCCGGCCGTCTCCGCGGGGATGTCGGCGGGCACGGTCAGCGACATCTGGTCGGGGTAGTACTTGGCCTCGAAGTCGAAGAACTCCTGCCCGCCCTCGACCCTGACCTCGCCGGGCAGCGACGCGGCGGCCGGCTCGTCGCCGGGCGACTCCAGCACCGCGCACTCGATCTCGCGGCCGGCGATGGCGGCCTCGATGAGCACCTTGGGGTCGTGCTGCCGGGCGAACTCCACGGCCTCCTCCAGCCGCGCCCGGTCGTGCGCCTTGGAGATGCCCTGGGAGGAGCCGGCCCTGGCGGGCTTGACGAAGACCGGGTAGCCGAGCTGCTCCTCGGCCTCCTTCAGCACCAGCTCGCGGTTGAGCCGCCAGTCGCGGTCGCGGACGGTCACGAACCTGCCGGTCGGCAGCCCGGCGGCGGCCATCACGGTCTTCATGTGCGCCTTGTCCATGCCGACGGCGCTGGCCAGCACGCCGGAGCCGACGTAGCGCACGCCGGCCATCTCCAGCAGGCCCTGGATGGTGCCGTCCTCGGCGAAGGGCCCGTGCATCACCGGGAAGACCACGTCCACCGAGCCGAGCTCGACGGGGATGGCGCCGGGGTCGTAGGCGACCAGGGAGCCGCCGCCGGAGGGCAGCGCGAGGGCGGCGCCGGAGGTGTCGACCACCGGCAGCTCGCCCTCCTCGATGGCGAACCGCTGGTCGGACGCGGCGAGCACCCACCTGCCGTCCTGGGCGATCCCGATCGGGATCACCTCGTACTTGCTCCTGTCGATCACATCCAGCACGCTGCCCGCCCCCATCAGGGACACGGCGTGCTCGGAATTGCGACCCCCGAAAACGACGGCGACGCGTGGCTTGCTCATGGTGTCCGAATCTACCGGGGTGTCCCCCGCGCAGCGAGCCAAGCACGCGGGACGGCGTGCCAGCCCGTCATGCCCTACACGCCGTACCGCTCCGGCTTGGGCGAGCGCGACATCAGCAGCATGCCCGCCTCGGCCGGCGACATGCCGTCGTGGACCACGCCGACCACGACCTCCGTGATCGGCATCTCCACGTCGTGCTTCCTGGCCAGGGCCAGCACCGACTCGCAGGACTTGACGCCCTCGGCCGTCTGCTTGGTGGCGGCGACCACCTCGGCCAGCGTCATGCCGCGCCCGAGGTTCTCGCCGAAGGTGCGGTTGCGCGACAGCGGCGAGGTGCAGGTGGCCACCAGGTCGCCCATGCCGGCCAGCCCGGCGAAGGTGTGCGGGTCGGCCCCGAGCGCCGCGCCGAGCCGCTGCATCTCGGCCAGCCCGCGGGTGATGAGCATGGCGCTGACGTTGTCGCCCATGCCCATGCCCGCCGAGACGCCGACGGCCAGCGCGATGACGTTCTTGACGGCGCCGCCCAGCTCGACGCCCACCACGTCGGGGTTGGTGTAGGGCCGGAACCACGGCGGCAGGTGGCAGATGGCCTGCAGCTTCTCGGCGACGGACTCGTCGGTGCAGGCCACGACGGTGGCGGCGGGCTGGCGCTGGGCGATCTCCTGGGCCAGGTTGGGCCCGGAGACGACGGCCACCCGCTCCTCCGGCACCTCGGCGACCTCGCGGATCACCTCGCTCATGCGCTTGGTGGTGCCCAGCTCGATGCCCTTCATGAGGCTGACCAGGACCGCGCCCGGCGCGATGTGCTCGCGCCAGGCGGCCAGGTTGGGCCGCAGGTGCTGCGAGGGCACGGCCAGCACCACGAACTCGGCGCCCTTCAGCGCCCGCTCGGGGTCGGTCGTGGCGCGCAGCGAGGCGGGCAACGGGATGCCGGGCAGGTAGTCGGCGTTGACGTGGGTGCGCTCGATCGCCTCCATCTGCTCGGGCCTGCGCCCCCAGAGCGTGACCTCGCCGCCCGCCTCGGCCAGGAGCATCGCGAACGTGGTGCCCCACGAGCCCGCTCCGAACACGGCCACCTTCGTCATGCCGTCACCGCCGGGCGGGGTCGTAGGGGGTCTCGGGCGCCTTCTCGCCGCGCAGCTCGGCGAGCTGCGCGGTGACGGCCGCCATGATGTCGGCGGTGGCGTCACGCAGGACCTCGGCGTGCGGCGACTTGCCCGCATACTTGGACAAATCGACCGGCGGGCCCACGGACACGTGGAAGGTCTTGCGCGGGAACAGCCGCGGCTTCTTCTCGCCGTAGGGCAGCAGCTCCTGCGCGCCCCAGTGGGCCACGGGGATGACCGGGGCGCCGCTCTCCAGCGCCAGCCGGGCCACGCCCGTCTTGCCCACCATCGGCCACAGGTCCGGGTCACGGGTGCAGGTGCCCTCGGGGTAGAACAGGATCGCGCAACCGTCCTGGAGCCGCTGGGAGGAGATCCGCAACGACCTGGCGGCCTCGCTGCTGCCGCGCTCGACGGGGATGGCCAGCAGCCCGGTCACCGCCCTGCCGAGCAGAGGCACGCGGAACAACCCGGACTTGGCCAGGATGACCGGCCAGCGCCCGTGGTTGTAGAGGAAGTGCGACAGCAGGACGGGGTCCGTCCAGGAGAGGTGGTTGGCCGCGATGATGACGCCGCCGGTGCGGGGGACGCGCTCGCCGTGCCGCCAGTCCCGCCTGACCAGGAGCCGGGACAGCGGTTTGACGACAACGACTGCCAGGGACTCCCAGAAACGCGACGGTCGCGTGGGGCGGCTCATGGACTCCTCCTCGGGTATGCGCCCCAAGTCTCCCGGTTGCCCCTTGAGGATGTCGAGGCGCGATGCTTAAGGGTATGAGCTTCCGGTGGTCCCTGGTCATTCCGGTCAAGACGCTGGTCGCGGCGAAGACCCGGCTGGCCGACGCCACGGGGCCGCACCGCACGAGGTTCGCCGTGGCGGTGGCGAGCGACACCGTGGCGGCGGCGCTGTCCTGCCCGGCGGTGGCCCGGGTGATCGTGGTGACGTCCGACCCCGCGGCGGCGGGGCCGCTGGCGGCGCTGGGCGCGGAGGTGGTGCACGACCCCGACCGCGGGCTGAACACCGCGCTGCGCACGGGCGCCGCCCACGCGGTACGGGTCGCGCCGGGCGACGCGGTGGGCGCGTTGCAGGCCGACCTGCCCGCGCTGCGGCCGGCCGAGCTGGCGACGGCGCTGGGCGCGGCGGCCGAGTTCGACCAGGCGTTCGTGCCGGACGCGCTGGACGTCGGCACCACCTTCTACGGAGTGCGGCCGGGCATCCCGTTCGCGCCGCGCTTCGGCGGGGAGTCGCGGGCCAGGCACCTGGCGGGCGGGGCGAAGGAGCTGTGCGTGCCGGGCATCGACTCGGTGCGGCGCGACGTGGACACCCCCGACGACCTGCGCGCGGCCGTCGCGCTGGGCCTGGGCCGGCACACGGCGGCGGTCGTCGCCGAGCTGTGGCCGGGCTTCAAGCCCCCGGCCTGAGCGATTACGCTGGTGGGCGTGCAGGGCACGGTACGCGGCTTCGACGAGGCCACCAGGTCGGGCACGGTCTTCCTCGACGACGGGACCGTGCTGGAGTTCGACGCGCCCGCCTTCGACGCGGGCCCGCTGCGGCTGCTGCGCCCCGGTCAGCGGGTCAACCTGGCGATGTCCGGGGGGCGCGTCACCTACGTGACGCTCTCGACGTTCCCACTGCCTTAGGGCCCGCTGCCTTAGGGCCCGCCGCCCAGGAGGGGGCCCCGGAAACGCGCGACGCCCGGGCCGAGAAGCCCGGGCGCGGCGATCGGCTCGATCGGCTGCGGCTACTTCTTGCCGCTCTTCTTGCCGCCCTCGTTCACCAGGTCCTTGAACTCCGACCCGGGCCGGAACTTGGGAGCCCAGCTCTCCGCGACGTTGATCTCCGCGCCCGTCGACGGGTTCCTGGCCGTGCGCGCCGGCTTGTTGACCATCTCGAACGCGCCGAAGCCGGTGATCGAGACCTTGTCGCCGCTCGCCACGGCCTTCTGGATGGTGTCGATGACCGCGTTCACGGCCTCGGTGGCCGTCCTCTTGTCGCCCACCCGGTCCGTGATGGCCTCGACGAGTTCTCGCTTGTTCATGAAAGTCCTGCTCCCCCAGTTATGGTCAGGGTTCCAGCACACGAGTCCGACGTAGAAACCCCTTACGCGGTCGAAAGTAGGCGGGATCGCGGGGGAACTCAATCACCGAGCGTGTTTTCGTCGTCGCGTGGCGTGTCGAGCGCGGACAGGAAGGCGTCCAGGCGGGCCGCCGCCCGTCGCGGATCGTGCTTGGCGAGGTCGCAGATGGCGAGGTAGCGGCGGGCCAGCCGCTCCCTGTCCACCGCCGGGTCGGCGGACAGCGCGCGGACGCGGCGGTGCGCCTCGCGCAACCGCCGCGCCAGCTCGTCGTGCTCGTGCTCTAGACGGTCGTCGGCAGCCATGGCTGCCGACCATTCTCGTACGTCGCGATGTCCTCGGCGTGACGCAGGGTCAGGCCGATGTCGTCCAGGCCCTCCATGAGCCGCCAGCGGGTGTAGTCGTCGATCTCGAACGGCACGGCCTCGCCCGCCCAGCGGACCTGGCGTCCGGCCAGGTCGACGGTGATCTCCAGCTTGGGGTCGGCCTCGACGGCCGCCTGCAGCTCCTCGACCTTGTCGCCGGGCAGGACGACCGGCAGCAGGCCCATCTTGGTGGAGTTGTTGCGGAAGATGTCGCCGAAGCGGGCGGCGATCACGACGCGGAACCCGTACTGCTGCAGGGCCCAGACCGCGTGCTCGCGGGAGGAGCCGGTGCCGAAGTCGGGGCCGGAGACGAGGATCGAGCCGCCCTCGTAGGAGGGGTCGTTCAGGACGAACGTCGGGTCCTCGCGCCAGGCGGCGAACAGGCCCTTCTCGAAGCCGGTGCGGCTGACCTGCTTGAGCCATACGGCCGGGATGATCTGGTCGGTGTCGACGTTGCTGCGGCGCAGCGGCACCGCCGTACCGGTGTGGGTGGTGAAGGCTTCCATCGGTCCTGGCTCCTTACAGGTCGGCGGGGGCGGTCAGGCGGCCGGTGACGGCGGTCGCGGCGGCGACCTGCGGCGACACCAGGTGGGTGCGGCCACCCTTGCCCTGGCGGCCCTCGAAGTTGCGGTTGGAGGTCGAGGCGCTGCGCTCGCCCGGCTGGAGCGTGTCGGGGTTCATGCCGAGGCACATCGAGCAGCCGGCCTCGCGCCACTCGGCGCCGGCGGCCCTGAACACCTCGTGCAGGCCCTCCTGCTCGGCCTGGAGCTTGACCAGCATCGAGCCGGGCACGATGAGCGTGCGGGTCTTGACCTGGCGGCCCTTGAGGATCTCGGCGGCCGAGCGCAGGTCCTCGATGCGGCCGTTGGTGCACGAGCCGACGAAGACCGTGTCGACCTCGATCTCGCGCAGCGGCGTGCCGGCGGTCAGGCCCATGTACTCCAGCGCCCGCTCGGCGGCGGCCCGCTCGACCGGGTCGGCGAAGGAGCCGGGGGCGGGGACGGCCTCGCCCAGCGGCAGGCCCTGGCCCGGGTTGGTGCCCCACGTGACGTACGGGGTCAGCGTCGTGGCGTCGATCTCCACGACCTTGTCGAACACGGCGTCGTCGTCGGTGCGCAGCGACTTCCAGTACGCGACGGCCTGGTCCCACGCCTCGCCCTGGGGGGCGTGCTGGCGGCCCTTGAGGTAGGCGAACGTGGTCTCGTCCGGGGCGATCATGCCCGCCCGCGCGCCGGCCTCGATCGACATGTTGCAGACGGTCATGCGGCCCTCCATCGAGAGCTTGCGCACGGCCTCGCCGCGGTACTCGATGATGTGGCCCTGGCCGCCGCCGGTGCCGATCTTGGCGATGATGGCCAGGATCAGGTCCTTCGCGGTGACGCCGACGGGCAGCTCGCCGCTGACCTCGATGGCCATGGTCTTCGGCCGGTAGGCGGGCAGCGTCTGGGTGGCGAGCACGTGCTCGACCTCGGAGGTGCCGATGCCGAACGCGATGCCGCCGAACGCGCCGTGCGTCGAGGTGTGGGAGTCGCCGCAGACGATCGTCATGCCCGGCTGGGTCAGGCCGAACTGCGGGCCGATGATGTGGACCACGCCCTGCCCGGCGTCGCCCATGGGATGCAGCCGGATGCCGAACTCGGCGGCGTTCTTGCGCAGCGTCTCGACCTGCGTCCTGGACACGGGGTCGGAGATCGGCCCGAGCACGGTCGGCACGTTGTGGTCCTCGGTGGCGATCGTGAGGTCGGGGCGGCGCACCTTGCGGCCGGCGAGCCTGAGCCCGTCGAACGCCTGCGGGCTGGTCACCTCGTGGATGAGGTGCAGGTCGATGTAGAGCAGGTCAGGTTCGCCCTCGGCACGCCGGACGACGTGTTGCTCCCAGACCTTCTCGGCCAGTGTGCGGCCCATGATCTCCTCCTGTGTCCTCGCGGTGCACCGTCGCACCGCCCGGTTGGGGCCCGCCCCCGCCCGGCGCCCAGGGCGCCGGCGCTGCTTCGCGGGAGTTCGCCTCCGACTTGCTTTCTCATATGTCGAGACTGCAGTATCGGTACATGGACAACTCTAGCGGAGTCGGAGTACTCGACAAGGCCGTTCTTGTACTCAATGCCCTCGAAGCGGGACCCGCTTCACTGGCGCAGCTCGTCCAGGCCACCGGCCTGGCCCGGCCCACGGCCCACCGGCTGGCCGTCGCTCTTGAGCACCACCGCATCGTCAGCCGTGACACGCAGGGCCGGTTCGTGCTGGGCCCGCGGCTGTCGGAGTTGTCCACGGCGGCCGGCGAGGACCGGCTGCTGGCGGTGGCCGCCCCGGTGCTCACCCAGCTCAGGGACCTGACCGGGGAGAGCGCGCAGCTCTACCGCCGCCAGGGCGACGAGCGGGTCTGCGTGGCCGCGGCCGAGCGGGCCAGCGGTCTGCGCGACACCGTGCCCGTGGGCTCGGCGCTGCCCATGACGGCCGGCTCGGCGGCGCAGATCCTGCTGGCGTGGGAGGAGCCCGACCGGCTGCACCGCGGCCTGCGCGGCGCCAAGTTCACCGCGGCGACGCTCGCCTCGGTGCGGCGGCGCGGCTGGGCCCACAGCGTCGGCGAGCGCGAGCAGGGCGTGGCCAGCGTCTCGGCCCCCATCAGGGGCAGCGGCGGGAAGGTGATCGCCGCGGTGTCGGTCTCGGGCCCCATCGAACGGCTGACGCGGGCCCCCGGGCGGCTGCACGCGGTGCCCGTCATGGCCGCCGCCGAGCGCATCACCGAGGCGATGCGCCGCACGTCATGATCAGCAAAAGGATGTATTTCGGGAGCCGCCAGCCTCGCGGGCGCACTAGCCTGAGTGCGTGACAGATCGCATCGAGGTAGCCGCCACTGAGCTGCGACCCCTGCTCGAAGAGTTCATCATGTGGGCGCGGGCCAACGCGCCCGACAGCGACCCCGAGCTCGTGGGGCCCGCCGCCCTGTGGCACCGTCTCGCCTTCTCGCAGGACCTCGGCACGTGGAAGCGTGCCGACCTGCGCAACCTGCTGCTCGACCGCATGCCCAAGGTCGTCGAGGACCCTGACGCCGCCGCCGACGGCATGCTCTCGGCCGTGGACGCCTACCTCACGTTCCTCTCGCGGACCGGCAGGCTGACGGAGCGCTCCGACACCCTCGCCGATCTGCAGTCCGAGCTCGACGACATCGAGGACGAGTTCGTCGACCTCATGGAGGAGCTCATCGAGGACGGCGAGGGCGAGGGCGACGAGGAGGAGGAGGCCGGCAACCTCGGCGACTTCGAGCCGTTCGCCGACGAGCTCGCCGAGCTCGACACGATCCGGCTGCGGCCCGACTCCGAGCTGGCCGCCGCCGCCCGGCAGGCCCCGCTCATCGCCAAGGCCCGCGACCTGGCCCTGTGGGTCGGCTCCGGCCGCCGCGTGGGCGAGGACACCCTGCTCAGCGACGCCGAGGTGGAGGAGGCGCTGGCCGCGGTCGGCCTGCCGAGGCCCGACACCGACGGCCCGATCGCCGAGTCGGTGCCGTACCTGTGGAACATCTGGAACCTCGCCGTGGACCTGGAGTTCCTGGAGCCGGGCGAGGGCAACACGGTCGCGGTCCAGGACGACACCGCCGAGTGGCCGTTCGACGACGACGAGGACGTCCTCGACGCCTGGATGCTCGGCCTGCACTCGGTCGACTACGGCGATCCCGAGCTGCCCGACGACGACCTGACCATGGCGCTGACCGGCCTGACCCGCGGCGTGCTGGTGCGGCTGCTGCTGGCCGGCGGCTCGCGCGACCTCGACGAGCTGGCGGCCGAGCTGGCCGAGGCCGCCGCCGAGCTGGACGAGGAGCTGGGCGCCGACGCCTGGGAGGCGGCCGGCGACCCGCTCGTGCCCGCGATCGACTGGCTGGTCGGCTACGGCATGGCCGAGGTCGAGGGCCGCACGCTCAGGCTCACCGCGCTCGGCACCGAGGGCGTGGTCCACCTGGTGGACGACGCCGACATCGAGGTGGACGCGCGCCCCGCGATCGAGTCGATGAGCGCCCACGAGCTGCTGGCGCTCAGCGCCGAGCTGCCCGAGGAGGAGGCCGACGCCGAGTTCGCCGCCTGGATGCGGCTGCGCGAGCCGGGCCGGGCCGCCGAGGAGCTGCTGGAGGCGGCGGCCGAGGACGAGAGCGACGCGCTCATCCGGGTGCAGGCGGCCAGCGTCGTCGGCACGCTGGGCGAGGCCGCGATCCCGGCCTGGCAGGCGGCGCTCAAGCAGCCGTCGCTGCGCCCGTACGCGGCCACGCACCTGAGCCAGCTCGGCGTGGAGGGCGCTCCCGAGCCGACGCAGGACGACACCCACTGGCTGATCCTCGACATGTGGACGATCTCGGCCGGGCTCGGCCGCTCGGAGTTCGTCAGCAGCCTCCAGGACATCGGCCCCGAGATGGTCAACGAGCTGCTGGAGGTGATCTGGCGCATCCCGCACGCGCACGTGGAGGAGCTGCTCGACCTCATCTCCCAGGTCCACCCGGACAAGCAGGTCGCCAAGGCGGCGCGGCGGGCGCTGTTCAAGGCCCGCTCGGCGTGACGTCCCGCCGCGGCCCCCGCCGTCGTTCGCGCGGCGGGGGCCACGGTGAGGGTCACGGTGAGGGTCACGGTGAGGGTCACGGTGGCCGGCGGCACGGGCCCGGAACGCGAAAACGCTCCGGGCCGTGGAGGCGCCGGAGCGGATGATGCGAGCAGACGTAGTCCCGACCGGATTCGAACCGGCGCTACCGCCTTGAGAGGGCGGCGTCCTGGGCCACTAGACGACGGGACCTTCGCGAGCTTGTGACAGTGGTAGTCCCGACCGGATTCGAACCGGCGCTACCGCCTTGAGAGGGCGGCGTCCTGGGCCACTAGACGACGGGACCCTGTCCACAAGCTTTCGTCGCCGGATCTCCCCGGCGACGCAGGTAACTCTACCGCACCCCGCAGACCACAACCAAACCGCTCAGCGGCGCCCCCGGCCCCGCCCACGGGGTGAGCAGGCCGCGCCGGTAACCCTCGCTCACGGCGGCGGCGCGGTCGCGGACGTCGAGCTCGGCGTACAGGTGCAGCAGGTGCGTCTTGACGCTGGCCTCGCTGATGAACAGCGCGGCGGCCGCCTCCTTGCTGGTCGCCCCCGAGGCCGGGCCGAGGGCCGCGTGCAGGCCGTCGCGCACGATCGGATGGTCGTCGGCGACCAGCACCCGCACCGTCATGCGTCCTCCCTCCCGGCCATCGTCTCATCCCCCGCGCTCATCCCCTGTGCTCGTCCGCTGTGCTCATCTGCCGTGCCCTCCGGGTCCGGGGCAGGGGCGGGACGGCGGCGGCGACCGCGGTGCCGGCGCCCGGCTCGGACTCGATCCGCAGGGTGCCGCCGGCCGCGCGGACGCGCTGCCGCGTCCCGTCCAGGCCGAAGCCGTCAGCGGGCCGCTGCGGGTCGAACCCGGCGCCGTCGTCTCGGATGTCGAGAAGGATGAGTTCGTCCGTGTACGACAGGGTCAGGGCCACGCGGGGGGCGCCGGCGTGCTTGGCGACGTTGGCCAGGGCCTCCTGGGCGACACGGAACAGGACGGAACAGGGCGGCTCCACGTCGGCGGAGAACGCGACGGGCGGCCCGGTGACCTCGCAGGCGAGCGGCACGCCCGGGGCCCGCGACCAGGAGTCGGCCATGCCGCGCAGCGCCTCCGGCAGGGCCGCCCGCTCCAGCGGCTCGGGACGCAGCCCGCGTACCGACCTGCGGGCCTCGGCGAGGCCGCGGCGGGCCAGCTCGGCGGCCTGGCCGAGGTGGCGGCGGGCGTCGTGCCCGGTGGTGCGGGCGGCGGCGTCGAGCCGGCGGATCAGCGCGACGAGGTCCTGCGCCACCGTGTCGTGCAGCTCGCCCGCGACGCGGTGCCGCTCGTCGCGCACGCCCGCGTGCCTGGCCTGGTCGAGGAGCCTGGCGTGCAGGCCGGCGTTGTCGTCCATCGCGGCGCGCAGGCGCTCGACCAGGCCAGGCACGCGCTTGTCGTGCTCGGCAGAGACGTACCAGCCGGCGACGGCCAACTGGCGCACGAACGACCCGGCGTTCCTGGAGGCCGCGAGGGCGGCGTTCATGGCCGGCGGCACCGAGGGCGAGCTGCTGGCCATGCTCGACACCCTGCTGCCGGACGAGAGCCTGCGGGTGTCGGCCGCCGACGCCCGGGGCCACCCGGACGCCCGGGCCGCGTCCGGCGCGGCTACATCCGCCACGCCCGCGACCGGGTGATACCGCTCGCCCCGCAGGATCGCATGATCAGGGAGGCGGACGCGGCCACGCCGGGCAACAGGTTCGGGGTCTTCACGGTGGACACCTCGCACGCGCCCCCTCCGGCGGACTACCGGCGGATCACCGACATCCTCGACCGGCTCGCGGCATGACCGGTGACATGAAAAAACGGACGCCCTCGGGGAGGACATCCGCTCATCTGCTGGGGTACCAGGACTCGAACCTAGACTAACTGAACCAGAATCAGTCGTGCTGCCAATTACACCATACCCCACCGCTGTCGCGAGCTCCGTGGAGCGCGCTTGGCGACGTCCGAAAGAATAGCCCAGCTCCGGGGGTAAGACCAAAACGATTGCCCGAGGAGCCACCGCGGCGCACGGCGGCGACCGGGCCGTGCCAAGCTGTGCAGGGACAAAACACCACGTGGAGGAGCCCGAGCTTTGGCAGAGAATCCCTTCTTCGCCCCCAGCGCACTGCCGTACGAGCTGCCGCCCTTCGCCGAGATCCGCGAGGAGCACTACCTGCCCGCCTTCCGGCGCGGCATGGCGGAGCAGCTGGCGGAGGTCGAGGCGATCGCCGGCAGCGCCGAGCCGCCGACCTTCGACAACACGATCGCCGCGCTCGAACGGTCGGGCGCCGTGCTCGACCGCACGGCCA
This sequence comes from Nonomuraea sp. NPDC050783, assembly GCF_040802095.1. Taxonomy (NCBI): domain Bacteria; kingdom Bacillati; phylum Actinomycetota; class Actinomycetes; order Streptosporangiales; family Streptosporangiaceae; genus Nonomuraea; species Nonomuraea sp. NPDC050783. The sequence goes on from NZ_JBFAHK010000008.1 coordinate 324,807, forward strand.
CGGTCTTCTTCAGCATCGCCTCCTCCAACTCCAGCGACGGCATCATGGAGATCGAGAAGGAGATCTCGCCGGAGCTGACCAGGCACAGCGACGCCATCCGGCTCAACCGCGCGCTCTGGGCCCGCATCAAGCAGGTCACCACCGCCGACCCGGAGGAGTCCTGGCTGCTGGAGAAGTACCGCGAGGACTTCATCAGGGCCGGCGCCGACCTGTCGGAGGGCGAGCAGGGCCGGCTGCGCGAGCTCAACGAGGAGCTGTCGAAGCTCTCCACCGACTTCGCCCAGACGCTGCTCAGGGCGGCCACCGAGTCCGCGCTGGCCGTCGAGGACCCGGCGGCGCTGGCCGGCCTCGACGAGGCCAGGATCGCCTCGCTGCGCCGGGACGACGGCACGTACGCGCTGCCGCTGCTCAACTTCACCGCCCAGCCCGCCCTGGCCCAGCTCACCGACCGCGACACCCGCCGCCGGCTGTATGAGCTGAGCATCGGCCGCGCCCCGGGCAACTTCGCGATCGCGGCCAGGATGGCGGCGCTGCGCGCGGAGCGGGCGGCGCTGCTCGGCTTCCCCGACCACGCCTCCTACGTGGTGGCCGACCAGACGGCCAAGACCGTCGAGGCGGTCGAGGAGATGCTCGGCCAGCTCGTCGGCCCGGCCGTGCGCAACGCCGCCAGGGAGGCCGCGGAGCTGGCCGAGCAGGCCGGCTTCCCGATCGAGCCGTGGGACTGGCCGTTCTACTCCGAGCGGGTGCGCGAGGCCCGCTACGACTTCGACGCCGACGCGATGCGGCCGTACTTCGAGCTGGAGCGCGTCTACCGCGACGGCATCTTCTTCGCGGCCGGCAGGCTCTACGGCATCACCTTCACCGAGCGGCCCGACCTGGCCGGCTACCACCCCGACATGACGGTGTTCGAGGTGTTCGAGGAGGACGGCAGCCCGCTCGGGCTGTTCCTGCTGGACCCGTACGCCCGGCCCAACAAGCGCGGCGGGGCGTGGATGAACAACCTGGTCGACCAGTCGCTGCTGTTCGGGCGGCGGCCGGTGGTCATGAACAACCTCAACGTCACCAAGCCCGCCTCTGGGCCCACGCTGCTGACCTACGACGAGGTCAACACGGCCTTCCACGAGTTCGGCCACGCGCTGCACGGGCTGTTCTCGCGGGTGCGCTTCCCGCGGGTGTCCGGCACCCGCGTGCCGCGCGACTTCGTCGAGTACCCGTCGCAGGTCAACGAGATGTGGGTGACCTGGCCCGAGGTGCTGGCCAACTACGCCAGGCACCACGAGACGGGCGAGCCGATGCCAGCCGAGCTGGTGGAGAAGCTGACCGCGGCCGAGACGTTCAACCAGGGCTTCAAGACCGTCGAGTACCTGGCCGCCACGCTGCTCGACTGGGCCTGGCACCGGCTCAAGCCCGGCGAGAGCGTGGCCGACGCCGAGGCGTTCGAGGCGGCGGCCCTGGAGGCGGCCGGGATCGCCGTCCCGCAGGTGCGGCCGCGTTACCGCACCAACTACTTCGCGCACATCTTCTCGGGCGGCTACAGCGCCGGCTACTACTCCTACATCTGGAGCGAGGTGCTGGACGCCGAGAGCGTGGAGTGGTTCAAGGAGAACGGCGGGCTCACCCGGGCCAACGGCGACCACTTCCGCCGCGAGCTGCTGTCGAAGGGCGGCAGCCTCGACCCGCTGACGGCCTTCCGCAACTTCCGGGGGCGCGAGCCGCGCATCGACCCGCTGCTCAAGCGGCGCGGCCTGGACTGACATCCACAGGAGCACCACCCGCGGTGTGCGTGCGGCCCACGCCGGAGTGAGCCGCACGCGTCCACCGGGACGACGTCAGGCGCCGAGGCGGTCCAGGGCGGCGCGCAGGCGGTGCCGGGTGCGCTCGCGGCCCAGCACCTCGATCGACTCGAACAGCGGCAGGCCCACCGTGCGGCCGGTGACCGCCACCCGGACCGGCGCCTGGGCCTTGCCCAGCTTGAGCCCGTGGGCCGCGCCGACCTCCTCCAAGGCCTGCTTGAGCGACTCGGGGTCCCAGCTCACCAGCTCCAGCCGCTCCAGGTAGCCGGAGATGATCTCCGCCGGGGAGTTCTTCATCGCCTTGTCCCAGGACGCCGCGTCGAACACCGGCTCGTCCAGGAAGAGGAAGTCGACGTTCTGCCGGATCTCCGACAGCACCCCGATGCGGGTCTGGGCCAGCGGCGCGAGCTTGCTGAACAGCTCGCGGTCCCAGGACTCCTCCAGGTAGGGCGAGCAGCGCTCCTCGAAGGTCTCCAGCGGCAGCGCCCGGAGGTACTCGCCGTTGAAGGCCCGCAGCTTCTTCTCGTCGAAGAAGGCGCTGGAGGAGTTGACGTCCTCCAGGCGGAACAGCGGCACCATCTCCGACCACGGCATGATCTCGCGGTCCTCGCCGGGGCCCCAGCCGAGCAGCATGAGGTAGTTGACCATGGCCTCGGCGAGGTAGCCCTCGGCCCGGTAGTCCTCCAGCGCCACCTTGTCGCGGCGCTTGGACAGCTTCTTGCGCTGCTCGTTGACGATCACCGGCAGGTGGGCCCAGACCGGCGGGTTGGCGCCCAGGGCGGGCCAGAGCAACATCTGCTTGGCCGCGTTGCCCAGGTGCTCCTCGCCGCGTACGACGTGGGTGATGTTCTGGGTGATGTCGTCGACCGCGTTGGCCAGCACGTAGAGCGGCGAGCCGTCGGTGCGGGCGATGACGAAGTCCTCCTGGGCCTCGTTGGGGAACTCGACGTCGCCCCTGATGAGGTCGGGGACGACGGTCACGCCCTCGTCGGGGGTGCGGAAGCGGACCGCGCCCGCGCTCAGGCCGCGCTCGCGGCAGTGGCCGTCGTAGCCGCGGTGCTCGGAGCCGGTGCGGGCGACCAGCGCCTCGCGGGTGCAGTCGCAGTAGTAGGCGCGGCCGTCGGCCAGCAGCTTGGCGACGGCCTCGCGGTGCTGCGGCTCGTACGCGGACTGGAAGTAGGGGCCCTCGAAGGCCGGGTGGGTGCCGTTGACGCCGATCCAGTCGAGCGCGGAGATGATGCCCTCGGTCCACTCGGGACGGTTGCGCGAGGCGTCGGTGTCCTCGATGCGCAGCACGAACCGGCCGCCGGACTGCTCGGCCAGCGCCCAGTTGAACAGCGCCGTGCGGGCGCCGCCGACGTGGAACATGCCGGTGGGGGACGGGGCGAACCTGACCCGTACGTCAGTCACGGGAGACCACCTTGTTCGTGAGTGTGCCGATGCCTTCGATGCCGACGCTGACCTCGTCGCCGATCTGGAGCGGGCCGACGCCCGCCGGGGTGCCGGTCAGGATGACGTCGCCGGGGATCAGCGTCATGACCGCGCTGACGTAGGCCACCAGCGCGGGGATGTCGTGGATGAGCTGGTTGGTACGCCCGCTCTGCCGGATCTCGCCGTTGACCGTGGTGGTCAGGGCCAAGTCACCGGCGTCGAGGTCGGTCTGGATCCACGGCCCGAGCGGGCAGAAGGTGTCGAACCCCTTGGCCCGGGTGAACTGCACGTCCTTCTTCTGCAGGTCGCGGGCGGTGACGTCGTTGGCGCAGGTGTAGCCGAAGATGACGTCCTTGACCCGCTCGACCGGGACCTCGCGGCACAGCCGGCCGATCACCACGGCCAGCTCGCCCTCGTAGTCGACGCGGTCGGACAGCGACGTGGGGTAGGCGATGTTCTCGCCGTGACCGATCACCGAGGTGGACGGCTTGATGAAGATGAGCGGCTCGTCGGGGACCTCGTTGCCCATCTCGCGGGCGTGCTCGGCGTAGTTCCTGCCGATGGCGACGACCTTGCTCGGCAGCATCGGGGCCAGCAGCTTCACCTGGCTGAGCGGGTGGCGCTCGCCGGTGAACTGCACCTGGTTGAACGGGTGGCCGGCGACCGTGGAGACGAACTCCTCGCCGGGGCCGCCCTCGACCACGCCGAACGAGACGCCTTCGCCTGTGGAGAACCTCGCTATACGCACCCGTCAAGGCTAGCGCCGACCCCGGAGGGGTCCGGTCACCGGCGCGGCGGGTCACGGGGGCCCCCGGGGGCGGAGGGGGCATGGCTTAGCCTGGTGGCCTCACCTGCGCACACGAGAGGGGTTCCCGTTGTCCGTCGTGAAGATCAACGTGCTGACCGTGCCCGCCGAGATGCGGGAGGAGCTCGAACGGCGCTTCTCCAACCGGGCCGGGATGGTCGAGTCCGCGGACGGGTTCGAGTGGTTCGAGCTGCTGCGGCCGGTGGAGGGGACCGAGCGCTACCTCGTCTACACCCGCTGGCGCAGCGAGGAGGACTTCCAGAAGTGGCAGCAGAGCCAGGCGTTCGCCCGCGGCCACGCGCAGGCCGCCGCCGACGCCGGGCGCGGCGAGGGGCAGGGGCACGGGCACGGGCAGGGCCCGGCTGCCAGCGGGTCCGAGGTGTGGACGTTCGAGGTGGCCGAGACCGCCGCTCCCAAGAGGTGACCGGAGGGCCGGGCGGCTAACGAATCGGGCATTCCGCTTGACCAGGTGATCCGGTTCCGAAAGCATGTCCCGCCTGCATCTTCTGTCATGAAAGGACCTGGCGTGCGCCGCCTCGCGATACCTCTTGCCCTCATGCTCGCGCTCGGCGGCCTGGCGGGCCCGGCGCACGCGGACAAGGTGGCGCGTACCGCGGCCTGCCAGGGCGACTGGCTGCCGGGCACCCCCACCGCCGACGACGTCATGCGGGGCGAGATCTCGCTGGTCGGGCTGCCGGTCCACAAGCTGGGCGAGAAGATCGACTGGACCGCGAGCCCATACAAGAACCGCTCGTGGGAGTTCGTCTTCCAGTCGCTGCGCTGGATGGGCGCGCTGGTCGTCGAGTACGAGAACACCGGCGAGCGGCGCTACCTGGACCGCGCCACGGAGATCGCCAAGGACTGGGTGGCGCACAACAAGTACCGCGCGCCCGGCACCAGGTCCTACGTCTGGCAGGACCATCCGGTCTCGCTGCGCACCCAGCCGCTGCTGTGCCTGAGCGAGCACGTCAAGGACGCCTGGCTGAAGGACAGCCTGGCCGTGCACGCCAAGCTCCTGTCGAACCCGGCCCTGTACAAGAAGGGCCACAACCACGGCATCGACCAGGACATCGCGCTCATGGGCATCGGCTGCCGCTACGGCCGCAAGGACTGGTCCGACCTGGCGGTCAGGCGCCTGACCGGCACCGTCAAGCTCGACGTGGACGCCCAGGGCGCGCTGATGGAGCAGGCCCCCCGCTACGCGGTCTACGTCTACGGCCGCCTCCAGGTCGCGATCGCCAACATGAAGTCCTGCGGCCGCAAGGTTCCCGGCGAGATCGCCCGGCGCGCCGAGGCGCTGAAGGACTTCATCGCGCACGCGACCATGCCCGACGGCTACATGGCGCCGCTCGGCGACGGCAGCGCCGAGACCGAGCCGAAGATGGAGACGGGCACGCCCAAGCAGGAGGTCAAGGTCTACCGGGCGGGCTACGTCTTCGGCCGCACGGCGTGGGGCAAGCCCGACTCGGCGTACTACTCGCTCCGGTTCGGGCCGGGCATGAAGTTCCACGGCCACGAGGACCACCTGGGCGTCACCTACTACGCGCAGGGCCGCAACCTCCTCGTGGACGCCGGGTTCCACTCCTACGAGAAGAGCGCCTACCGCTACTGGACGCTCTCCCCCGAGGCGCACAACGTGCCCACGGTGGCCGGGGCGAGGTTCCGGCCGCGCACGGCCTCGCGGCTCACCACGTCGTCGATCGGGGCCGACCGGCAGGCGTTCCGGCTGACCGACAAGGCGTACGGGACCGCCCGCACCAGGTCGGTGCTGGTCAACCACGGCCAGGACCTGATGGCGGTGCTGGACACCGCCTCCGGCGGCAAGCGGGTGACGAACCTGTGGCGCTTCGACCCGTCGCTCAAGCTGGTCTCGAACGACGGCGGCCGGGTCGTGCTCGGCGACGGCAAGTTCAAGGTCACGCTGGTGCAGCTCGGGCCGTCGTGCCGGCCGGTCGGCGGCCAGAAGGTGGAGCGCGGCGGCAGGCTCGGCTGGGTGTCGCCGGCCTACCTGTCGAGGCTGCCGGCGAACGTGGTGGTGTCGCCGGCGGCGAAGTCGCTGCTCACGGTGATCGTGCCGGGCACCGACTCCCCGAAGGTGTCCTGCTCGGGCGGCAGGGTCACGGTCGAGGGCGTCTCCTTCCCCGCCGGGCTGGTGTGAGGAATCCACCTCCGGCAGTGACGGGTGCCTCTGGGCGGGGCGCGGCGGCCTTCCTAACGTGGAGGGCGTGAAACGTCTCGCGCTCCTCATGGTGGCCGCGTCGGCGGCCGTGCTCCTGACGGCGCCGCCCGCCCTCGCGGACGGCGCCCACCACTGCTTCTTCGGCGACCTGACCGCCCAGGACGCCGACGGCTACGACTTCGCCGCGAACGGCTGCGACGGCACCGGCTACGGCGACGTCGTGGTCACCGTCCTCGGCGGCACCGCCGCGGGCGTCCACCGCTGCCGCTACGTCTTCCCCTGGAACGGCACCCTGGGAGCCTACGGCTGCGCGCCCGCGTGACCGGCAGCCGGGCTCGGGTGGTCAGCAGTCGCGGCCGGCGCGCAGCAGGCCGTAGGTGACCGCCTGCTCCAGCGCCTGCCAGGAGGCGTCGATGATGTTCTCGGCGACGCCGACCGTGGCCCACTCGCCCGTGTCGTCGCTGGAGGTGACGAGCACCCGGGTGACGGCGTCGGTGCCGTGGGTGTCCTCCAGGATGCGGACCTTGAAGTCGACCAGCTCCAGCTTGGCCAGCTCGGGGTAGAGCTGCTCCAGCGCCAGCCGGACGGCCCTGTCGAGGGCGTTGACGGGGCCGTTGCCCTCGCCGGTGGCCACGATGCGCTCGCCCTTGGCGTGCAGCTTGACCGTGGCCTCGCTGACCAGCTCGCCGCCCTTGGTGCGCTCGACGATGACCCGCCAGGACTCCACCTCGAAGTGGCGCTTGCGGGTGCCGTGCACGGTGTCGCGCAGCAGCAGCTCGAACGAGGCGTCGGCGGCCTCGAAGGTGAAGCCGCGCGACTCCAGGTCCTTGACCCGCTCGACCAGCGCCTTGGTGTGCTCGGGGGTCAGGTCGTAGCCCAGCTCGCGGCCCTTGAGCTCGACCGAGGCGCGGCCGGCCATGTCGGAGACCAGCATCCGCATGTCGTTGCCCACCTGGGCGGGGTCGATGTGCTGGTAGAGGTTGGGGTCCACCTTGATGGCGCTGGCGTGCAGTCCGGCCTTGTGGGCGAAGGCGGACATGCCGACGTACGGCGCGTGCGAGTTGGGGGTGACGTTGGTGACCTCGGTGATGGCGTGCGCGATGCGCGTCATGTCGGCCAGCGCGGCCGGCGGCACCAGGTCGAAGCCCCGCTTGAGCTGGAGGTTGGCGACGACGGTGAAGAGGTTGGCGTTGCCGGAGCGCTCGCCGTAGCCGTTGGCGCAGCCCTGCACGTGGGTGGCGCCGGCGCGGACGGCGGCCAGGGTGTTGGCGACCGCGCAGCCGGTGTCGTCGTGGCAGTGGATGCCGACCCGGGCGCCGGCCTGCACGGCCTCGTGGACGATGTCGGCCAGCTCGTCGGGGAGCATGCCGCCGTTGGTGTCGCACAGGGCGATGACGTCGGCCCCGGCCTCGGCGGCGGTCCTGAGGACCTCCAGCGCGTAGGCCGGGTTGGACTTGTAGCCGTCGAAGAAGTGCTCGGCGTCGAGGAAGATCCGCTGGCCCTCCGCACGCAGGTGGGAGACCGTGTCGCGGATCATCGCGAGGTTCTCCTGAAGGGTGGTGCGGAGGGCCAGTTCCACGTGCCGGTCGTGACTCTTGGCGACAAGGGTCACGACCGGCGCGCCGGATTCGCGCAGTGCGGCCACCAATGGGTCGTCGGCTGCCTTCACCCCGGCCCGGCGGGTCGCGCCGAACGCGGCGAGCTGCGCGTGCTCCAGGTCCAGCTCTGTTCGAGCACGCCTGAAGAACTCGGTGTCCTTGGGATTGGCTCCGGGCCAGCCGCCCTCGATGAAACCGACGCCCAGGCTGTCCAGGTGACGCGCGACGGCGAGCTTGTCGGCGACGGTGAGGCTGAGCCCCTCCTGCTGTGCGCCGTCACGCAGGGTCGTGTCATATACGTGGAACCGGTCGTCGGCCATGAGCCTCTTCCTTCTGGAGATCCCGGAAAACAAAAAGACCCCTCACGGACGTGAGAGGTCTGCGCGCTGGCGGTGTCCCTGTGTCAGCCAGCGCGCCTGCCGATAATGAGCAGACCGTAGAACATGGTGCTCCCCAGTCTGCCACACCGATCCACCATCCGACACACCGGTCTCAGTGCTTGGACGTCATCCCGTCACTCCGGCGCCCCGTCACACCGTCACGCCGCCGCGGCCGGTGATGATCTTCTCCAGTGCGGCCGGGTCGAGCGCCTCGTCGCCGAGGAGCCGGCCGTCCAGCAGCAGGGTCGGGGTGCCCTCCAGCCGCACCTTCGCGGTCTCGGCCAGGTGCGCCTCGGCGTACGACTGGGAGCGCACGCACTCGTCCACCTGCGCGCCCGCCTTCCTGGCCGCCCGGGCCAGCTCCTCCACGGTGAAGCCGGAGGCCACGCCGTGCGGCGCGGGCTGCATGGCGTACAGCTCGTCGCGGAAGGCCAGCCAGCTCTCCTCGGGCACGCAGCGGGCGGCCGCGGCGGCGCGGACGGAGTTGGAGCGCATGGGCTCGTCCCGGAAGATCGTCACGGCGTGGAAGACGACCTTGACCTGGCCCGCGCGGGCCAGCCGCTGGATCGTCGGATCCACCTCGGCGTGCAGTCGCTTGCAGATCGGGCAGTCGAAATCCTCGTAGAGGTCCAGGACGGGAGCGTCGCTCCCCTTGTCCGCCAGCACCATCGACCCGTCGATCTGGCGGGTCAGGCGCACCCCCTCGGAGCTCGCGCCCGGCTCGGAAAAGGCCAGCACACCGAGGACGGCGATCGCCACGCACGCGACCGCGACCGCCACCAACCGCTTCATCATCCGCCCACTCTCACCTCGTCGATCGCGCAGACCCTATCGGACCCGGAAGAATGGTCGTATGAAGGCCGACCTCCTGAGCCCAGCCGTCGCCCGCTACGTCCTTGAGCACTCCACCAGGCCCGACCCGCTGCTGGAGCGGCTGGCACGGGAGACGCTGGAGATCGCGGGCGACGACGCCGGCATGCAGATCTCCCCTGACCAGGGCACGTTCCTCACGATGATCACCCAGCTCATGGCGCCCGAGGTGGCGGTGGAGGTGGGCACCTTCACCGGCTACTCCTCGCTCTGCATCGCGCGGGGCCTGCGGGGCGGGCGGCTGCACTGCTTCGACGTCAGCGACACGTGGACCTCCGTCGCGCGCCGCTACTGGGCGGAGGCCGGGGTGGACGACCGGGTGACGCTCACCCTGGGCCCGGCGCTGGAGACCCTCGCCGCCTTCGACCAGACCGTCGACCTCGCCTTCGTGGACGCCGACAAGGGCAACTACCCCGGCTACTACGAGCTGCTGATCGCCCGCATGCGCCCGGGCGGCCTGCTGATCGCCGACAACACGCTGCGCCGCGGGTACGTGGCCGACCCGGCGCACGACGAGCCGACCACGGTGGCGATCCGCGAGTTCAACGACCTGGTGATCGAGGATCCGCGGGTGAGCGTGCTCCTGCTGCCGGTCGCCGACGGCATGACGCTGATCACCAAGCACTGATCACCAGGCACTGAGCCCCGCGCGCCGAGCAGTGAGCGCCGAGCACCGATCGCCGCGACTCCGCGATCAGAGGATCTTGTGGATCCAGCCGTGCGCGTCGGGGCGGGCGCCGTACTGGATGCCGACCAGCTCCTCGCGCACCCGCATCGTCACCGGGCCGGGCGTGCCGTCGCCGACCGTCCAGGCCCGGTCGGCGCCCTTGACCGAGCCGACCGGGGTCACCACGGCCGCCGTGCCGCAGGCGAAGACCTCGGTCAGCTCGCCCGATGCGCACGCCGCCTGCCACTCCTCGACCGAGATCAGCCGCTCCTCGGTCCGCAGGCCGAGGTCGCCGGCCAGCTCCAGGATCGACTCGCGGGTGATGCCGGGCAGCAGGGTGCCGGTCAGGGCGGGCGTGACGAGCTTGTCGCCGAAGACGAAGAACAGGTTCATGCCCCCCATCTCCTCGACGTACTTGTGCTCGCCGGCGTCCAGCCACACGACCTGGTCGCAGCCGTTCTCGACGGCCTGGCGCTGGGCGACGAACGCCGCCGCGTAGTTGCCGCCGCACTTGGCGAAGCCGGTGCCGCCGGGCGCGGCCCGGGTGTACTCGGTGGACAGCCACACCGAGACGGGCTTGATGCCGCCGGTGAAGTACGAGGCCGCCGGCGAGGCGATGACCATGTACTTGTAGCTCTTGGACGGGTAGTTGACCCCGAGCCCCGCCTGCGTGGCGATCATGAAGGGCCGTAGGTAGAGGCTGTGCCCCTCGGTCGTGGGCACCCACTCCTTGTCGGTCTCGACGAGCAGTTCGAGTGAGCCGACGAAGGTCTCCTCGGGCAGCTCGGGCATGGCCATGCGCAGCGCCGAGCGGTTGAAGCGGGCGGCGTTGGCGTACGGGCGGAACATCACGATCGAGCCGTTGGCCTGCCGGTATGCCTTCAGGCCCTCGAACAGCTCCTGGGCGTAGTGGAAGACCGAGGTGGCCGGGTCGAGCGAGAGCGGCCCGTACGGCACGAGCCGGGCGTCGTGCCAGCCGTGGCCCTCGGTGTAGTCGATCGTGATCATGTGATCGGTGAAGGTCTGCCCGAACCCGGGGCTCGCCAGTACCTGCTCGCGCTCGGCCGCGGTGCGAGCGTGGTCGGATAGCTGCACGTCGAAGCTGAGCTTCTGAGCGATGGTCATGACGACGGTCCTTCTCTCTGCGATTTCGCGAAAATCTACCGAATCCTGCGGGTCCCGGGACCCGCGGTGGTGCGGCAGCTCTGCCCGAAGGCAGCTCGTACTTCCTATTGTCTCGCCATATGGGATGGCAAGCGGCCAATGGGGGATTCGACGGTCAGGGCAGCAAAAAGCGCCTGGCGATCCTCCACGGACCGCCAGGCGCTCACGGGGCTGGGCGGCCCTAGCCGGATACTCGCGCGGTGATGTCGTCGCCGATCTGGGAGGTGGTGCGGCCCGTCCAGCCGGACAGCCGCTCGACGATGTCCTCGGCGACCGCCTGCTCGACCTTGGCCGCCTCGGCGGACAGGCCCAGGTGGTCGAGGAGCATGGCGACCGACAGGATGGTGGCGGTCGGGTCGGCCTTGCCCTGGCCCGCGATGTCGGGGGCGCTGCCGTGCACCGGCTCGAACATGCTGGGCGCGGTGCGCTCGGGGTTGATGTTGCCGCTGGCGGCCAGGCCGATGCCGCCCGCGATGGCCGCGCCGAGGTCGGTGATGATGTCGCCGAACAGGTTGTCGGTGACGACCACGTCGAAGCGCTCCGGCTGCGTCACGAAGAACATCGACGCCGCGTCGATGTGGCAGTAGTCGGTGGTGACCTCGGGGTATTCCTCCGCCACCCGGTTGACCGTGCGCTGCCACAGGTCGCCGGCGAAGGTGAGGACGTTGGTCTTGTGGACCAGCGTCAGCTTCTTGCGCGGGCGGCCCTGCGCCTTGTCGAAGGCGTAGCGGACCACGCGCTCGACGCCGTGGGCGGTGTTGAGCGACTCCTGGGTGGCGATCTCGTGCGGCGTGCCGCGCCGCATGGTGCCGCCGGTGCCCGCGTAGAGGCCCTCGGTGCCCTCGCGGACCACGATCATGTCGATGTCCTCGGCCGCGGTGTCGGCCAGCGGGGTCTCGACGCCGGGGAAGAGCTTGACCGGGCGCAGGTTGACGTAGTGGTCGAACGCGAAGCGCAGCCGCAGCAGCAGCTCGCGCTCCAGGATGCCCGGGGGCACGCTGGGGTCGCCCACCGCGCCGAGCAGGATCGCGTCGTAGCCCCGCAGCTCCTCCAGCACGGCGTCGGGAAGCGTCTCGCCGGTGCGGTGGTAGCGGGCCGCGCCCAGGTCGTAGTGGGTGGACTCGATCTTCGTCCCTACGGCCTCCAGGACCTTGAGCCCTTCGGTGACGACCTCGGTGCCGATGCCGTCGCCGGGGATGACGGCCAGGCGGATGTTACGCGACTCCATGCGGGTACCTTACCGGCTCGTCTCGCCTGACGAACACACCGTCTCATTTTCCGGACTTCTCACCCGAAGTCCCATTCCGTTCTCTACCAGCCCGTGGCCTGGGGGGCGCCGCCGTTGTCGCGGCGGTCCAGCGCGGTCTGCAGGGCCTCGGCGGCCTCGTCCTCGTGCTCCTCGGCACCGTTCCAGGCGTACATCTCGTACATGGCGCTCATCTCTCTTCGCGGACGTGTTCCAGTGGGTGTGGTCGGACCCCGGTCGCGAATCCGAACGGGGCCTGCTGTCGCGGATCCGGATCACGGACCGGACGGGAGGGACTTACCGGCCGACGCACGCCGATCACCGCGGCGAGTCGTCGACCTGCCCTAACAGGCCTCGCCGCGGCAGGTAATGAGTACGAGTACCTGGCGCATGTGCTTCCACGGTAACCGAGGAATCTCGTTGGATGTCCTAGTATCTCGCATGCCGAGACAACAAAAAGGCCGCCGCCCGTGCCGGGCGGCGGCCTTCCCTCGTCGGGAGGTCAGTCCTCCAGGTCCACCGAGCGGCCGCTGTCGGCGCCGATCTCGGCGACGATCTGCTCCACGATGTCGGCGGGGATGGCCGAGTCGACGGTCAGCGCGATGAGCGCGCTGCCGCCCTTGGTGTCGCGGGCCACCTGCATGGAGGCGATGTTGACGCCGTGCTCGCCGAGCAGCCGGCCGACCACGCCGACGATGCCGGGACGGTCGGCGTAGGTGAAGAACGCCAGGTGGGCCGTCGGCTCGATCTCCATCTCGTAGCCGTTGACCTCGACGATCTTGGTGATCTGCCGCGGGCCGGACAGCGTGCCCGACACCGAGACCTGGCGGCCGTCGGCCAGCACGCCGCGCACGGTGACCACGTTGCGCCAGTCGGGGCTCTCGGAGCTGGTGACCAGCTCGACGGCGACGCCGCGGTCCTTGGCCAGCAGCGGCGCGTTGACGTAGGTGACCTGCTCCTCGATCACGTCGGCGAACACGCCCTTGAGCGCGGCCAGCTCGATGACCCGCACGTCCTGGGAGGCGATCTCGCCGCGCACCTCGACGTCGAGCTTGGTGGCGATCTCGCCGGCCAGCGCGGTGAACACCCGGCCCAGCTTCTCGGCCAGCGGCAGGCCCGGCTTGACGTCCTCGGCCACCGCGCCGCCCTGGACGTTGACCGCGTCCGGCACGAACTCGCCGGCGAGGGCCAGCTTCACGCTCCGCGCGACCTGGGTGCCGGCCTTCTCCTGGGCCTCGTGCGTGGAGGCGCCGAGGTGCGGGGTGACGACGACCTGGTCCAGCTCGAACAGCGGGCTGTCGGTGCAGGGCTCCTTGGCGAACACGTCGAGTCCCGCGCCGGCGACGCGGCCCTCCTTGATCGCCGAGTAGAGCGCGGCCTCGTCCACGATGCCGCCGCGGGCCACGTTGACGATGCGGACGCTGGGCTTGACCTTGCGCAGCGCCTCCTCGCCGATGAGCCCGAGGGTCTCCTTGGTCTTGGGCAGGTGCACCGTGATGAAGTCGGACTGCTTGAACACCTCGTCGAGGCTCACCAGCTTGACGCCGAGCTGCGCGGCGCGGGCCGGCGGCAGGTAGGGGTCGTAGGCGATGATCTCGACGCCGAACGGCTGCAGCCGCTGCGCCACGAGCTGGCCGATCTTGCCGAAGCCGAGGATGCCGACGACCTTCTCGTCCAGCTCGACGCCGGTGTACTTGGACCGCTTCCACTCGCCGTTCTTCAGCGCGGCGTGGGCCTGGGCGGTGTTGCGCGCGCTGGCGAGGATGAGGGCGATGGTCTGCTCGGCGGCGCTGGTGATGTTGGAGGTCGGCGCGTTGACGACCATGACACCGGCCTTGGTGGCCGCCTCGACGTCGACGTTGTCGAGGCCGACGCCCGCGCGGGCGACCACGCGCAGCTTGGGCGCCGCGGCGATGGCCTCGGCGTCGACCTGCGTGGCGGAGCGCACGATGAGCGCGTCCACGTCGGCGAGGGCGGGCAGCAGCTGGGAACGGTCGGCGCCGTCGGTGTGGCGGACCTCGAAATCAGCGCCGAGCACGGCGAGGCCGGCCTCGGACAGCTCCTCTGCGACCAGAACGACGGGCTTGTTCACGGGTGGATCCTTAGGGGCTTCCGGCGGGTCTTGAAGGGGGACACGTCCATGGATCCCCCGGCGGTCCTCCCGAGTCTAACCGGGGCTTGTGAACGCATTCACGAGAGACCCACCATCTGAGACGACCCGGCTCGTACCCAGCGCGCTGCAAAGTCACGCATCCCGGGGCCATCTTCATCTTGATCGGGGGATTTATTCGCCATTAGCCTGATAAGCCGTGGCCGACTACCTATGGTTCGTCATATGAGCATCGGGAATCCTGCGCTTGCCGACGTTCTCGCCCAGCACGGCACACCCCACCGGCTGCTGGGCGCCCTCGCCGATGGCGGTGTCCTGGTCGCGGTGCGACCGGACCGCTCCGTCGTCCTCGGGACGACCCAGGCCGGCGACCGCGTGCTGCTCGGCTACACCAGCCCGGCGACCTACGCCCGGCACCGCGGCAGCCATTCCCTGTCGGCCTGCGACGCCGACACCATCCTGGACATCCAGCGCGTCACGGGCGTACGGGAGATCGTGATCGACGCGGCCGGACCGGCCGCCGCGGCCGTGCCCATCGACGACCTGCAACGCTTCCTCACCACGACGCGGACCGGGCCGACGCCCGTGCTGTCGGGGGCGGCCCCGGCCGCCTACGCCACCGGCGCGATGGCCACCGTGTCGCGGGGCGCCGCGCTGGCCCAGGTCGCCCCGCCGGCCCCGCAGGCGCCGGCGTTCCCGTGGGTGCCCGCGCCGCGGCCGCACCTGTCGGGCCCGATGCAGCAGGTGGACCCCGGCTACCGCAGGTGCACGCACCCGATCCTGCCCGCCCTGCGCCAGGCGATCGCGTACCTGCTCATGGACTTCCCGCTGGTGCACCACGTCTGGATCTCCGAGGCGAGCACCGCCTCCGGGGCCACCGGGATCATGCTGCACGTCAAGGTCCACATGTCGGCCGCCGAGGACGTCGTGCGCGACCTGCACCGCCTGGTGCGGGCCCGGCTGCCGCAGTTCGCGGCCAGCGGCGCGCCGATCCTCATGGCCCGGGTGGCCGACGCGCGCAGCGAGCGGCGCATGATCGAGATCGGCGCGCACGTGGTCTGCGCGAACGTGAGCGACTGAACGGCGAACTGGGTCTCCCGAACAAGCCCTTGGTCAGCTCTAATGTGGGCATGATCACACCGGCCGCGAGCGCGTCCACGGTCCCGGGGAGCGTGCGCCTCGGCTACGGCGTGGGCTCCTTCTGCACGGCCACGGTCAACGCCGTGCCCGGGCTGCTGCTGCTCTACTACATGACCAACTTCCTGGCCGTGCCCGCGTGGCTGGCCGGCGTGGTGGTCACCGCGCCCAAGGTCTGGGACCTGCTCCTCAACCCGCTGGTCGGGCGCTGGTCCGACCGGACCGTCTCGCGCTGGGGGCCGCGGCGGCCGTGGATGCTGGCCGGGGCCTGCACGCTGCCGGTCGCGTTCTTCCTGGTCTTCGCCGGGCCGTCGCTGACGGGGGCGCCCGCCGCCGCGTACGTCGCCGCCTGCTTCCTGGCCACGGCGACCGCGTACGCGTTGTTCGAGGTGCCGTACAAGGCGATGCCCGGCGAGATGACCCACGACTACCACGAGCGCACCTCCCTGCTGCAGTGGCGCATGGTCTTCATCGGCGTGGCCACCGCGATCAGCGGCGTGCTGGCCCCCGCCATCGCCACCAGCGAGGGCCAGGAGGGCACGCTGAGCAGCTACCGGCTGATGGGGGTCACGATCGCGGCCGTCCTGCTGCTGGCCATGCTCGGCTCCTTCCTCGGCACCGCCCGCGCCCCGATGACCGGCGCGCCCGAGGCCGACCGGGGCACCTGGCGCGAGCAGTTCGCCGCGATCAGGGGCAACCGGCCGTTCCTGTGGCTGACCGTGCTGGCCTGCACGCAGATGCTGGCCGCGAGCATGATGCTGGCCGCGGCGCCCTACTTCGCCACGTACACGATCGGCGACCCCAAGGCCACGCAGACGCTCTTCGCCGCGCTCGTCGGCCCGATCCTGCTGACCATGCCGCTGTGGGTGCGGCTGTCCAGACGCTTCGACAAGCGCGGGGCGATGGTGCTGGCGGCCTCGCTGTTCGGGACGGGCACGGCGGCGGCCATGGCGACGCCGCTGCTCGGCGCGGTGTGGGCGCACGTGACGATCCTGCTCGTCGGCGTCGGGTACGCCGGGCTGCAACTGCTGCAGTTCTCGATGCTGGCCGACGTCATCGCCGCGGACGCCGCCGCCACCGGCAAGCGCCGCGCCGGCGTGCTCACCGGGCTGTGGACCGCCATCGAGAGCGGGGTCAGCTCGTTCGGCGCGCTGATCTTCGGCGTGACCCTGTCGCTCGGCGGCTTCGTGGAGTCCCAGCCGGACACGCCGGTCCGGCAGCCGGACAGCGCGGTGACCGCGGTCCTCCTCGGGCAGACCGCGGTCCCCGCGCTGATCATCTTCGCGTCGGTGCTGGTGACGCTGAAGTACCGGCTCAGGCCACCCGCCGCGCCGGAGCCCAGCGCGTCCGCGTGAACGTCCCGGCCACCAGCGCCGCCAGCAGCGGCAGCCCGATCACCAGCGCCGCCAGGAAGGCCCAGGGGAGGTCGGGGGGCGGCGTGCCGATGTACGACAGTATGTCCTCCTGCCGCATGGCGGTGATCACGGTGGCGGACAACACCACCCCGCCGGCCAGACCTCCGGCCAGCCCCACCACGGCACCCAGGCCGGAGATGTACGCCGCCTGGGCCGCCACCACGAGCCTGCGCACCCGGGGCGCGCCGCCGACCGCCGACAGCGTGTCCAGGTCCCGGCGCATGTCGGCCGCCGCCAGCCCCGTCGCCGCGAACGTGCCGCCGAGCACCAGGACCAGCGCCGCGCCGAGCAGCGCCAGGAGGTAGGTGGCGAGATTGCCGTCGGCGGTGCGCTCGACCTGCACGTACGCCTCATAGCTCACCGCGTCCAGCTGCCGCGACAGGAGCGCCTCGTCGGGGGGCTCGTACGCGGCGTACAGCACGCGCTCGGCGACCCGGTACCCGGCCGCCGTCACCGCCCGCGCCGGGATCAGCACGCCGGTCTGCGCGGGCTCGGCCGCCCTCGCCACCACCGCCGGCACCCGGAAGGTCTTGTCCTTCTGCTCCGACGGGCCATCGACCGCCAGCTCGACGAAGCCGTCGCGCACCACCTCCGGATCGAAGGCCACCGCCTTGCCCGCCGCCAGCGCCGCCGCTGCCGACGGGTCGTGGCGGCCCTGCAGCAGGGCCAGCAGCCGCTGGTCGCCGACCGGCATCGGCAGCCAGTGGTAGGCGGGCGGGAAACAGTCGCGCCGGTCCTGGCATGACCTGTTGCTCCAGACGATCCGGAAGTGGAGGAGATCGCCCCGCTCGTTGCTCGCCTCCAGCCCGGGGACCAGGTCCACTCCCGGCAGGATCCGCTCGGCCGCCGCCCGCAGCCGCGACCATTCGCCGTCGTCCGTCGCGCTCGACATGCCGATCCTCAGCGTGCCCACTGGTGTCACCGACTGGCGGTTCGCCTCGTGGTAGGCGAAGGTGGAGCTGGCCATGACGCCGATCGTGACCGCCGCCAGGGTGGCCGCCATGACCGCGGCGGCGGCCGAGGCCGTACGGACGCGGTGCCGGGCGGCGTCGCGCACGGACAGGCGCAGCGGGAGCGGCAGCCGCCCGGCCGGCCGCCCCGTGACCTGGACGAGCCACGGCATCAGCGCCACTAGGCCGAGCCCCATGACGGTCACGGCGCCCGCCATCGGCAGGGTGAGCCCGAGGGCGGGCCCGACGATCCTGGCCGGCAGATGCGGGCGGAGCCACAGCAGGACGGCGCCGCCGAGCCCGAGCACGACCAGGGCCAGCCCCAGCACCGGCCGCCCGGCGCGGCCCGGCGGGTCCACGGCGGCCCGACCGGCCAGCACCGTCGCCGGGTGCTGCCGGGCCGCCTGCACGGCCGGGACCAGCGCGGCGACCAGGCCGCTGAGCACGCCGAGCGCGGCCACCCCCGCGACCTGCCACCAGGGCACGTCCAGGGGCCCGTGCGTCCAGTCCAGCTCGCGGGCGAGCAAGGACTCGGCCAGCCCGCCCGCCCCCACGCCCAGGCAGGCCCCGAGCAGCGCGGCCGCGCCGCCGAGCACCAGCCCGTCGGCCAGCACGACCGCCCGCAGGTGCGCCCCCGAGCCGCCCTGCGCCGCGACGAGCGCCAGCTCCCTGCGCCTGCGCCGCAGGCCGACGGCGAACGCGGGCCCGGCCAGCAGCACGGTCTCGGTGACGATCAGCACGACGCCGAGGCCCGCGGTGGCGGCGTCCCGCAGGTCGTCCTCGTGGTACTCCTCCCGCCGCAGCTCGGCGGGGGTCGGGTTCTCGATGACCGCGCGGGAGCCGACGGCCAGGCCCGCCCGGTTGAGCCGCTCGACATCGGCCCGGCTCACCGGGCGCGGGGTGTCGGCCAGCCAGCCGCTGCTGTTGCCGTCGTTCTGGTGGCCCAGCACGGCCTCGGGCAGGGCGACGACCTCGGCCAGGCCGGGCCGGTTGGGGTTGCGGACGACGCCGACCACGCGCATCGGCCGGTCCCGCCGGGTCAGCTTGATCGTGGTGCCCACGCGGGCCCCGCGCCCGGCCAGCTCGGGCGAGACCGCGACCTCGCCGGGGCCGGCCGCGAACCTGCCCTCCTCCAGCTCACGCATGCCGTGGGCGATCGGGTCGCGCAGGTCCACCTCCAGCACGTCCACCCGGTCGTAGAAGGCGCCGAGACGCGTCTCGGTGACGTTGCTCTGGTAGCGGAGCAGGCGACCGGGGAGCAGCGTGCCGATCTCCTGCGGCGTCCACGGGCGGCCGGGCCGCTTCGCGTGGCTCTGGCTGCCGTCCCCCCAGTAGGTCTGCTTGACCGGGGTGCGGAACGGCAGCGTGACGAGGCGGGCGTCGGCCGAGCCCATCAGGGAGGGCAACCGCTCCCGCGAGGTCAGGTCGGTGGTGGCCGCGCTGGTGAGCACCGCCGTGATGACCAGCACCGGCAGGCCGATCAGCACCATGACGAGGGCGGTGCGGCCCTTGGCGCGCAGCGCGTCCCTGCGCGAGATCCGCAGCGCGGCGCGCGCGGCGCTCATCGGGCGCTCTCCAGCCGGACCGCGCCGGACTCCACGACGAGCCCGTCGCGCAGGTAGACCATCCGGTCGGCCCAGGCCGCGTAGCGCGGCTCGTGGGTGACCAGCAGCACCGCCACGCCGTCCTCGTCGCAGCGGGCGCGCAGGAGCTGCAGGATGTCGTCGCCGGTGGCGGTGTCCAGGGCGCCGGTAGGCTCGTCGGCCAGCAGCAGCCGCCGCTCGCCGGTCAGCGCCCGCGCGATGGCCACCCGCTGGCGCTGGCCGCCGGACAGCTCCTCGGGAAAGCGGTCGGCGATCTCCGCCGCGCCCACGTCGGCCAGCGCGGCCAGCGCCTCCTCACGGGCGCGGCGGGTACGCACGCCGTCCAGCTCCCTCGGCAGCATGACGTTCTCGGCCGCCGTCAGGGACGGGATCAGGTTGAGGTCCTGGAAGACGTACCCGACGCTGACGCGCCGCAGCTCGGCCAGGTCCTTCACCGTGGCCAGGTCGCGGCCCTCGACGACGACCGTGCCGGAGGTGGGGCGGTCCAGGCCGCCGGCCAGGTTCAGCAGCGTGGACTTGCCCGAGCCCGAGGGGCCCATGACGGCGACCAGCTCCCCGGCCGCCACCTCCAGGCTGACGCCGCGTAAGGCGTGCACCTGGCCGTGCTCGCGGGTCACCTCTCGCAGCTCAACAACGGTGGTCATGCCTTCTTCTCCCTGGGAAGCTTCTCGTTCGCCACGGCCTCGCAGTGGTCCAGCCAGCGTTGCTCCGCCTCGGCCTTGAAGATCAGCGAGTCGAGCACCAGCCGCTCGGCGAGCCCGCCCTTGGCGGATCGTTTGGCCTGGGTGAGGTCGCGCAGGGCGCGCATGGTGGCCATGCGCTGGGTGTGGATGACGTCCGCGACGTCAACGCCCGCGCCCGCCCCGGCCACGGCCATCGCGATCTTGATGCTCAGCTCGTCGCGCGGCCGGTCACCCTGGGCGACCGGGGTGGCGAACCATCTGTCCAGCTCCGCCCGGCCGGCCTCGGTGATCGCGTAGACCGCACGGCCCTGCTCGTCGGCGCCCCCGGGCGCCACCAGCCCGTCGCGCTCCAGGCGGGACAGCGTCGTGTAGACCTGGCCGATGTTGAGCGGCCAGGTCGCCCCCGTGGACGCCTCGAACTCCACCCGCAACTGGTAGCCGTACCGTGGCCCGCCACTCAGCAGGGCGAGCAGTCCGTGTCTGATCGACATGGATACTGAGTATGCATACTGAGTATGCCCACGGCAACTGATCCGGCGTATTCTGGACACGAGTCGAGGTTGAGGCCGATACTCGCTACATGAGCTCGACCCATCCACCTTTCCGCGCCTCCGACGGGGAACGCGACCGTGCGATCGACGAGCTCAAGGACCGCGCCGTCGAGGGACGCATCTCCCACGAGACCTTCGTCGGCCGGGTCGACCAGGCCCTCCGGGCGCGTAACCAGTGGGAGCTCGACGAGCTGGTGGCCGACCTGCCGCGGCGGCCCACGATCCGGCAGCGGCTGACCGACGCGGTGTCGTCGGTGTCGGAGTTCACCACCAGGCTCCAGTCGGCCTGGCGGCGGCCCCGGCTGCCCCGGCTGGCGCTGCCCGACGACGAGCGGGTGCGCTACGTGGTGGGGCGGGGCTCGGCCTGCGACCTCGTGCTGTCCGACCTGACGGTCTCCCGGGTCCACGCCGAGCTGCGGCGCGACGACGACGGCCGGTGGCTGCTGGTCGATCTGGGGTCGCTGAACGGGACGCGGCTCAACGGGTGGCGGCTGGTGGGGCCGGCGCGGGTGAAGTCCGGCGACGAGATCGCCTTCGGCGACTGCGGGTTCCTGCTGACCTCGGCCCAGCCGGGCGCCTGACGGCGCCGCGTTCCGCGACCCGAGCAATAAATACGGAATTTTGCGGATTACAGGCTGTCCGCGCTCATCCATGCTCGCAGGCGATCCCCCAGTCCCCTTGGAGACTCCATGCGGCGCACCTCAGCCTCCCTCGTCGCGGGCGCGCTCGTCGCGGCCCTCGCGTGGGCGTCCAGCCCGTCCTCGCCCGCCGTCGCCCTGGACCCGGCGGCCGGCGTGGCCGACCTCACCCAGGACCTCAACCAGATCCTCAGCGACTCCCGGCTCACGATCGCCCGCGCGGGCGTCGTGGTGAAGAGCGCCAAGACCGGCGAGGAGCTGTACGCCACCGACGCCGGCAAGCTGCTCACCCCGGCGTCCAACACCAAGCTGTTCACCTCGGCCGCCGCCGCCGAGACGCTCGGCCTCGACTACCGCTTCCCCACCACCGTGCTCAGCTCCGCCCGCAAGGCCGGCTCCGTGCTCGCCGGCGACCTGGTGCTGCGCGGCACCGGCGACCCGACCATGCTGGCCGAGGACTACGACGCCCTGGCGGCGAAGGTCGCGGCGGCCGGGATCAAGGTCGTCGCCGGCCGGCTGGTGGCCGACGACACCTGGTTCGACTCCCAGCGGCTGGGCAACGACTGGTCGTGGGACGACGAGACCGCCTACTACGCGGCTCCGATCTCCGCCCTGACCGCCTCCCCCGACCGCGACTACGACGCCGGCTCGGTGATCGTCTCGGTGGCCGCCGACGGCGGCGAGGTCAAGGTCTCCACGACGCCGGAGACCGACTACCTGAAGATCGTCAACAGGGCCACCGCCGGCTCCGAGACCGACGTGCTCATCGAGCGGCAGCACGGCACCCGCACGGTCGTCATCACCGGCACGGTGGCGGAGCCGTACCAGGAGTGGGTGGCCGTGGACGACCCCACCGCGTACGTCTCCTCGCTGTTCCGCACGGCGCTGGCCAGGCACGGCGTGAAGGTGCTCGGCGGCACGACGTCCGGGGCCGCGCCCTCGGGGGCCAGGGAGCTGGCCAGGCACGAGTCGATGACGCTGGGCGAGCTGCTGGTGCCGTTCCTGAAGCTGAGCAACAACATGCACGCCGAGATCCTCACCAAGGCGATGGGCCGCAAGGTCGCCGGCCAGGGCACGTGGGCGGCCGGGCTCAAGGTCAGCACCGACTTCGCCAAGGCCAACGGCGTGCAGGTGATCAACATGCGGGACGGCTCCGGGCTGTCGCGCCGCGACGGGTTCTCGCCCGGCTCGATCGTCCAGCTCCTGAGCGCCGTGCGCGGCAAGCCGTGGTTCGGCACCTGGTACGAGGCCCTGCCCATCGCCGGCAACGCCGACCGTTTCGTGGGCGGCACCCTGCGCAGCCGGATGCGGAACACCCCGGCGGCGGGCAACGTCCACGCCAAGACCGGCTCCCTGACCGGCGTGACGGCGCTGTCGGGCTACGTGACCAGCGCCGACGGCGAGCCGCTGGTCTTCTCGATCATGCTGAACCAGTACCTGTCGGGCTCGCCGAAGGACATCGAGGACAAGATCGCGGTCCGGCTCGCGCAGTTCTCCCGCGCCAACCCGGTCGACACCACGGCCCAGCTCCGCGCGGCGGACGCGGGGCAGGCGGGCGACCTGGAGTGCTCGTGGCTGAAGCCCGTCCAGTGCTGACACCGGGGACACCGGGGACGCCGGGCTGACCCTGGCGCGACCCTGTGACGCCTGGAGGGCCGCGCCGGTTTACCTGGAACTCCAGATATCGGCCGACTTTTCAGGACATGGCCGACTTCCGGCGACCAGAATCCCTTTCCAGTACCCCACCGAGGACCACGGGAGCGCGCGGGCCTTCACCGGCCACACCCCCAGCCGGTTTCCCACCGCACGCCCACGGCGCTCCCCTCCCGGCGGGCCCGGCCGCGCCTCCCCCCGCACGAAAGGACCGCGGCCGGGCCCGTCCACCGGCCCCGGAGCCGGCAAAGGGGCCCGCCCTCGGCAGGACGGGCCCCTTTTGGGTCAACGAGGACGTCAGCCGCCGCTCAGGACCGAGCCGAGGAGCTCGTTCAGAAGGTCCAGGTCGAGGATGTCGTTGTCCTGGCCGAAGTTGTTCCACTCGCCCGCGTCCCAGACGCCGGGCTTTCCCTTGCCGTGGCTGGGGCCGGGCAGGAGGTTGCCCTGCGTGCTCTCGACGGTGGTGACGTTGGATGTCGCTAGCGCGGAGCCGCCGAACGCGACCATCCCGCCGATGAGGCCGGCAAGGATGAGTCCTGCTCTGTACATATCGATTCTCCTCTGATACCTATCGACTACTCTCCGTAGCTATCGGGAGGAGATCTGCCCTATGTCCACTTTGGACAAACACCGGCACTTTCATGCTTGACCTGGGGAAATGCCTCGTCTGAGGGAAGAGGTGGAGAAGATCACCCTTCTTGGCGCATAGGTGTGTCCGCAAGAGGAATGTCGGACCTTTCCGTTACCCGCCTTTAAGGCAGGGTGAGAATCACCGGGCCGTCGTCCGTGATAGCCACCGTGTGCTCCACGTGGACGCTGCGGCTGCCGTCCGCCGAGACCACCGACCAGCCGTCGTCGGCCATGCGGTAACCGTCGTCGCCGCCGGCCATCAGGCTCGGCTCGATCGCGATCACCAGCCCCGGCCGCAGCCGCAGCCCGCGCCCCGCGGGAGCCTCGTTGGGCACGAACGGCGCCTCGTGCATGGCCCGGCCGATGCCGTGGCCGGCGAAGTCGTTCTGCATGCCGTAGCCGGCGCCGCGCCCGACCGTGGACATGGCGTGGCCGATGTCGCCCAGCCGGGCGCCGGGCAGGGCCGCCTCGATGCCGGCGGCCAGCGTCTCCTCGGCCGCCCGGATCAGCTTCAGGTCCTCGGCGCGCGGCTCGCCGACGGTGAAGCTCACCGTGCCGTCGGCGTGCCAGCCGTCCACGATCGCGCCGCAGTCCACGCTGATGAGGTCGCCGTCGCGCAGCCGGTACGGCGTCGGCAGGCCGTGCAGCATGACCCCGTTGACCGAGGTGCAGATGACGCCCGGATACGGGGTCGCGCCGAACGACGGATGGTAGCCCAGGAACGACGCCCCTGCCCCGGCCTCCCGCAGGACCGTCCGCGCCACCTCGTCGAGCTGCTTGAGCGACACGCCGATCGCGGCCCGCTCCCGTACCGCGGCGTGCACGGCGGCGACCACCCGGCCCGCCTCCCGCATCGCGTCGATCTCACCGGCGCTCTTCAGCTCGATCATGGCCACTCCTCATAGGTCCGCCTGTCGGTGTGGCGATAACTATACCGGTATTTTTATCGAGCACCAGGGGACCCCGGCCGGGCCGTCAGTCGAGCCCGCGCCGGCCCGGCGTCCAGAACGGCTTGGTGACCACGTCCCTGCGGTTCCAGCCGCGCTCCTTGACCAGGTGGGCGCGGACGGCCTGGATCGTGCGGGCCTCGCCCGCCAGGTAGGCGACGCCCGGCCCGCCGGGCAGGTCCAGCTTCCGCACGGCCTCCACCAGCACCCGGGACCCGGCCGCCGGAGCCCCGTCCCGGCACACCTGGGTCAGCTCGCGCGGCAGGACGAGGTGGTCGCCTGGACCCTCCGCCTCGACAACGCCGTACGCGGGGGCCTCGGGCGGCAGGGCCCGCAACATCGCGCCGAACGCCACCGCCGCCGTCTCCTCCCCCGCGAACAGGTGGTAGCGCGCGCCGTCCCGCAACACGAAGCCGCCCTCCGGCCGGGTGAAGGCGACCTCCTGGCCGGGGGCGGCACCCCGCACCCAGGCCGCGCCCGGGGCGTCGCCGCCGTGGTCGAGACCGACGAGGTCAAGGGCCTCCCAGGCGGGGTCGTACGACCAGAGCGAGTACGTCCGCAGCACCCCGCCCAGCAGGCCCTCACCGCCGATGAACACCCGCACGTGCTGGCCCGGCGTCCACGCGAGACCGGCCAGGGCCTCGCCGCCGATCCTGATCCTGCGCATGCGCGGGGCCACCTCCTCGACCTCGATGACCTCCCCGCGCACGAGCACCCGGTTCAGCAGCCGCCGGGCCACGCTCCCCATGGGCGCCGTCATCGCCCCCTCCTCGGGTCCAGCTCCTCGATGCGGCGGCGGCCCTCGACGAAGATCTCCTGGATGCGCTCGATCACCCGGGGGTCGCCGTGGCTGTGCGCGAGCGTCTTCACGGCGGCCTTGACCATCCGCAGGGCCGGCCCGACGATCTCGGCGGCCTCGGGCTCGCGGAACATGCCCCACTCGCCCCTGCTGGCCGCCCGCCCCCACAGCCGCTCGATCTCGTCGGCCTGCTCCTCGACGGCCCGGCGGCCCTCGTCGGTGACGTGGTGGACCTTTCGGCCGTCGGCCTGCTCGACCCGGACCAGGCCCTCGTCCTCCAGGAGCTGGAGGGTGGGGTAGATGGAGCCGGCGCTCGGCTCGTAGGTGCCGTTGAAGCGGTCGGCCAGCCGGCTCATGACCTGGTAGCCGTGGCCCGGCTGCTCGGCGATCAGTGCCAGCACGGCCAGGCGCAACTCGCCCGGCCCGAAGAAGCGCCCGGAGGGCCCGAACCCGCCCGGGGCGCGGCGCGCGTTCATCATCATGGCTCGGATGCTATATCGAACGATATATCGCTGTACATGGCGCCGCCGGCGCAGCCCGCGCTGGGGCCGCGAGCGGGCGGCGGGGCGGTGGGCGACCGGCGCGGCGTTCCCCTCCTCGGCTGAGCGGGCCTCAGGAGCCGAGGTAGCGCAGGACGGCCAGGACGCGGCGGCTGTAACCGGCGGTGTGGGAGAGCGACAGCTTGTCGAACAGCGCGTTGACGTGCTTCTCCACCGCGCTCTGCGACACGTGCAGCGACTGGGCGATCGAGGCGTTGGTCAGCCCTTGGGCCATCAGCTCCAGCACCTCGCGCTCGCGGCCGGTCAGCCGGGCCAGGGGGTCGGCGTGGCTGGTGCGGGCCAGGAGCTGCCGCACCACCTCGGGGTCGAACGCCGCGCCGCCCGCGCCCACCCGCTCCAGCGCGTCCAGGAAGTCGCTGACCTGCGCCACCCGGTCCTTGAGCAGGTAGCCGACGCCGTCCACGTTCCCGCTCATCAGCTCGGTGGCGTACTTCTTCTCCACGTACTGCGACAGCACCAGCACCTTCACGTGCGGGCGGCGGCGCCGGATCTCCAGCGCGGCGCGCAGGCCCTCGTCGGTGTGCGTGGGCGGCATCCGCACGTCCACCACGACGACGTCGGGCTCCTCCGCCTCGACCGCCCCGACCAGCGCCTCGCCGTCGCCGACGGCGGCCAGGACCTCGTGGCCCTCCTCCTCCAGCAGGCGTACCAGGCCCTCGCGCAGCAGGGTCGAGTCCTCGGCCAGGATCACCCGCACGGCAGCTCCGCCCTGATCACGGTGGGCCCGCCGGGCGGGCTGGTCACCGTGAAGCCGCCGTCCAGCGCGGCCACCCGCCGCGCCAGCCCCGACAGGCCGCCGCCCGCGGGGTCCGCCCCGCCCATGCCGTCGTCGTGCACGTTCACGGCGATCATTGTGCCGTGCTCGCGTACCTCGACGGTGACCGCGGTGGCCCCCGAGTGCTTGGCGGCGTTGGTCACCGCCTCGCTGGCCACGAAGTACGACACCGTCTCCACCGCCGCCGGCGGCCGGGCGGACAGCTCGCACACCACCTTGACCGGGATGCCGGCACGCTCGGCCATGCCGGCCAGGGCGTCGGCGAGGCCGAGGGCGTCCAGCGCCGACGGGTAGGCCCGCCAGGCCACCTCGCGCAGCTCGGCCAGCGCCTGCTGCGCCTGCTCGTGGACCTGCGCCAGCAGCTCGGGCCGCCCCCTGCGGGCCCGTCCCGCCAGCATGGACAGCGCCACCAGCCGCTGCTGCAACCCGTCGTGCAGGTCCCGCTCGATCCTGCGCCGCTCGGCGTCCACCGCCGCCAGCACGCCCGCGCGGCTCTCGGCCAGCTCGGTGATGCGGCGCCGCAGCGCCTCGGTCGGGTCGGGGGCGAGCATGCGCAGCGCCAGCCGCCGCTCCAGCGCGTGCACGCCCACCAGGCCCGACAGGTCCAGGAACAGCAGGACGGTGCCCCCGAGGGCGGCGTAGGCCAGCAGCGGCGCGGTCGGCAGCATGCCGTCCACCGGCAGGCCCCTCCCCCAGTGCCAGACCAGCGTCCCGGCCACGGCGAGCCCGCAGCCGAGCAGGGCGGCCGTCAGGCCGCCGAGGACGCCCAGCGGCAGCCTGGCCGCCAGGTAGCGCAGCTCCTGCCCGTCGGGACGGGCCGCGCCGAGCCCCAGGGCGGCGGGGTCGAGCCGCAGCCGGCGGGCCTCCAGCACGGCCAGCCGCCGGGCGGCCTCCCGGACGGCGGGGCGGCGGGCGAGCGGCAGCGCCGGCGGCAGGAGGACGAGGCCGAGCAGGGCGGTGACGGCTCCGAGGACCACCGCCCCCAGCAGGCGCAGCCCCTCAGCCACGGAGCGCATGCCGCCCCTTGCACCGCTCCCCCAGCCGCACGCCCGCGAAGACGAGCACGGCCAGCAGGACCAGCGCGATGACCATGTTGGTGCCCAGCCCGACGTACGTCTCCACCAGCGACCAGCTCTCGCCCAGGACGTAGCCGGCCATGACGAACAGCGTGTTCCACAGGAGGCTGCCGGCCGTCGTCAGCAGGGTGAACACGCCCAGCGGCATGCGCTCCACCCCGGCCGGGACCGAGATCAGGCTGCGGAAGATGGGGATCATCCGCCCGAAGAACACCGTCTTGCGGCCGTGCTTGAGGAACCACGCCTCGGTCCTCGCGATGTCGGAGACCTTCAGCAGCGGGATCCTGGCGGCCAGCGCCAGCGTGCGCTCGCGGCCGAGCAGGGCGCCCACCCAGTACAGCGCCAGGGCGCCCACCACCGAGCCCGCGGTGGTCCAGGCCAGCACGCTGAGCAGGTGCATCTCGCCGCGCGAGGCGGTGAAGCCGGCCAGCGGCAGGATCACCTCGCTGGGCAGGGGCGGGAAGAGGTCCTCCAGCGCGATCCCGAGACCGGCGCCCGGCGCGCCGAGCGTTTCCATCAGTTCGATCAGCCAATCCGTCATGTCTGGGAGGTTACGGACGATCGTCCCATGCCCGGAATGGGGCGTGTCGCCGGTTCTGGGGTGTGGAAAACCACAGGTTCGGACGGGCAGGCACCTCATTCCGCCGGGATCGCGGCGCGGCCTACCGTTCCCGGTCATGATCGGAAAGTTGTTCGACGTCCGGCGGCGGTGGCCGGCCGCGGTGGCGGCCCTGCTCGCCCTGTTCGCGGTGATCATGCTGACCGCCATGGCCGACAGCACCATGCAGCCCCTGCCGGCCGGCGCCCCGGGCGGGCAGTTCAGCGCCGGGCGCGCGCTCGTCCACCTGAAGAGGTTCGCCACCGAACCGCGGCCCATCGGCAGCCCGGCGAGCGAGCGCGCCCGGGACTACCTGGCCGGGCGGCTACGCGCGGCGGGGCTCCAGGTCGAGGTCCAGCGCTCGGTCGGCGCCCGGTCCTCGGCGGGGCTGGCGACGTTCGGCCAGGTGGACAACATCGTCGCCCGGCTGCCGGGAACGGCCTCCACCGGCACCGTGCTCATCGCCGCCCACTACGACTCCGCGGCCATGGGGCCGGGCGCCTCCGACGACGGCGCCGCCGTGGCCGCCATGATCGAGACCGTCCGGGCCCTGCGCGCCGGGCCCGCCCCGCGCAACGACATCGTGCTGCTCATGTCGGACGGCGAGGAGGACGGCGTGCTCGGCGCCGAGTCCTTCGTCCGCGAGCACCCCCTGGGCAGGGCCGGCGGCGTGCTGCTGAACTGGGAGGCACGCGGGGTCGGCGGCCCCTCGCTGATGTTCGAGACCTCCCCCGGCAACGCCCGCCTGGTCGAGACCTTCACCGGCGCCGTGCCCGCGCCGCGCGGCCACTCCGCGATGGTGGAGCTGTACCGGCTGCTGCCCAACAACACGGACTTCACCCCGCTGACCGCGGCCGGCTTCGCGGGCATGAACTTCGCCTACATCCAGCGCTCCTCGCACTACCACACCGCCGGCGACTCCATCGCCAACCTCGACCCGGGCAGCCTCCAGCACCACGGCACCAACATGCTGGCCCTGGCCCGCGCCCTCGGCGGAGCCGACCTGCGGACGATGGCCGCCGACCACGACGTCACCTACTTCCGCGCGCTCGGCACCATGATCACGTACTCGGGCGGGCTGGTGTGGCCGCTGGCGGTGCTGGCCGTCGCCGCGGTGGCCGGTCTGGCGGCGCTGGCCCGCGTCCGGCGGCTGCTGAGCCTGCCCCGGCTGCTGGTGGCGGCGGTCTCGGCCGTGGTGCCGCTGCTGGCGTCGGCGGCGCCGGCGCAGGGGCTGTGGGCGCTGCTGGTGGCCTGGCGGCCGGCCTACGACCTGATGGGCGGGCTGCTGCACCGCCCGCGTCCTTACCAGGCGGCGGTCGCGCTGCTGTGCGCGCTGGCGGTGCTCGGCTGGTACCTGTCGCTGCGGCGCCGGCTCGGCCCTGCGGCTCTCACCGTGGGCGCGCTGGCCTGGCCGGCCGGGCTGGGCGTGCTGTGCGCCCAGGCCGCGCCCGGCGCGTCCTTCCTGTTCGCGCTGCCGGCGCTGGCGGGCGCGCTCGGCTGCCTGGCCGCCGCCGTGCCGCGCACGCCCGCCCTCGCCCGGCCGGTCGTGGCGATGCTGGGCCCCGTCACGGCCGCCATGCTGCTGCCGGCCCTGGCCGGGGACGTCTTCGACGGCATGGGGCTGGCGCTCGGCGGGGCGAGCGCCGTGGTGCTGGCACTGTTCGGGCTGACCCTGACACCGGTCGCGGAGCTGTTCCTGCCCCGTCCCGGCACCAGCCCCGAAGCCGGGCTCGGCGCCCGTCCCGAGACCGGCCCCGGCGCGGAGCCCAGCGTCCGGCCCGGCCGGTCGCGCCGCGCCGCCGTCCTCGCCGGGTCCCTGACGGCCCTGCTCCTCGTGGCGGGGCTGGTCGCCACCGGGCTCGTGACGGACGGCTTCGCCCCCGGCCGCCCGGGACGTACGCACCTGGCGTACGTCATGGACGCCCGCACCCGCACCGCCCACTGGGTCAGCGCCGACGCCGACCCGCCCGCGTGGACCCGGCGGTACGTGTCCGGCCACGACACCTCCGCGCTGCCCGCCGGGTACGCCCGGGGCGCCCTGTGGACCGGCCCCGCGCCGGCGATCACCGCTGACGGCCCGCGGGTCACCGTCCTGTCCCGCGACCGGGGCACGCTCGACCTGCGCGTGAGCGCCGGCAAGGGCGCGCGCTCGGTGACGCTGCGGCTCGACCGGCCGATCACCCACGTCACAGCCGCGGCCGGCCGGTTCGGGTCGGCGAGCGTGCCCGTCGGCGGCACCCGTACCGGCACCTGGCCCGCGGAGATCCGCTTCCGCGGCCTGCCCGCCGGGGGAGCCCGCATCACCGTGCGCCTGCCGGAGCAGGGCCCGGTCCGGCTCACCGCCATCGGCGAGAGCGACGGGCCGGCCGCGGTGCCGGGCTTCGTCCCGAGGCCGGCCGAGCTGGTGCCCGCCACCCGGGAGGACGGCGAGCTGGTCGCGGTGACCCGCACCTACACGGTGGCCGGCCCGCTCGCGTGACGGCGCCGTGGCCCCCGCCCCCGGACCGAACGGCCGGGGGGCGGGCCGGCGGTCAGCTCCAGAGGGCGGGCACCTGCGTCGGCGCCTCGTCCTTGACCTCCGGCTGGTCGATGACCTCGCCGCGCAGCGGCAGCAGGACCGTGATCTGGCGGCCCCATTCGGTGTAGCGGGTGTCCGACTCGACCTTCAGCGGGCTCTTGGCGTAGGGCAGCTCGCCCCTCGCCCACACCCGCTCGACCAGGCCGCCGGGGCTGAGGTGCAACGCGTAGGTGACCTTGCCGGCGCGGCTCTTCTTCCACCCCGCCCCGTAGCGGGCCACGAAGGAGTCGGAGACCTTCGCCAGCTCGCGCGGCTTGATCGAGCCCTTCACGACGCCGCCGCTCCAGGACGAGCGGTGCTTCATGAGCGCCTTGAGCGTGGCGGGCTCGAAGACGTCGAGCACCAGGTTGCCGGACGGCACGTCGGTGCGGCCGTACCGCACCCAGCTCGTCCCCTCCGGCAGGGCGTCCTCGACCACCGCGCCGGAGACGTAGCTGGTCGCGCCGGAGGAGAGCACCCGGACCGGCGACTGCTGCAGCGCCTCGGTCTCCTCGGGGCTCACCTTCGTCATCTTGGCGAGCAGCTTCTCGCTGTAGCGCAGGTTCTGGCTGGTGTCGGCGGCCCGCGCGCCGCGCGCGTCGAACTCGACGGTGCCGTCGAGCGCCGAGGTGATGTACCCGCCGTCCGCGTACGTCACCTTCGCCGTGGCCTGCACGTTGACGCCCTTGCCCGGCGCCAGCTCGGCCGTGAGGGCCTGCACCGGATCGATCTTCGGCGCCGCCTGCGCGGGCGCGGCGGCGAGCTGCAACGCGCCGGCGACCACGGCGACACCGACGATGGTTCGCTTCATGGGTTCTTGGTTCCTTGAGGGGGGATGCTCCGGAAGGACCCGAACAATCTGGTGCATCTAAGATCATCAGTCAAGTCGGCCGCCGGGCCGGCTCGGTGCGGCGAGGCCCGGCGAACGGGCGCGGGCGGGTGGGGCGGCACCCGCCCGCGTCCGGTGGATCAGCCCTTGAGCCAGCTCATCATCGGGCGCAGCTTGGCGCCCGTCTTTTCGATGGCGTCCTCGGACAGCTCCTCGCGGTACTGCTGGAACTTCTTCTGGCCGCTGTCGAACTCCTCGACCAGCTCGCGCGCGAACGCGCCGTCCTGGATCTCGCCCAGGATGCGGCGCATCTCCTGCCGGGTCTCCTCGGTGACCACGCGCGGGCCGCGGGTGTAGCCGCCGTACTCGGCGGTGTCGGAGACCGACCAGTACATCTTGGAGATGCCGCCCTCGTACATGAGGTCCACGATGAGCTTCATCTCGTGCAGGCACTCGAAGTAGGCGACCTCGGGCTGGTAGCCCGCCTCGATGAGGGTGTCGAAGCCGGCCTTGATCAGCTCGGACACGCCGCCGCAGAGCACGGCCTGCTCGCCGAACAGGTCGGTCTCCGTCTCCTCCTTGAACGTGGTGCGCAGCGCGCCGGCGCGGGTGCCGCCGATGCCCTTGGCGTACGACAGCGCCAGGTCGAGGGCCTTGCCGGAGGCGTCCTTCTCGACGGCGACGAGCACGGGCACGCCGCGGCCCGCCTCGAACTGGCGGCGCACCAGGTGGCCGGGGCCCTTGGGGGCGACCATGCAGACGTCCACGCCCTCGGGGGCCTCGATGAGGCCGTAGCGGATGTTGAGGCCGTGGCCGAAGAAGAGGGCGTCGCCCTCGACCAGGTTGGGGGCCACGTGCTGGGCGTACAGGTCGCGCTGGACGTGGTCCGGCGCGAGGATCATCGTGAGGTTGGCCTCCTCGACGGCCTCGGCCGGGGTGACGACGCGCAGCCCGTCGTTCTCCGCCTTCTCGCGGCTCTTGGAGCCCTCGGGCAGGCCGACGCGCACGTCGACGCCGCTGTCGCGCAGGGAGAGCGCGTGGGCGTGGCCCTGGCTGCCGTACCCCAGCACGGCCACGTGGCGCCCCTGGATGATCGACAGGTCGGCCTGGTCGTCGTAGTAGATCTCGGTCACGTGCTCAAAACCTTTCAGGCGGATTAGGCGGTACGGTCCAGTGCCCTGAGGGACCGGTCGGTGATGGAACGGGCACCGCGGCCGATGGCCACCATGCCCGACTGGACGAGTTCTTTGATCCCGAACGGCTCGAGGACCTTGACGAACGCCTCAAGCTTGTCGGGGGTGCCGGTGACCTCGATGGTCACCGCGTCGGCCGCCACGTCCACGCAGCGGGCCCGGAAGAGCTGGACGAGCTCCAGCACGTGCGAGCGGCTCTCGGCGTCGGCCTTGACCTTGATGAGCATCAGCTCGCGCTGCACGGACTGCGAGGTGTCGAGCTCGACGATCTTCAGCACGTTCACCAGCTTGTTGAGCTGCTTGGTGACCTGCTCCAGCGGCAGCTCCTCCACGCTCACCACGATCGTCATGCGCGAGATGTCGTCGTGCTCGGTGGGCCCCACGGCCAGCGAGTCGATGTTGAAGCCCCGCCGGCTGAACAACGCGGACACGCGCGCCAGGACACCCGGCTTGTTCTCGACAAGCACCGACAGCGTGTGCCTACTCATCTTCGTTCTCCCACCTCGGCGCCATGTCCCGGGCGATCTTGATGTCGTCGTTGCTGGTGCCCGCCGCGACCATGGGCCAGACCATCGCGTCCTGGTGGACGACGAAGTCGACCACGACGGGCACGTCGTTGATCTCCATGGCCTTCTTGATGACGGCGTCCACGTCCTCCGGACGCTCGCATCGCAGACCAACACAACCATAGGCGTCGGCCAGTTTGACGAAGTCGGGGATCCGGCGCGTCGCCTGGAGGTTGGTGTTGGAGTAACGCTGGTCGTAGAAGAGCGTCTGCCACTGGCGGACCATGCCGAGGTTGCCGTTGTTGATGACGGCGACCTTGATCGGCACGCCCTCCAGGGCGCAGGTGGCCAGCTCCTGGTTGGTCATCTGGAAGCAGCCGTCGCCGTCGATGGCCCACACCGTGCTGTCGGGGCGGCCCATCTTGGCGCCCATCGCGGCCGGGACGGCGAAGCCCATCGTGCCGAGGCCGCCGGAGTTGATGAACGTGCCGGGGTTCTCGTAGCTGATGAACTGCGAGGCCCACATCTGGTGCTGGCCGACGCCGGCCACGTAGTAGGCGTCGGGGCCGACGATGCTGCTCAGCCGCTCCATCACGTACTGCGGGGCCAGCGAGCCGTCCTCGAACGGCTCGTAGCCCAGCGGGTAGGTCTTCTTGTAGCCGTTGAGCAGCCGCCACCAGTCGTCGTAGTCGCCCTTCTGCCCGCCGGCCTGGACGGCGGCGATGAGGTCGGTGAGGACCTCCTTGCAGTCGCCGACGATCGGCACGTCGGCGTGGCGGTTCTTGGAGATCTCGGCGGGGTCGATGTCCGCGTGGACGACCTTCGCGTACGGCGCGAACGTCGCCAGGTCGCCGGTCACCCGGTCGTCGAAGCGCACGCCCAGGCCGATGAGCAGGTCGGACTTCTGCAGCGCGCCGACGGCGGCGACGCTGCCGTGCATGCCCGGCATGCCCATGTGCTGCGGGTGGCCGTCGGGGAAGGTGCCCCGGGCCATCAGGGTCGTCACGACCGGGATGCCGGTCAGCTCGGCCAGTTGCAGCAGCTCGGCCGAGGCACGCGCCTTGTGGACGCCGCCGCCGACGTACAGGACCGGGCGGCGGGCCTCGGCGATCAGCTTGGCGGCCTCGCGGATCTGCTTGGAGTGCGGGCGCGTCACCGGGCGGTAGCCGGGCAACTGCATGACCGGCGGCCAGGCGAAGGTGGTCTCGGACTGCAACGCGTCCTTGGAGATGTCCACGAGCACCGGGCCGGGCCGGCCGGTCGAGGCGATGTGGAACGCCTCCATGATCGTGCGGGCGATGTCGCCGGCGTCGGTCACCAGGAAGTTGTGCTTGGTGATCGGCATGGTGATGCCGGAGATGTCGGCCTCCTGGAAGGCGTCCGTGCCGATCATCGGCGCGGCCACCTGCCCGGTGATCGCCACGATCGGCACCGAGTCCATGAAGGCGTCGGCCAAAGGCGTCACCAGGTTGGTCGCGCCGGGGCCGCTGGTGGCCATGCACACGCCCACCTTGCCCGTGGCCTGCGCGTACCCCTCGGCCGCGTGCCCGGCGCCCTGCTCGTGCCGTACAAGCACGTGCCGCACCTTGACCGAGTCGTAGAGGGGATCGTAGGCGGGCAGGATGGCCCCGCCGGGGATCCCGAACACGGTGTCGACCCCCACGTGCTCCAGTGCCCTGACCAGGGCCTGTGCACCTGTCATGCGTTCGGTCATCGGCTCGTTCCTTGCGTGGCTACTCG
The DNA here is from genome assembly GCF_040802095.1 of Nonomuraea sp. NPDC050783. Lineage (NCBI taxonomy): Bacteria > Bacillati > Actinomycetota > Actinomycetes > Streptosporangiales > Streptosporangiaceae > Nonomuraea > Nonomuraea sp. NPDC050783. Next base: position 359,891 of record NZ_JBFAHK010000008.1, read on the forward strand.
CTTAGGACATAAAAAATGCCCCTTCCCACCGGGATGGCGGGACTGGGGCGGCGCGCAGGTCGTCGTGCTTCGCTATCGGCCTGCGCGCCGGCGAAGTACTACGAGAATCTCACTGCGAAGCATGGCGTCCACGATAGCCGCTCGGAACGCCCCGGTGTCAACTTGGTGGACACAAGTCTCAAACAGTGAGACTTGTCCGCATCAACGAGTCGACGCCGCGCGCCGCCATCGGCCGGGCCACGAGGAAGCCCTGGCCGCGCGTGCAGCCCATCTCCCGCAGGAGTTCGAGCTGCTCGGGACGCTCGATGCCCTCGGCCACCACGATCAGCCCGAGGTCGTGGCCGAGCCGCACGATCGTCCGCGTGAGCAGCGTCAGCGTGTCGTCGGTGCCCAGCCCCGCCACGAACGAAGGATCGATCTTGATCATGTCGACGGGGAGCTGCCGCAGGAAGGCCAGCGAGGCGTAGCCGGTGCCGAAGTCGTCGATGGCCAGGCGCACGCCGAGGGCGCGCAGCTCCGACAGCCGCTTGATCGTCTCCTCGGCGTCCTCGACGAGCATCTCCTCGATCACTTCGAGCGTCAGCGCCGAGGCGGGCAGCCCGCTCTCGGCCAGCGCCTCCTCGACCGTCTCGACGAAGCGGGGCGCGGTGATCTGGCGCGCCGACAGGTTGAGCGACAGCCCGATGTCCCAGGACGAGGCCCGCCAGGCGGCGACCTCGCGGCACGCCTCGCGCAGGATCCACTCGCCGAGCGGCACGATCAGGCCGGTGTCCTCGGCCGGGCCGAGGAACTGCTCGGGCGGCACGAACACCGACCCCCGCCACCACCGCACCAGCGCCTCGACGGCGGTGACGCGCGAGGTGGCCAGGTCCACCACGGGCTGGTACTCGATCGCGAACTGGTGCTCGATGAGCGCCCGTTGCAGGTCGGCGGCCAGCTCCAGCCGGCGGACGACGTCGGCGTGCATCTGCGCGGCGAACACCTCCACGCGCCGCCCGCCCAGCTCCTTCGAGCGGGCCATCGCCACGTCGGCGTTGCGGATGAGGTCGCCGGCGGGCATGTCGTCCTCGGCGAAGGCCACGCCGACGCTCGCGGTGAGCGCGACGTCGCGGTCGGCGACGCGGAAGGGCTCCTGCGAGACCGCGCGGACCAGCCGCTCGGCCAGGTCGACCGCGACCTGCGCCTCGCCGCCGGTCTCCACCAGCACCGCGAACTCGTCGCCGCCCCAGCGGGCCAGCGTGTCGTCGGCGCGTACGGCCCCGCGCAGCCGCCGGGCCGCCTGGCCCAGCAGGTAGTCGCCGCTGGCGTGGCCGACGGAGTCGTTGACCGAGGTGAACCCGTCGAGGTCGAGGAAGATCACCGCGACGTTGCCCGCCATGCGGCCGGACAGCACCTCGCGGGTGCGCTCCTCGAAGTAGGCGCGGTTGGGCAGGCCGGTGACGCCGTCGTGGAAGGTGAGGTGGGCGACCTGGTTGCGCAGGGCCTCCTCGTCGCTGACGTCCCTGGTGGTGACCAGCATCAGCTCGTCGCCGCCGATGTGGCGGGTGGCGACGGACTCGGTGGGCCGCCAGGTGCCGTCGGCGGCGCGTACCCGGCAGGCGATGAGGCAGGCGCCCGGGGTGGTGTGCTCCTCGTCTAGGCCCATGGCACGCAGCGCGGCCTGGATGCCGGGGACGTCCTCGGGATGGATGTAGTCGAAGATCGACCCGCCGACCAGGTCCTCGGGCGGGTAGCCGTAGGTGACCTCGACGCCGGCGCCGATCTCGCGGACCACGCCCTGGTAGTCGCACAGGAACACCACGTCGCCGGTGCTCTCGGCCAGCTCCCTGAGCTGCCGCTCGCCGAGCCGGACCAGGCCGCGCATGCGTACGTTGGTCGCCGACACCACGAACAGCCGTACCAGCAGGAGCAGCACGACGCTGACCGCGATCACCACGACGCCGGCCACGGGCTTCTCGGCGTGCCCGCCGCCCACGTGGGCCAGCATCGTGACCGCGGCCACGGCGACCAGCGCCAGCGGGACCATCGCGACCAGGTTCCTGGCCACCGCGCCGCCCATCGGGCCGGGCCACTGGAACCAGGGCACGCCGGACAGCAGCAGGAACGCCACCGGCGCCAGCAGCACGGCCCAGACCGGCGGCAGGCCGCCGTCGAGGCGCGCCACGGCGATGGACACGCCCGTCACCGTCATCGCGACCAGGGTGACCGCGCCCGCCAGGCCCAGCGTCCACGCCGGCGACCTGCTGGTGGCCACCGACGGCAGCACGGCGCAGGTCACCAGCAGGCCGATCATCGGCGGCAGCATGACGAGGGTGAAGGTCGGCGGGTCGGCCGCGGCCTCGTACACGTGGCGCAGCTGCACCACCCAGCCGACCAGGAAGAGCGAGGCCGCGCACAGGTAGGCGTCGGTGATGTGCCGTAAAACCGTCCTGGCGGGCAGCTTGCGGTCGGCGGCGATCAGCGCGCCGCCCGCGGTGACCACGGTACCGAGCAGCAGGAACAGATCGGCGAAGCCGGCGACGAAGCTTCCGGCGAACGGGCGCAGCGCCAGCCCCGCGCCCCAGATGACGGCGCCGCCGCCCATCCAGCGCGCGCCCATGGCGGTGGGGCGGTGCCCGCCCGATCCCAGCGAGGCGAGCAGCAGGAAGGCCGCGGCGGCCAGCGCCGCCACCCCTCCGACGATCGCTCCGGCGATGAGCGCCTGCTCGTCGTTCAGGAACGCGGCAGCGAGCACCACCGCGCCTGCCGCGACCGCGGCGGTCAGTGGCGCACGTGGATCACGCCAGCGGATCACAGTCGTTGCCCATCCCGTCTCGAACTCTGCACCCGCGACCGCCGAAGTCCGGCGATCACCTCGCCAGTGTGAGCGGTCACGGACGCGCGGGTGGTGACAACGCCGATGTCGTCACCGATCTGATAACCACACAGACCCATTGCCGCCAAGAGATCCTTGACAGCGAGTCAGGAATCCCCTGCAAACGTAACCGTACGCACCACAGGTCACGGACCAGCCACGTTCCGGAATCCTCTCAGTACGGGTCCCTTCAGTAGGAGTCCGTGATGACGTTGCGCAGCTCCTGGCCCGCCAGGTAACGCGAGAGCTGGGCCTTGATCAGGCGCAGCATCCGCCGCCCCGACGCGGGGGTGCTGCCCGCCACGTGCGGGGTGATCAGCACGCCCGGCGCGCTCCACAGGGGGTGGCCCTCGGGCAGCGGCTCGGGCGCCGTCACATCCAGTGCGGCGCGTAGCCTACCCGTTTTCAGCTCGGCGATCAGGGCGTCGGTGTCGACGATGCCGCCCCTGGCGGCGTTGACCAGCACGGCGCCGTCCCGCATCCGGCCCAGGAACGCGGCGTCCACCATGCCCGCCGTGTCAGGGGTGGCGGGGACGAGCAGCACCACGACGTCGGCCCGCGGCAGCAGGGCGGGCAGCTCGGCCAGGCCGTGCACGCCCTCGCGGGCGGTGCGCGCCACCCGGACGACCTCCACCTCGAAGCCCTCCAGCCGGCGTTCGAGCGCCGCGCCGATGGAGCCGTAGCCGACGATCAGCACCGTGGAGTCGGCCAGCACGGCGGTGTGGCGGTAGGCCCACTCGCCCCTGCGCTGGGCGTCGGTGAACTCGGGAAACTCGCGCAGCACCGCGATCATCGCGCCGACGGCCCACTCGGCGGTGCCGGCGTCGTGGACGCCGCGCGCGTTGCACAGCGTCGCGCCCTCGGGCAGGTGCGGCCGGTACGGCTCCACGCCCGCGGTGACGGTCTGCACCAGCCGCAGCGAGGTCATCCTGGCCAGCGTGCCGGGCACGTCGGGCACCGGGATGAGCGGCGGGACCCAGACCTCCACCTCCCCGATGCCTTCCGGCTCGGGGGTCGTGCCGTCATAGACAGCGCATTCCACACCAGGCATGTCGGACAGGACATCGGCCACCGCATCGGACGGAACCCAGGTCTTCATGCGGAGAACCCTACGACTCACGGGTCAGTATGGAACACATGAGGAAGCTCTGGACGATCGTGCTCCTGGCCACGCTGACCGCCTGCTCTCCCGGCGCGCCGGAGCCCGGCGCCACCGCACCGGCCCCGCCCGCCACGGGCACCCCCGCGGGCACGCCCGGCAGCCCCGCCGGCACCGCCACCGCCGCCCGCCCCGGCGAGCCGCAGGACGTCGCCACCGGGCTGGCCGTGCCGTGGGCGATCGCGTTCCTGCCGGGCGGCGACGCGCTGGTGACCGAGCGGGACTCCGCCAGGCTGCTGCGGGTGAGCCCGTCCGGCCGGGTCAAGGAGGTGGCGAGGATCGCCGAGGCGCGCCCCGACGGCGAGGGCGGCCTGATGGGCGTGGCCGTCAAGGACCGCCAGGTCTTCCTCTACTACACCGCCGAGCAGGACAACCGCGTCGTCCGCTACGCCTTCGACGGCGACCGGCTCGGCCAGGCGAAGGTGCTCGTCCAGGGCATCCCCAAGGGCGGCATCCACAACGGCGGCCGCCTCGCCCTCGGCCCGGACGGCTACCTCTACGCCACCACCGGCGAGACCGGCGACCGCCCCCTCGCGCAGGACCGCGACTCGCTGGCCGGCAAGATCCTGCGCCTGACCACCGACGGCGCGCCCGCCCCCGGCAACCCGTTCGGCACGCTCGTCTACAGCTACGGCCACCGCAACGTCCAGGGCCTGGCGTGGGACGAGCAGGGCCGCCTGTACGCCAGCGAGTTCGGCCAGAACACCTGGGACGAGGTGAACCTGATCAAGGCGGGCGGCAACTACGGCTGGCCCGAGGTCGAGGGGCGCGGCGACGACTCCCGGTACGTGAACCCGATCGTCACCTGGCCGACCTCCGACGCCTCCCCCTCCGGGATGGCGTACGCGGAGGGCTCGCTCTGGGTGGGCGCGCTGCGCGGCGCGCGGCTGTGGCAGATCCCGCTGGCCGGCGACGGCTCCGCGGGCGAGCCGGTCGCCCGCTTCACCGGTCGCTACGGCCGCCTGCGCGCCGTCACCGCCACCCCGGACGGCTCCGGGCTGTGGATCGGCACCAGCAACAAGGACGGCCGCGGCTCGCCGCGCGCGGGCGACGACCGCGTCCTGTCCGTCCGGATGTCCTGACCCTCTGGCGCCGGCAGCCGCTACTGGCCGCCGGCGCAGGTGATCTGGGCCTGGGGGCGGTACTCGGTGGTCAGCTTCGGATCGCGCTTGACGATCCTGCCGTCGTCGTGGAACACCCGGGTGACGTCGATCGTGAAGCCCTCCTGGCCGAGGGTCGGCAGGCAGCCCGGCTCCGAGCTGACCTCGCGCCGGAACGGGGTGATGTCCCGCCGGTCGGACTCGACCGCCTCGACCTTGTCGTAGCGCTTGGTGCTCCACAGCGTCACCGCCACGGAGGTGTCGGTGACGGCGGTCTTGATGAGCACGCCGTACTCGGAGTCGTTGCGCCACTTGAGGTCGGTGTCGGGGTAGAGCAGCGCGGCGTCGCGGCCGGCCGGGTAGCGCGACGCGAAGTAGTCCATGGGCTGGTGCTCGATGTCCTCGAAGCCGCCGAAGAAGGCCGCGTTGTACAGGGTCGTGGCGACCTGCGAGCCGCCGCCGCCGACGATGCCGACCATGCGGCCGCCGACGATCTGGCCCGCCTCGACGTACCCGTCCTCCAGGGTCGGCTCGCCGATCACCTCGTTGAGCGAGAACGTCGCCCCGGGCTTGACCAGGTGGCCGTCGAGCTGCTGCGCCATGCGCCTGATGTTCGTCACGCGCGGCTGGCAGCAGTCGAAGGAGGTGGTGAAGGCGCCGACCTCCTCCCTGATCCCGAGGCCGCTGACCTGCCGGGTGGTGACGGCCGGCTCGACGGTGCCGAGCCGCACCGGGACGACCCGCGAGCCGCCGGTGGCGAGCACCCTCTCCGCGTCCCTGGCCAGCAGCTTGTCGTTGACGCCCCGCCCGACGCGCGAGGGCACCAGGACCGGTCTGCCGTTCACGATCTGGTACGTGGCGTCGCGCGGCTGCTGCGCGGTGTCCACCAGGGCGCTCTCCAGGCTCTCCAGCACCGCCGTGGCGTCGAACCTGGGCACCAGCGTGCCGTCGCCGTCCGGCACGTACGCCAGGTTGGCGGCGATCATCGCCGGCGGGACCTGCACCTGCTTGCCGCCCGCGGTGAGCGTGAGCGGCGCGGCCACGGCCTGGCGCGCCTTGGCCAGGGCGGCCTGCACGCTCTCGGGGGTGGTGACCGGCTTGGCGGGCCGCAGGGTGAGGACGACGGCGCCGCCGCCGCGCAGGAAGGTCTCGCCGATCCTGCGTACGGCGTCGTCCCGGTCGAGCAGCACGCCGTCGGCGGGCCGGCGGGCCCTGGGCTCCAGCCCGGCGAACGTGACGCGGCCCTCGACCGCGGGCTTGTCCACGGTCTCGGCCAGGCCCTCGACGGTCCGGGCGAGCTGCGAGGAGTCGATGGTGATCTTCGGCTGGAGCTCGGTGGTGCCGGTCAGCCCCCGCCACACCTCCAGCGGGCTGGGGAACCCGCTGGGCGCCTGCCCGATGGTGGCGACCACGTCGAGTTCGAGCCCGGCCTCGTCGGCCTGGACGGTGTCCTTCCTGTCGCCGATCTCGACCACGACCGGCCTGCTGAGCTTGGCGCCCAGCTCGGTGCGGAGCTTGTCGGCCGCCTGGGTGACGGTCAGGCCGCCGATGTCCACCCCGGCGACGTGGGTGCCGCGCAGGACCGAGCCGGACATGAGGACGGCGGGCACCGCGTACGCGAGCGCGGCCAGCACCACCACGAGCAGCGTCAGGCCCGGCAGGAGCCGCCGCCGCCTGGGCGGGTCGGCGTCACCCTCGAAGGAGGGGCGCTCGGCCGGCCCGGGCCCGAACACGGGGGCGGGCGCGGGCTCCTTCTCCTTGACCGGCCAGGGCTGGGCCGGCGGCGCCACCGGGGGCAGCGCACCGGCGGCGGGACCGCCCGGCGCGCCCGGGCCCTGCGCCGGCGGGGGCTCCTGGCGCTCCGGCGGGCCGAAGATGTCCCGGGAGACGCCCGGCGGCAGCCCTTCGATCCGCGGCTTCCTGGACACCCTCGACGAGGGCAGGGGCACCGAGGCGAACGGGTCGGTCGGTGATTCGATCGGTCCGGCGTTAGGCACGCCTCAATCTCCTCCCGGTCCGCAGCCAAGTCTCAGGCAACAGTAAGGCACGGGGATCCGCATATGTCACGGAAAACGGCTACGGAAGCGTGTCAACCTAGCCACCGGTAGCGATGCTCCGGCCGCCCGGCCGTTCCGTAACGTGGCCGCAACACGGCCTGCCCCGACGCGCACAGGTGCTCGAGGTAGCGGCGGGCGCTCACCCGCGACAGGCCGGTGAGCTCGGCGGTCTCGGCCGCCGACAACTCGCGGCCCGCCTCCCGCAGCGTATCGGCGACCAGCGCGCAGGTGGCCGCGGACAACCCTTTCGGCATGGGTACGGCCGAGGGCGGCGCGCCGAAGAGGCGGTCCACGTCGTCCTGGCGGGCCTCGGGGCCGAGGGCGGTCAGGCGGCGGCGGGTGTCGGCGTACTGCTGGAGACGCTCGGCCAGGGCGGCGGCGGTGAACGGCTTGATCAGGTAGTTGACCGCGCCGCCGCGCACGGCCTCCCTGACCGTGGTGACGTCCCGGGCGGCGCTGATCATGAGCACGTCCGCGTCGTGCAGCGCCTTGAGCACGTCGAGCCCCGACATGTCGGGCAGGTAGATGTCGAGCAGCACGAGGTCGGGCCGCAGCTCGGCCGCGGCGGCGAGGGCGGCGGCGCCCGTGTGCGCCACGGACACCACCCGGAAGCCGGGCACGCGGGCGACGTAGCCGCTGTGGATGCGGGCGACCATGAAGTCGTCGTCCACCACGAGCACGCGCACGTCGCTCACCGGACGCCCTCCCGGACGGCCTCCGGGACGCCCTCCCGGACGCTGGGCAGCAGGGCGGTGAAGACCGCGCCGCCCGCGTTGCGCACCCGTACCCAGCCGCCCCGGCGCAGGCACGCCTGCCGGGTCAGGGCCAGGCCGAGGCCGCGCGGCCCCGAGTGGGCGGCCTTCGTGGTGAAGCCCTCCCTGAACACCTCCTCCACCAGGCCGGGGGCGATGCCGGGGCCGGAGTCGCCGACCCGCACGCGCAGGCCGCCGGCGTCGGCCCGCACCGACACCTCGATCGTGCCGGGCGCGCCGTCGAGCGCGTCGATGGCGTTGGCCACCAGGTTGCCGACGACGAGGACGGCGTCCTGCGGGTCGCCGAGCGCGCCCACGGGCACCCGGGAGTCCTCCGACAGCACCAGCGTGGCGCCGCGCTCGGCGGCCTCGGCGGACTTGGCCAGCAGCAGGGCGGCCAGCGTCGGGTCCTGGACGCGCTCGCGCAGGCCGGTCGCGTACGTGCCGCGCGTGGTGCGGGTGATGAAGCCGATCGCGGCCTCGTGCTCGCCCAGCTCCAGCAGGCCGACGACGGTGTGCATGCGGTTGGCGAACTCGTGCGCCTGCGCGCGCAGGGCGCCGGTGGCGCTGCTGGCGTCGTCCAGCTCGCGGGCCAGGCGGACCAGCTCGGTGCGGTCCCTGAGGGTGACCACCCAGCCGAGGTGGCGGCCGCGTACCGACACCGGGGTGCGGTTGAGCACCAGCACCCGCTCGCCGTGCAGGACGATGCGGTCCTCGCCGGGGTCGGCGCCGCCGAGCACGTCGCGCAGGCGCTCGGAGACCGGCAGGCGGGTCAGGTCCGCGCCCTCGGCGACCTCGCCGAGCAGGTCGCGGGCGGCGTCGTTGACCAGCGTCACGCGGCCGTCGAGGTCGAGCGCGAGCACGCCCTCCTTGACGCCGTGCAGCACGCCCTCGCGCTGCTCCAGCAGCGCGGCGATCTCCCGGGGCTCCAGGCCGAAGGTCTGCCTGCGCACCCGGGCGGTGATCAGCGCGGCCAGCGCCAGCCCGGCCAGCATGACCGCCAGCGCCGTCCACACCAGCGGCGGCAGGGCGGCGCCGAGCTGGCCCATGACCGTGGTCTCCAGGATGCCGACCGAGACCAGGCCGATGACGGTGCCGTACTCGTCGCGGATGGGGGTCTTGCCGCGGACCGTGGTGCCGAGCGTGCCGGTCTCGGTGCCGACCCAGCTCCGGCCGCTCCGCAGCACCGCGGTGCCGTCGGTGGACAGCCGCTTGCCGATGAGCGAGGCGTTGGGGTGGGCGTAGCGGCGCTGCTGGGCGTCGGCGATGACGACGTAGTCGGCGCCGGTCTCCTGCTGCACGCCGAGCGCCAGCGGTTGCAGCACGCTCTGCGGGTCGGGCCGCTTGAAGGCGTCGCGGACCTGCGGGAGCGCGGCCACCGACTGGGCGATGGCGAGCGCCCGCTGCTGGTGCAGCGCGTCGAGCTGCTGGCGGGTGCGCCCCGCCCACACCCCGGCGGTGCCGCCGGTGGCGAGCAGCACGATGACCATCTGGAGCACGAAGAGCTGGGTCCCCAGCGGGGCCTCACGCACCCGTCGTCCGAGCCACATACCCATGAACCCAGCTCACGACCAATACGACCACTATGACGGCAAGCATGCAAAGCCTCGACGCGGACCGGAAGGGGATTCACCATCCCAGTTTCATAACCGTGAGACCCCTCTGGAGTTGATCATGCGCTTGCGCATCTTCGCCGCGTTCGCGGCGCTCACCCTCGGCGCCCTGGCCGGCTGCGGCGGCCAGGGCGGCGGGACCGCCGCCTCAGGGACGCTGCGCATCATGGCCCCGGCCGCGCCCGGCGGCGGCTGGGACCAGACCTCCCGCACCGCCGAGCAGGCGCTCAAGGCCGCCGCGCCGGAGCGCAAGGTCGAGGTGTTCAACGTGCCCGGCGCGGGCGGCACGATCGGCCTGGCGCAGCTCGCCGGCGAGAAGGGCAACGGCGACCTGCTCATGACCATGGGCCTGGTCATGGTGGGCGCGATCGAGCAGAACAGGTCGAAGGTCACGCTGGCCGAGACCACGCCGATCGCCAAGCTGACCGAGGAGTACGAGATCGTCGTGGTCCCGGCCGCCTCCCCGTTCAGGACGCTGGCCGACCTGGTGGCGGCCTGGAAGGCCGACCCGGCGAAGGTGTCGATCTCGGGCGGCTCGGCCGGCGGCACCGACCACATCGTGGCCGGGCTCATGGCCAAGGCCGCGGGCGTGGACCCCAAGCGGGTCAACTACATCGCCCACTCGGGTGGCGGCGAGGCGCTGAACGAGCTGCTGGGCAACAAGGTCAGCGCGGGCATCTCGGGCGTCGGCGAGTTCGCCGAGCACGTCAGGTCCGGCAAGCTGCGCGCGCTCGGCGTCACCTCCGGGCAGCGGCTGCCCGGCCTGGACGCGCCCACCCTCAAGGAGGGCGGCCTCGACGTGGAGCTGGCCAACTGGCGCGGTTTCGTCGCCCCCGGCGGGCTGTCCGAGGCCGGCAGGAAGGCGCTGACCGACCTGGTCACCAAGATGCACGACTCCCGGCCGTGGAAGGACGCCGTCGCCAAGAACGGCTGGATCGACTCCTTCCAGACCGGGCGGCCGTTCGCCGACTACCTGAGCGCCGAGCAGGCCCGGGTCAAGGGCATCATCGCCGAGATGGGGCTCGTGTCCTGATGGCGCACGGATGGCGGAACGGACCGCAGGGCGGGTCCCAGGACGGGCGGCGGTCCTGGTGGCGGCCCGAGCTGGGGCTCGCGGTCGTGGTGCTCGCGCTGGGGGTGCTCGTGATCGCCGGGACGCTGGACGTCTCGGCCGCGGCCTCCCGGCTCGGCCTCGGGCCGCGGTTCTTCCCGATGCTGGTCGGCGGGTCGCTGGTGGTCGTCGGCCTGTTCTACGTGCTCGACGTGCTGCGCGGCGGGCACGGCGACCCCGAGGAGAGCGAGGACGTGGACGCCGCCGCGCCCGCCGACCGGCGCGGCGTCGGCCTGGTGAGCGGCATCTTCCTGGCCTTCGCCGCGCTGCTGGACGTGCTCGGCTGGGTGATCGGCGCGAGCCTGCTGTTCTTCGGGCTGTCGGTGGCGCTCGGGGCCGGGCACAAAGGCCGGGCGGCCGTGGTCGCGGTGGTCATGGGCGTGGCCACGTACCTGCTGTTCGTCAAGGGCCTCGGCGTGCGGCTGCCGGGCGGCCCGCTGGAGGGGGTGATCTGAGGTGACCTCGCTGCACCTCCTGCTGGACGGCTTCGCCGCCGCCCTCACCCCCGTCAACCTCCTGTACGCGCTGGCCGGCGTCACGCTCGGCACCCTGGTCGGCGTGCTGCCCGGCATCGGGCCGGCGATGACCGTGGCGCTGCTGCTGCCGATCACGTTCACGGTGCCGCCGGCCAGCGCGTTCATCATGTTCGCCGGCATCTACTACGGCGGCATGTACGGCGGCTCCACCACGTCCATCCTGCTCAACACGCCCGGCGAGTCCTCATCGATGATCACCGCGCTGGAGGGCAACAAGATGGCCCGGCGCGGGCGGGCGGCGCAGGCCCTCGCCACGGCGGCCATCGGCTCGTTCGTGGCCGGGACCATCGCCACCGCGCTGCTGGTCGTGGCGGCTCCGGCCGTGGTGGCGTTCGCGATCTCGTTCGGGCCCGAGGACTACTTCGCGCTGGCGATCCTGGCGTTCACCGCCGTGTCGTCGGTGTTGTCGCGCTCGGTCGTGCGCGGACTGGCCTCGCTCGGCCTCGGCCTGGTGATCGGGCTGGTCGGCATCGACCAGCAGACCGGGCAGGCGCGCCTGACGCTGGGCATCCCGCAGCTCCTCGACGGCATCGACGTGGTGATCGTCGCGGTCGGCCTGTTCGCGCTGGGCGAGGCGCTGTACGTGGCCTCGCGGCTGCGCCACGCCCCGCCCTCCGTGGTGCCCGTGGGGCGGGCGTGGATGGGCCGCGCGGACTGGCGGCGCTCCTGGCTGCCGTGGCTGCGCGGCACCGCGCTGGGGTTCCCGTTCGGGGCGCTGCCGGGCGGCGGGGCCGAGATCCCGACGTTCCTGTCGTACGCGGCCGAGCGCCGCCTGGCGCGCGGCGTGGCCCGCGAGGAGTACGGCAAGGGCGCCATCGAGGGCGTCGCCGGGCCGGAGGCGGCCAACAACGCCTCCGCCGCCGGGACCCTGGTGCCGCTGCTCACGCTGGGCCTGCCCACGTCCGCGACGGCCGCGATCATGCTGGCCGCCTTCCAGCAGTACGGCCTCCAGCCGGGGCCGCAGCTCTTCGACCACGACCCGGCGCTGGTGTGGGGCATGATCGCCTCGCTGTTCGTCGGCAACACGATGCTGCTGGTGCTCAACCTGCCGCTGGCGCCGCTGTGGGCACGGGTGCTGCGGGTGCCCCGGCCGTACCTGTACGCCGGGATCGTGCTGTTCGCCGCCCTCGGCGTGTACGCCCTGAACGGCTCCGCCGTGGACCTGTTCGTGCTGTACGTCCTCGGCCTGCTCGGCTACGCCATGCGGCGCTTCGGCCTGCCGGTCGCCCCGGCGGTGATCGGCATGATCCTGGGGCCGATGGCGGAGATCCAGCTCCGCCGGGCGCTGGCGATCGGGGCGGGCGACGTGACCGTCCTGGTGCGCAGCCCGGTCGCCGCCACGCTGCTGGCGCTGGCGGCGCTGGCCCTGCTGGCGCCGCTGCTCAGGCGCCTGCCGGCGCGGGAGGAGGTCACGCCGACCGGCTGACCGCCTGCGCGGCCGGTTCCGTACGCCCCTCGGGACCGGCCCCGCCCGCCACGAAGGCCCGGGAGGCGATCGCCAGCCCGGCCAGCGCCATCACCAGCGTCGCCGCGAACACCGCCCAGTACCCCGACCCTGCGGCGGTGAACAGCGCCGCCGTGACCGCCACCGACACCACCGAGAACACCGACTCCCCCACCTGCAACGCCGAGCTGTTCTCGCCCTGCTCCCCCGGCGCCGACAGCTCCAGCGTGAGCACGGACAGCGTCGGGTAGACCAGCCCGATCCCGAACCCGGTGACGATCCACGCCGGGTACGCCACCGCCACCGGCATCGCCGAGAACGCCACCGTCCCCATGATCAGGATGCCCGCCGCGATCATGGCCGCCCCGAGCCGCAGGTTCGTCCGCTGCCCGAAGACCTGCCGCCCCTGCAACCAGGACGCGAACGACCAGCTCAGCGCCCCGCCGGTGAGCACCAGCCCGGCCGCCGTCGTGGACAGCCCGCGCTCCTCGCGCAACATCAGCGGCACCATGACCTCGGCCGCGAAGAACGCCCCGGCCGCCAGCCCGCGCAGCCCCACCACGGACGGCATCCCGCGCGCGGCCCGCAGCGTCCCGGCCGGCAGCAGCCTGGGCAGCGCCACGGCCAGCACCACCAGCCCGGCGACCAGCAGCGGCAGCCGCCCATCGCTGCCGTACTGCATGAGCCCGGCCCCGACCGCCGTCACCACCGCCCACGCGACCCTGGCGGGCAGGCCGGGCGCCGGCGCGCGCTGCCCGCCGGTCACCGGCTGGCCCGCCAGGCCGCGCAGCAGCACCAGCCCGGCGGCCACGCTCAGGATCGGCACCAGCAGGAACACCCACCGCCAGCCGAGCGTGTCGGTCACCACGCCCACGATGGCCGGGCCGACCATGGACGGCACCACCCAGGCGGTCGCGAACAACGAGAAGATCTTCGGGTGCAGGCTCTCGGGATAGACCCGGGCCACCACCACGTACAGCGCCACGCTGGCCAGCGCCCCGCCGAACCCCTGGACGAAACGGCCCGCGATCAGCACCTCCATGCTCGGCGCGAGACCCGCCACCGCCAGCCCCGCGGCGAACCCGGCCACGCCCGTCCACAGCGGCGCCAGCGGCCCGCGCAGGTCCGCCCACCGGCCGCCGAGCACGGTGCCGACCACGCTCGCCGCCATCGCCCCGCTGAAGGCCAGCCCGTACAGCTCCAGCCCGCCCAGCTCCTCGGCCACGACCGGCATCGCGGTCGCCACCGCCATGTACTCGAAGGCCACCAGTGACATCATCGCCACCAGCCCCGCGGTCAACGCTTTCCTCGTCATGCCGCGAACTTATGATGTCCCGCCCCGGCGCGCCTCCGGCGGGGGTGCCGGAGGATCTCGGCATTTGGCCCTACGCCCTTGCGCGGAGAACGCGGGAGGGGCCCGGCCACCGGGGCGGCCGGGCCCCTCCCGGAAAGGGTGCGGAACTACGCGGGACTACGCGGGACTACTCAGGACTACGCGGGGCTACTCAGGACTACGCGGGGCTACTCAGGACTACGCGGGGCTACTCAGGGCTACGCGGGGCTACTCGGACACGCCCAGCTTCTCCAGGATCATCTGCCGGGCCCGGGCCGCGTCCGCCTTGCCCTTGCTGGCCCGCATCACGCCGCCGACCAGCGCGCCGGCGGCCGCGATCTTGCCGGAGCGCACCTTGTCGGCCGCGTCGGCGTTCTCGGCCAGCACCTGGTCGATGATCGCCGACAGCTCGCCCTCGTCGTTGACGATCTGCAGCCCGCGCGCCGCGACGACCTCGTCCGGCGTGCCCTCGCCGGCCAGGACGCCCTCCAGCACCTCGCGGGCCAGCTTGTCGTTGAGCGCGCCGGAGGCCACCAGCTCGGTCACCCGCGCGATCTGGGCGGGCGTGATGGCCAGGTCGGACAGCGGCACGCCGGTCTCGTTGGCGCGGCGGGCCAGCTCGCCCATCCACCACTTGCGCGCGTCGGCCGCCGGCGCGCCGGCCGCCACGGTCGCCTCGACCAGGTCGATCGCGTCGGCGTTGTGCATGGCCTGCATGTCGAGGTCGGACAGCCCCCACTCGGCCTGCAACCGCTTGCGCTTGACCGACGGCAGCTCGGGCAGCGCCGCCTTCAGCTCGGCCACCCACGCCGGGTCGGGCGCGATCGGCACCAGGTCGGGCTCGGGGAAGTACCGGTAGTCCTGCGCCTCCTCCTTGGACCGGCCGGACGTGGTGGTGCCGGTGTCCTCGTGGAAGTGCCGGGTCTCCTGGACGATCTTGCCGCCCTCGGCGAGCACGGCGGCCTGCCGCTCGATCTCGCTGCGCACGGCCCGCTCGACGCTGCGCAGCGAGTTGACGTTCTTGGTCTCGGTGCGGGTGCCCCACTCGGTGGAGCCGCGCGGCATCAGCGAGACGTTGACGTCGCAGCGCAGCGAGCCCTCCTCCATGCGCACGTCGGAGACGCCGAGCGAGCGCATGATCTCGCGCAGCTCGGTGACGTAGGCGCGGGCGACCTCGGGCGCCATCCGGTCGGTGCCCGGGATGGGCTTGGTGACGATCTCCACCAGCGGGATGCCGGCCCGGTTGTAGTCGACGATGGAGTAGTCGGCGCCGTGGATGCGCCCGGTCGCGCCGCCCACGTGGGTGGACTTGCCGGTGTCCTCCTCCAGGTGCACCCGCTCGATGCCGATGCGCACGGTCTCGCCGCCCACCTCGACGTCGAGGTAGCCGTCGAAGCAGAGCGGCTCGTCGTACTGCGAGATCTGGTAGTTCTTCGGCATGTCCGGATAGAAGTAGTTCTTCCGGGCGAAGCGGCACCACTCGGCGATCGAGCAGTTCAGCGCCAGGCCGATGCGGATCGTCGACTCGATGGCCTGGGCGTTGGCCACCGGCAGCGAGCCGGGCAGCGCCAGGCAGGTGGGGCAGACCTGCGTGTTGGGCGGAGCGCCGAAGGTGGTCCTGCAGCCGCAGAACATCTTCGACTCGGTGCCCAGCTCGACGTGCGTCTCCAGCCCGAGCACCGGCTCGAACCGCTCCAGCGCCTCGTCGTACGGCATGGTCCCTGTTGTGTCAATCACGGATCAACCTCAGTTCTTCCAGAGCCTCGCACGTCCCGGACAGCCAGAGACGGTACGAGGGCACGCTTTCCAGGTAGTCCAGGCTCATGAGCTCGGCGATGCGGGTCAGGTAGTCGCCCGCCTCCCGGCCCGCTCGGCGGCGCCGCCTGCCACTCGCGACGACTTCCTTCAACGTCCGTTTCGGGTCGGACAGGCACTCCACCCGAGAGAGGCGTTCACCCTCGAAGACGCCTTTGGCATGCCACGACGATCCTGCGACCTGACGCAGGACATCCAGGTCGCTCAGTGCCCGGCTTTCCATCTCACGGACGGGGACCACTCTCACCAACGGCCGGCCCGGCCCGTGCTTCTTCCATGACTCCCGTAACGGAGCCCAGTATTTCCGTTCCTCACGATCCGGGGCCGCCGAACCGTCGTAGTGGTAGAAGAGCAAGGTCATTCCTGCCACCGCGAGGCGGTGCGGCAGGCACAAACGATTCAGCGCCCGCTCCAGCAGCACGGGCAAGAAGTCGTAGTCGGAGTTTCCTTCAGCGGTCAGGAAGGCGTTGACCTCGATCACGAGGCCTCCTCCAGAAGCTGCCGTGCCTCTTCTTTCGAAATGGCGGCGAAAGCCCGCCACTCGGGCCCCGGGACGACGAGCCCGACCTCGTCAAGAGGCGGCGTGCCGTCCGGGGTGCTCGGCACCAGATGGCGGGCACGCGACACGCGGCTCCCCACACCGGCCACATCGTCCTCAGGCACCGTGATCCAGTCCATGACCAGGAGGTCCTCCGGATCCAGGGCCACGAGCATCAACGGGGAGTGACTGCTCATGAGGAGCTGGGCCAGGGGTTCGTCCTCCTCCACATCACGGCTCGGATCCGTCACCAGTCTTCGGAGATGCCGGACGAGCTCCCGCAGACGTTGCGGATAGATTCCGTTCTCGGGTTCTTCGAAGCAGATGAGCCCGCGGTGGGCCGGATCGTAGAGCGCGACCAGGAGGGCCAGGACGCGCAGGGTGCCGTCGGATGCGACACGGGCGCTCACCTTTCCCTCATCGCGCGTCCGAAGGTAGATCTCCCATTGCTCCTTGGCGACGTTCTCCTCCACCTCGATACCGGCGAAGCCGCGGACGACACGCGCCATGTCGGCGGCGATCTCATCCAGCGAGCTGCCGGACTCGTCCGCGGTCGTCTGCTCGATCCGGCGGAGAACCTTGGCGAGATTCGCACCGCTCGGCTCCAGTTGCTCGCCTCGCTGATGACGAGAGCTGGGCATGCGCAACGAGGCCGGATCCAGTTGAAGGAAACGCCAGGAAGCGATCTCCTTCCTGAGCGCGTAGAGAAGCGGGAACTCTCCCGCCGAGGTGATGCTCGACAGAACGGTGGCCTCCGCGGCGTGCGCCGCGAGCTCCCGCTTGCGCCCTTGCCGCCCTTCCTGCGCGATTCGGAAGACCTGGCGACCGGCGTCGTCGAGGGTCGTCTCAAGCAGAGGTGACTGCCTCTTGTAGCGCAGGAACGCGGAGCGGAACTCCCTGCCCACGCCCTGCTCCCGGGTCCAGGAGTCGTCGGCGGAACGGATCGGGCGCGCTTCCTCCCTGGCCACATAAGGACGCGCGAAGCCGTCCTCGCTCAAGCGCTGGACGATTTCGAGCTCGTAGCGGATCCGGGTGTGCGATATCTCGAGCTCGGCCCCGAACTGGTCGACCACCTTCGGGTCCAGGAGCACCTCGACAGCGAACGCCATATGATCCACGACCCGGCCGTCACCCCGCCGCCGGAACAGCTCACCGAGATCGCCCCTGGCAGCCGCGAAGGCGTCGTACAGGCTGGGCGTGTCGACGAGCCGGCGGAGCAGCTGGATGCCGTCGAAGAGATTGGACTTGCCGCTGGCGTTCGGGCCGATGACCACGAGGAACGGCGGCACGTTCAGCTTGAAGTCCGCGAACGACTTGAAGCCGTCGATCTCGATGCGGGTGAGCATGCCGCCGTCCCCCTTCCCTACAGCTCCGGAGCCTGCGACAGCAGGCTGCCGCCCCAGCGGCTCTCCAGGGCCCGCTCCACGGCGGCGCCGACGCGGTAGCAGCGGTCGTCGGCCAGCACCGGGGCCATGATCTGCAGGCCGACCGGCAGGCCGTCCTCGTCGGCGAGGCCGCAGGGCACCGACATGGCGGCGTTGCCCGCGAGGTTGGACGGGATGGTGCACAGGTCGGCGAGGTACATCGCCATCGGGTCGTCGGTGCGCTCGCCGATCGGGAACGCCGTGGTCGGCGTCGTCGGCGACACCAGGACGTCGACCTGCTGGTAGGCGGCCTCGAACTCGCGCGAGATGACCGTGCGGACCTTCTGCGCCTGGCCGTAGTAGGCGTCGTAGTAGCCGCTGGACAGCGCGTACGTGCCGAGCATGATGCGCCGCTTGACCTCGGGGCCGAAGCCGGCCGCGCGGGTCAGCGCCATGACCTCCTCGGCGCTGCGGGTGCCGTCGTCGCCGACGCGCAGGCCGTAACGCATGGCGTCGAAGCGGGCCAGGTTGGACGAGCACTCCGACGGCGCGATCAGGTAGTAGGCCGGCAGCGCCGTCGTGAACGACGGGCAGGAGACCTCGACCACGCTGGCGCCGAGCGACTCCAGCAGCTTGACGGCCTCGTGGTAGCGGGCCAGCACGCCCGCCTGGTAGCCCTCGCCGGAGAACTCCTTGACGACACCGATGCGCAGGCCGCTGACGTCGGGGTTCCTGGCCGCCTCGACCACGCTCGGGACCGGGGCGTCGATGGAGGTGGAGTCCATCGGGTCGTGGCCGGAGAACGCCTCGTGCAGCAGCGCCGCGTCGAGCACGTTGCGGGCGAAGGGACCGGGCGTGTCGAGCGAGCTGGCGAAGGCGATGACGCCGTAGCGGGACGAGCCGCCGTAGGTCGGCTTCATGCCCACGATGCCGGTCACCGAGGCCGGCTGCCGGATCGAGCCGCCGGTGTCGGTGCCGGTGGACAGCGGCGCCTCGTACGCGGCCACGGCGGCGCTGGAGCCGCCCGACGAGCCGCCCGGCACCCTCGTCAGGTCCCAGGGGTTGTGGGTGGCGTGGTAGGCGGAGTTCTCCGTGGAGGAGCCCATGGCGAACTCGTCGAGGTTCGTCTTGCCCAGGATGACCAGCCCGGCCTCGCGCAGCCGCCGGGTGACGGTCGCGTCGTACGGCGCCCGCCAGCCCTCCAGGATCTTGGAGGCGGCCGTGGTGGGCATGTCGTGGGTGGTGAAGATGTCCTTGTGCGCGATGGGCACGCCGGCCAGCGGACCGAGCTTCTCGCCCGCCCTCAGCCTGGCGTCGACCGCCCGCGCCTGCTCCAGCGTGACCTCGCGGTCCACGTGCAGGAACGCCCTGACCTTGGGCTCCACCTCGGCCATGCGGTCGAGGTGCGCCTCGGCCACCTCGACCGCCGACACCTCGCCCGCGGCGATCATCGACCCCAGCTGGGCCGCGGTCTTGCGGATCAGGCTCATGCCTCCTCCCCGAGGATGCGCGGCACCTTGAAGCGGTCGTCCTCGACGGCGGGCGCGCCGGAGAGCGCCTGCTCGGGGGTCAGGGACGGACGCACCTCGTCGGCACGGAAGACGTTGGTGAGCGGAAGCGCGTGCGACGAAGGCGGCACGTCCTCGGCGGCGACCTCGGCCACCTTCGCGACCGACTCGATGATGGCATCGAGCTGGGTGGCGTAGTGGTCGAGCTCGTCGTCGGTGAGCGCCAGCCTGGACAACCGGGCCAGGTGCGCGACCTCGTCGCGGGTTATGGCGGACATGAGTCGTTGAACCCGTTTCGTGGATGGAGTCTTTGGACACTGCCATCCTAGGGGGCTTGACGCAGCGCACCCGAACGATTAACCCACTGGCAACACGCGCCGGCCGCCCCGTGGAAGCGCTCCCACGGGCAGCGTGGCGACGGGTCAGCCCGTGTGGCTGACCTCGGGCTCGTAGCCGTACTCGGTGGCGGCCGGGGCCCCGGCGTGCTCGCGCAGCCAGGCCGTGACCTCCGCGGGCGGCATCGGCTCGCCGAACAGCCACCCCTGCCCCACGTCGCAGCCCATCTCGGCCAGCCGCATGGCGACGTCGTCGGACTCCACGCCCTCGGCCACCGAGCGCAGCCCCAGCGAGCGCACCAGGTCCACGATCGAGCGCACGATCCGGTCGTCGTCCGCGGAGTCGGCGATCCGGCGCACGAACGAGGCGTCGATCTTCACCTCGGACACCGCCAGCCGCTGCAACCTGATGAGCGAGGAGTAGCCGGTGCCGAAGTCGTCCAGCGACAGGGGGACGCCCAGCGTGGCCAGCGCCTTGATGGTCTCCGTGTAAGCCTGGTCGCCGGTCAGGATGCGCTCGGTCACCTCCAGCTGGATGGCCGCGGGCGGCAGGCCGTAGCGGGCCAGGCCCACCTCCAGCTGCTCGGGCAGCGCCGGGTCGAGCAGGTCGCGGGCGGAGATGTTGACCGAGACCTGCACCCGCAGCCCGCCGTGCCACCAGCGGGCGGCCTGCGCCAGCGCCTCGTCGATCACGTACGCCGTGAGCTGCCGCATCAGGTAGGACTGCTCCGCCAGCGGCACGAACTCCGACGGCGGGATCGTCCCGTGCACCGGGTGCCGCCAGCGCAGCAGCGCCTCCACCCCCTGCACCGCGCCGCTGCCCAGCCCGACCTTGGGCTGGTAGTGCAGCCGCAGCTCGCCGCCGCCGGCGGCGCGGTCGTCGATGGCGCGGCGCAGGTCGCCGAGTAACGTCAGCCGCTCGGGCGAGTTCCGGTCCTTGTCCGGCTGGTACAGCTCGACGCCGGTGCGCCCCTCCTTGGCCAGGTACATCGCCACGTCCGCGCGTTGCAGCAGCAGCTCGAAGTCGGGGGCGTGGTCGGGGTAGAGCGCGATGCCGACCGAGGCGTCCACGTCGAACGTCATGCCCTCCAGCCGCACCGGCTCGGTCAGCGCCGCGCGCAGCCGGGCCGCGACCTCCCGGGCCGCGTGGGTGTCGCGGATCGAGGGCAGCAGCACGGCGAACTCGTCGCCGCCGAGCCGGGCCACCACGTCGCCGGGACGCACCGAGTGGGTCAGGCGGTGGGCCACCATCTGCAACAACCGGTCGCCCACCGGGTGGCCCATCGTGTCGTTGACCTCCTTGAACCGGTCGAGGTCGAGCAGGAACAGGCCGACCCGCTCGTCCTGGCGGGCCTCGGCCAGCGCCTCCTCGGTGCTCACGATGAGCAGCTTGCGGTTGGGCAGGCCGGTCAGCTCGTCGTGCAGCGCCTGGTGGTCGCGGCGCATGGACAGCGTGGCGGTGAAGTAGACGGCCGCGAGGGGCGCGACGAACAGCGGCACCAGGCCGGGCGAGTGGTCCATCACCACGACGACCAGCGGCGCCATGCCCAGCAGCGCGGCGTAGACGAGGCTCTGCGGCCCGGCGGTGGCCTTCAGCACGCGGACGATCGAGCGCCGCTCGTGCAGCGCGACCGCCCCGCAGACGAGGGTGGCGCGGGTGACGAAGTAGGCGATGCCGGCCAGCGCGATCGGCACCAGGTCGGGGACACCGGGCTCCCAGGGCGCGGCCGGGCTCGGCACGATGCCGAAGGCCCCCAGCACCACGGCCGCGGCGGTGAGCGCGAGGGTGGACTGCGCGATGTTGAACATGACCCGGTGCCAGGCCTTGCGCGTGAGCACCCCGTTCAGGGCGACCGCGACGGCCTGCAGGAGCACCGCGACCGGCAGTCCGAAGTGCAGCAGCACGGCGAAGGTGAACATGGTGGACGGGTACGTCCCGCCCACGGAGGCGGCGGAGGACACCATCACGGGACGCAGCTCGCCCAGGATCGTCAGGACCGCCAGCACCCAGAACAGCGCGGTGCCGGCCAGCTCGACGAGCCCGGTGGCGTCGAGCCGGAGCATGGAGACGAGCAGGGCGGTGAAGCCGATCACGGTGATGCCGGCCAGGAAGGCCCACAGCGGCGTGCCGACACGTGGCCCGGTGTCGCGGGTGTCGGTTGGGTCAGTCATCGATAACAGAACCCCCATTAGGTCACTATGGGAGGGTACGACCTTCAGCCCACTTCGCGAAACCAAGCGCGTACGGTCCGTAATTCTCCTTTCCGACATATACCCAAAAACCACCCTGCGTAGCAAACCCTGCCCGATCCGTGCCCGCACCGGAGAAGCGCCGCGGGCGCCACCGCCACGGCGCCGCGCCCGCCACCGTCACGCCTCCGGCTTTGCCGCCGCCGTCACGCCTCCGGCTTGACCGCCGCCTCGGCCGCCGCCTCCGGCCCGTCCGCCAGGAGCACCGCGAACCCGGTGCCGTCCAGGATCGGCACCCCCAGGCTCACCGCCTTGTCGTACTTCGACCCCGCGTTCTCCCCCGCGACCAGGAACGAGGTCTTCTTCGACACCGACGAGGCCACCTTCCCGCCCCGGGCGGCGATCGCGTCGGAGGCCGAGTCGCGGGTGTAGCCCTCCAGCGTGCCCGTCACCACGAACGTCAGCCCGTCGAGCGTCTGCGGCCCCTTCTCCGGCGCGGGATCGTCCTCCATGCGCACCCCGGCGGCCCGCCACCGCTCGACGATCTCCCGGTGCCAGTCGACCTCGAACCACTCCTTGATCGTCGCCGCCACCCGCGGCCCGATCCCCGGGACGGCGGCCAGCTCCTCCTCCGTCGCGTTCATGATCGCGTCGATCGAGCGCATGGCGTTGGCCAGATCGCGGGCGGTGGGCGGACCCACGTGCCGGATCGACAGCGCGACCAGCACCTGCGCGAGCGAGGCCTGCTTGGCCCGCTCCAGCTCCTCAAGGAGCAGCCGCGCGTTGGCGCTGGGCTCGCCGTTCTGGTTGGAGAAGAGCGTGACGACCTTCTGCTCGCCGGTCTTGGGATCGGTCTTGGGCAGCCCGGAGTCGGGGTCGCGGACCACCGACCTGATCGGCAGGAGCTGCTCCAGCGTCAGGTCGAACAGGTCGGCCTCGGTGCGCAACACCGGCTCCTGCGGCGGCAGCGGCTGGCTGAGCGCGGTGGCCGCGACGTAGCCGAGCCCGTTGATGTCGAGCGCCCTGCGCCCGGCCGCGAAGAAGACGCGCTCGCGGATCTGCGCCGGGCAGCTTCGGGCGTTGGGGCAGCGCAGGTCGGCGTCGCCCTCGCGCTCGTAGGCCAGCTCGGTGCCGCACTCGGGGCAGTGCGTCGGCATGACGAACTCCCGCTCGGACCCGTCGCGCAGCGCCGCCACCGGCCCCCTGACCTCGGGGATGACGTCGCCCGCCTTGCGCAGCACCACGGTGTCGCCGATGAGCACGCCCTTCTTCTGCACGATCGCGGCGTTGTGCAGCGTGGCCCGCTCGACGGTGGACCCGGACACCACCACCGGCTCCATCACCGCGAACGGCGTCACCCGCCCGGTGCGCCCCACCCCCACCTGGATGTCGAGCAACTTGGTGTTGACCTCCTCCGGCGGGTACTTGAAGGCGATCGCCCACCGCGGCGCCCGCGAGGTGGAGCCCAGCTCGCGCTGCGTGCGGAAGTCGTCGATCTTGACCACGACCCCGTCGATCTCGTACGCCGGGTCGTGCCGGTGCTCGCGGTAGTGCTCGATGAACTCGTTGACCTCGGCGAGCGTCGGCACCACCTTGTAGAGGTCGCTGACCGGCAGCCCGAACGCGCGCAGCCGGTCGTAGACCTCCGACTGCGCGCGCGGCTCGCTCGCCCCCTCCCAGACCCCGACGCCGTGCACCAGCATCCGCAGCGGCCGCTGCGCGGTGACGCGCGGGTCCTTCTGCCGCAGGCTGCCGGCCGCGGAGTTGCGCGGGTTGGCGAACGGCGGCTTGCCCTGCTCGACGAGCTGCTCGTTAAGGCGGTTGAAGCCCTCGACCGGCATGTAGATCTCGCCGCGCACCTCCAGCAGGCTCGGCACGTCGTCGCCGGCGAGCCGGTGCGGGATGCCGGTGATCGTGCGCACGTTGGCCGTCACGTCGTCGCCGACGCGCCCGTCACCGCGGACGGCGCCGCGCTCCAGCCTGCCGTCGCGGTAGACCAGGGCGATGGCCAGGCCGTCGATCTTCAGCTCGCACAGGTAGGGCCCGGGGTCGCCCTCGGCCAGCCGCTCGGCCCGCGCCTGCCAGGCCGCCATGTCGTCGGCGCTGAAGGCGTTGTCGAGGCTCTCCATCCTGGCCAGGTGCGCGACCTTCGCGAAGTCGCTGGAGGCCGGCGACGCCCCCACCTTCTGCGTCGGCGAGTCGGGCGTCTGCAACGACGGGTGGGCCTCCTCCAGGGCCAGCAGCTCCCTGAACCACTCGTCGAACTGCGCGTCGCTGACCGTCGGCTGGTCGAGCACGTAGTAGCGCCAGCGGGCCTCCTCGACCAGATCGCTCAGCTCTGCGTGCCGCTTGAGCGCGGCCACGGGCACGCCCCCGACCTCGGTGCTTGACTCGCTCACGCGGGCTCTCCTTCCGTACGACAACCTGAGCAAACGCTACAGCCGGGCACCGACATCCGGCCCTCGCCGGCCCTCCGCGAGCGGCGCGAGCCGCGCCACCTCTGAGCGGCGCGAACCGCCCGCCCGCTCAGCCCGCCGTCCCGCTCGCCGGGTCGTCCTTGAGCACCTGGGCGGCCTTGCGGCAGGCGGCCAGCGCGGCCCGCGCGTACGCAGGCGAGGCCCCGGCCAGCCCGCACGCGGGGGTGAGCACGACCTGCCCGGCCAGCCGGTCCGGCGCGAAGCCGAGCCGCCGCCACAGCTCCACCGCAGGCTTGGCGATCACCCCGACGTCCGGCAGCCGGGTGTCGGTGCCCGGCACGACCCCCAGGAACAGCGGGATCCCGGCCTCGGCCAGCTCGCCCAGCTCGTCCTCGTCGCGCCGGCGCAGCAGCGAGGCGTCCACGGAGACCCCGCGCACCCCGGCCCGCCGCAGCAGCCCGAACGGCACCCCGGGCGCGCAGCAGTGCACCACCGGCTCGCCGAACAGCGGCAGCGACTCCTGCACCCGCCACTCCTCCACGGCGGGCAGCCGCCCGAACCCGGAGGCCGTCGGCACCGTGCCCGTGAGCACCCCGGGCAGGCCGGGCTCGTCGAGCTGCAGCACGATCTCCGTCACGCCCGGCAGCCGCCGCCGCACCTCGGCGCAGTGGTCGGCGACGCCCTGCGCCAGCGAGGCCGTCAGGTCGCGCACCGCGCCCGCGTCGGCGAGCATCTTGTCGCCGTGCTTGAGCTCGATCGCCCCGGCGAGCGTCCACGGCCCGCACACCTGCAGCTTGAGCGGCCCCGCGTAGTCGTGCCCGATCTCCTCCAGCCCGTCGAGGTCGCGCCGCAGGTGATCGACGGCCCGCTGGTGGTCGCGCCCCGGCCGGTCGGTCAGCCGCCACCCCGACGGCTGCACCTCGACGGGCAGCTCGACCAGCAGCGAGGCCGTCCGGCCGACGAGGTCGGCGCCGACTCCCCTGGCGGGCAGCTCGGGCAGGTAGGGCAACCCGGGCACCTCCCCGAACACGACCCTGATGGCCTCAAGATGATCATCACCCGGATGTGACCCGACCCCGGTGGCTTCCCACGTTGACATGGCACAAGCGTAGGCTCTGGCGTATGGAGCTCACGAAATACGGCCACGCGTGCGTACGCCTGGAGAAGGACGGCAAGGTCCTCGTCATCGACCCCGGCTCCTTCACCAAGGACCCGGTGCTCGACGGCGCGGACGCCGTCCTCATCACGCACGAGCACATGGACCACGTGGACGTCGGCAAGCTGAAGGCCGCCTCGCCCGACCTGGAGATCTGGACGTGCGAGGGCGTCGCGGCGGGGTTGTCCGAGGTGCCGGCCAAGATCCAGGTGGTCCGGCACGGCGACGCGTTCGAGACCGCCGGGTTCCGGGTGCGGGCGTTCGGCGAGTGGCACGCCGCCAACCACCCCGACATGCCGATCGTCCAGAACGTCGGCTTCCTCGTGGACGACGAGGTCTTCTACCCCGGCGACGCCCTGACCGTGCCGGAGGCCGAGGTGCCCACGCTGCTGGTCCCGACGGGCGCGCCCTGGCTGAGGCTGCCGGACGTGGTGCACTACCTGCGCACGGTGCGTCCGGCGCGGGCCTACTCGACGCACGACGCGCTCTACGGCGACATCGGCCTGGCCCTGGTGGACAACTGGCTGAAGATGGAGTCCGACAAGCAGGGCGCCGACATGCGCCGTCTGGCGATCGGCGAGTCGGTCGGCCTGGGCTAGCTAGCCGGCGGCCCGCGCCACCCGGCCCCCGCCCGCCGACGCCGATGCCGAGACGATCGTCGCCGAGCCGATGACCGTGTCGCCGGAGTAGAGCACGGCCGCCTGGCCCGCCGCCACTCCCGTGGCCGGCCGGTCGAGGGCGATGCGCAGGCCGCCGGCGACCTCCTCGAAGCGGCAGCCGTAGACCTCGCCGTGGGCGCGCAGCTGCACCGTGAGGTCGTCGCGCAGGTCGGGGCCGTTCCACACGGGGGCGCCGCAGGTGATCGTGGTGACCTCCAGCGCCGAGCGCGGGCCGACCGTGACGGTGTTGCTCACCGGCTCGATCGACAGCACGTAGCGGGGCCGGCCGTCGGGCGCGGGACGGTCGATGCGCAGGCCCTTGCGCTGCCCGACGGTGAACCCGTGGGCGCCCTGGTGGCTGCCGACCACCGTGCCGTCCTGGTCGACGATCGGGCCCTCGGCCGCGCCGAGCCGGTCGGCGAGGAAGCCGCGCGTGTCGCCGTCGGCGATGAAGCAGATGTCGTGGCTGTCGGGCTTGTCGGCGACCGTCAGCCCGCGCCGCGCCGCCTCGGCGCGCACCTCGGCCTTGGTGGAGTCGCCGAGCGGGAAGATCGCGTGCGCGAGCTGCTCGCGGGTGAGCACGCCCAGCACGTACGACTGGTCCTTGCCCTGGTCGGGGCTGCGCGACAGCACGCCGTCGACCAGCCGGGCGTGGTGACCGGTGGCCACGGCGTCGAAGCCGAGCGCCAGCGCCCGGTCGAGCACCGCCGCGAACTTGATCTTCTCGTTGCACCGCAGGCAGGGGTTGGGCGTGCGGCCGGCGGCGTACTCGGCCACGAAGTCCTCGATCACGTCACGCTGGAAGCGCTCGGCCATGTCCCAGATGTAGAAGGGGATGCCGATGACGTCGGCCGCCCGGCGCGCGTCGCGGGAGTCCTCGATCGTGCAGCAGCCGCGGGCCCCCGTGCGATGCGACTGGGGGTTGGCCGACAACGCGAGGTGGACACCAGTGACCTCGTGACCGGCCTCGGCGATGCGCGCGGCGGCCACGGCTGAGTCGACGCCGCCCGACATGGCGGCAAGCACACGCAGTCCCATGACCGTTCCAGCGTACTGTCCGGCGGGGAGTGCGCGGGCGCGCCCCCGGTCTGCGAGGATTCAGCGCATGCGACTGTTCGGGCGCAAGGACGCCGAGGACCACGGCGGCGAGTCCCGCGAGGACGCGATCGCCGCATTCTGGACGTGGTGGCAGGAGACCAGGCCGGCCGTCGACTCGCTGGTCGCCGCGGGCGACACCGGCGGGCTGGAGGAGCTGCTGGCGCCGGCGGTGGCCGCCGTGCATCCCGAGCTGGTGTGGGAGGTGGCGCCCGCGCGCAACGCCATGCACGCCCTCGTGGTGACCTCGGCGGGCGACGCCGAGCTGCGCCCGCTGGCGCACCGCTGGGCCAAGGCCGCGCCACCCGCCGACCTGCTGTGGGAGTTCCACCCGTCGCGGCAGGCCAACCCGCAGGCGGCCGAGCTCACGCTCGACGTGGGCGGCCACGAGTTCGCGCTCGACAAGCTCGTGCTGGGCCTGCGGGTGCCGCGCGACCAGCCGCGCGTGGACGTGGCGGCCTACCATCCGGTCTTCGCCGAGCTGGACGCGGACGCCCGCCTGGACGCCGCGCTGCTCGCCCTCGACTGGCTGCTGGGCGAGGACGACGTGGCCCGCTGGGTGGGCGAGATCACCGCGGTGACGGGCGAGCCCATCGACGCCGTGGCCGCCGCGCACCTGCCGGCCGTGGTCGCCGACCTCGCCTCGGGCTACGACGAGGAGGAGTGGGTGCTCCTGGAGGGGCAGACCGCCGGCGGGGCGCCGCTGGTGGCCACCGCCCGCCACCCGCTGCGGCCGGTCGACCACCCGCTCTTCGACCAGCACATCGCGATCACGCTGCCGTACGCGCACCGCGACGAGTCGGGGCTGCCCATCGGCGAGTCGCTGACCGCGCTGCGCGACTTCGAGGAGCGCCTGGCCGCCCGCCTGCTCAAGCTGCGCGACGACGCGATCCTGGCCGCCCACCTCAGCACCGAGGGGCAGCGGCTCATCCACATCTACGCCGACCCGACCGGCGACGCCGCGATCCACGCCAAGGAGCTGATCGTGAGCTGGGAGGAGGGCGAGCCCCGGGTGGACATCTCCACCGACCCCGCCTGGACCGCCGTCTCCCCGTTCCTGACCTGACACCCGGCCGGCCTCAGCCGGCGAGCGGGATCACCCGGGCGGCCGTCCCGGGCCGGGGAGCCAGTCGCGGGACGGGTCGTACTCCAGCCAGCGGTTGCGCTCGGCCCGGGCCGTGAAGGCGGCGATCAGGGTGTCCAGCGGCGGGTGGCCGTCGCCGCGCCAGATCAGCGACCAGGCGTACAGAGGGGTCGGCTCCACCAGCGGCACCGGGCGGACGGCCGGGCGGGGCGGGAGCGGCACGTCGGCCGGGAGCAGGCAGAAGCGGCGCGGGTCGGCGTCCAGGCCGGTCAGGAAGTGCTCCAGCCCGAGGTTGGGGCCCTCGGCGTGCTCGCGGACGGCGAAGTGCTCGGCGAAGCGGTGCAGGAAGTCGAGCCGGTGCAGCGGCCCCGGCGTCCAGAGCACGCCGTCGCGGAGCTGGGCGGGCCGGATCGCCGGGGCGTCCGCCAGCGGGTGGCGCGCGGGCAGGAGCACGTCGACCGGTTCGAGGCGTACCAGGCGGTGGGTCAGCCCCGCGGGCAGCGGCGGGTGGACGCGGCCGAAGGCGGCGTCGATGTCGCCGTGCAGCAGCGCGGCGGCCACCGACGACAGGTCGCGGCCGTGGCCGAGCTCCAGGCGCGGCACCTCGCCCGCCACCTGGGCCAGGGTGCGCATGGGCGCGTACAGGTGGCCCCAGACGTCCACGCGCAGCGGCCGGTGCGCCTTCAGCGCCGCCTCGACCGCCAGGTCGGCGGCGGCCAGCGCCTGCCTGGCCGGTTGCAGGAAGCGCTGCCCGGTCTCGGTGAGCCGCACTCCCTGGGCACCGCGTTCGAACAGCCGCCTGCCGAGCGTGGACTCCAGCCGGGCGATCCGCTTGGACAGCGCCTGCTGCGAGATCGACAGCGCCTCGGCGGCGTGCCGGAAGTGCAGCTCCTCGGCGGCCAGCACGAACGCCCGCACCTGCGCCAGGTCGAGATCCACGCCTGTCACTGTAGGCGACAACCATCGGTTGTCGGCCTGTCGCGGACGTTGTTGGAACTCCGGCGGGCGCCGCCGGTTTCATGGCCACATGCGAAGATTGATCCCTACGGGAGATCCGGCCCGCCCGGTGGAGTTCGCGCAGAGCCCGCAGCCCTCCCCGGCCCCGGACGAAGCACTCGTGCGCGTCGCGGCGTTCTCCCCCAACCGCGGCGAGACGTTCCTGCTGGAGAGGCCGCGGCCCGGCCTGCTGCCCGGCAAGGACGTCGCCGGCCTGGTCGTGCAGGCCGCCGCCGACGGCTCGGGCCCCGCCGCGGGCACCCGCGTGGCCGGTCACCCGCCGATGGGCGGCTGGGCCGAGTACGTCGCCGTGCCCACCCACTCCCTGGCGGCCCTGCCCGGCGACGTCACCGACGTCCAGGCGGCCGCCCTGCCGCTGGCCGGGATCACCGCGCTCCGGCTGCTGCGCGCCGCCGGACCGTTGATCGGCCGGCGCGTGCTGCTGACCGGGGCCTCGGGCGGGGTGGGCCACTACGTGACCGAGCTCGCCGCGGCGGCGGGCGCCGAGGTGACGGCGGTCACCGCCACCGCCGAGCGCGGCGCGCGGCTGCGCGAGCTGGGCGCGGCGGCGATCACGCACGACGTGGCGGCGGCGCCGGGCCCGTACGACGTGGTGCTGGAGTCCACCGGCGGCCCCGCGCTCGCGGCGGCGCTGGAGCGGCTGGTGCCGGGCGGCACGCTGATCTGGTTCGGCCAGGCCAGCCGCACGCCCGCGACGCTGAGCTTCTTCGACCTGTTCGCCGGTGCGGAGAACGGCGTGATCAGGCACTTCCACTACGCCGGCGCTCCGTACGGCGCCGACCTGGCCACCCTGGTACGCCTGGTGTCCGCCGGCCGGCTGCATCCGGAGACCGGCCGCGTCGCCGACTGGAGCAGCACCGCCGAGGTCCTGGTGGACCTGCGGGAGCGCCGCGTCCGCGGCAAGGCCGTCCTGACCGTCGGAGGGCCCCGGTGAACGTCGCGGACTTCGCCGCCGCCAACCTGAGCCGCGCCACCGGAGCCGGGCTGGACCCGCACGAGTACCTGCGCGTCACCGGCGAGCTGACCGGCCTGGACCGGGGGTGCGAGGCCCTGACGCGGGCCGCCCGCGGCCACCTGGACCGCGCCGGGCGGGCGGCCACCGCCGTCTCCGCGGCCGAGCACTACCAGGTCGCGGCGCGCTGGTTCCACGTCGCCACCCTGGGCCCCGGCTCCGGCCCCGGGCGGGCGCGCGCCGCCGCCGAGGCCGACGCGGCGATGGGCCGCGCGCTCGAACTGCTGGAGCCGGACGCGCGCCGCGTCGAGGGGCCGGGCTTCACCGGCCGGCTGCGCGGCCCGGCCGGCGCGCCCACGGCCGTGGTCGTGCCGGGGCTGGACTCCGGCAAGGAGGAGTTCCACGACCTGGCCGCCGCCCTGCTGCGCCGGGGGCTGGCGGTGCTCGCCGTCGACGGCCCCGGCCAGGGCGTGCTCGCGGCCACCTCCACGGTGCGGGCCGACTACCACCGGGTGGTCGGCCGGGTCGTGGACGGCGCCGACTACGAGGCGCAGATCGAGGAGCACCGCAGCGGGCTCATCGAGGGCATCATCCAGGAGAGCGAGGACGAGTCGCTCATGGAG